>JBFHVL010000045.1:0-19961 GCA_041589565.1 Kangiellaceae bacterium | reverse complement strand
GGCTCAGCCCAATGTGTATTTTGATACTCTGGTGCATGACGTTCATACGCTTCAGCTTATGGTGAATCGTTGCGGCGTTTCGCAAATCGTTTGGGGGGTGGATGATCCTTATCCTCTTGGTGAAATGGATACCGTCGAAGGCTGTTACCCCGGAATTTTTCTCGACCAAGCTGAGCAGCAGGGAGTGATCAGCAGCGAACAAAAAGCCGAGATCATGGGGCAGAATGTTTTAAACTGGATTGGTGATTACTAACTTAGCGCTCCTGCTTTACCAGGAGTATTGGCCACCATATGAGTTTCAATGAAGTGTTCTGAATCTACAGGTTTTCCTGTAAAGTAACCCTGTATAAAGTTTACCCCCAATCGCTGAATGATGCTGAGCTCTTCTTCATTTTCGATTCCTTCGGCGACCGTTTGTGCATTGATAGCATTGGCTATTTGCACAATAGATCCAACAATTTTTTGATTGATTTCTGATTTATGGATATCCCTAACAAAACTGATGTCAATTTTAATTTTATCTGCCGCAATTTTTTGCAAGTAGCTCATTGAAGAGTAGCCTGTTCCAAAGTCGTCAAGAGCAAGCTTAAAGCCCATTGATCGAAGCTTATTTAAGCCTGCAAGAAAGGCATCATGATCTTCAGAGACTGCGCTTTCTGTAATTTCAAAAGATATAAAACTAGCAGGAACATTATAGGTTGACATTAGATACTCAATTGTTTCGAAAAGCTCCTTTTGGTAAATATCATGTACCGATAAATTTATAGCCAATGAAAATGAGTCTAAACTTTCCTTGTTTTTCGAAATCCAACTAAATGATTTCTCTAATACCACTTTAGTTATAGGAAAAATATTTGAGCTTCGCTCTGCTAAAGGTATAAATTCGGCAGGCGAAATAAATCCTTTTTCCGGATGAATCCAGCGAATCAGAACTTCTCCGCCAACGATATTTCGATCGATATCGTACTGTGGCTGTACATGAATAGAAAACTCTTTCTGATCTACTGCAGAATAAAGCTCTGACAATAACTCTAATTGTTTTCGAATTTTCTCGTCGTATTCGGCTTTGTAGTAGGCAACTTTATCTTCATTATCGCTACTTTCAAGTAAAGCAACCAATGCTTTTCGATACGCTTCGTATATTGCTTCTACTGTAGCTCGTTTACTACCTACTGCATTACTAAGTTCTATATCTGCAATCCCAACTCTTGTACTCACTCGGCTTTCTATATTGTCTACCAAAATTGGACTTTCTACTTGATTAATCATTTCTTGACATATGCATTCTATAGAGTCACATTTTTTTAACATGAAAAGCAACATATCATCAGGTAGCGCAATCATAAAGTGACGACCTTTGTTGGCTACTTTATAACTTAACACCTTGTCGCTATTTAGGAGGTAGTTGTTAATTCGAGCGACTAGTCTACGGTACAGGTTTTTTGTCTGTTTAGGTCCTAACAAGCCAGTTAAGTTCTCTATAGATTCAAGTTTTAATAGCAATAAATGAGCAGGCTGATTCGCACCGGTGGCTGAATTTTCTAGATGAAAGTAGTGACTTGAGAAATAGGGAAGATTTGGTTGTAGTGTTCGAGGATCTGTAAACGCGTACTTAAAAGATAGTCGCTCAGCATACTTAATACGGTCTGCCAACGCTACTGCTAGCAGTAATAGCTCGGCAACTGCGCCAAAGAAGAAAGCATACATTGTAAAAAAGTTAATCGGGATCAACTCAAGTCTTGCCACTAGACCAGTTAAAGCTCCAACAATTAAGCACGACCAGGATAGAATAAAAAATCTTGCCGGATAAAAACCATTGCGCCAGGCAATCGCTGCTATAGATATTGTGAACAGGCTAACGACTAACTCGGAAAAAAATAGACTAAATAACGCGATATTAAATAGCGGTGATATTGAAATAAGAAATAATGCAGCGAGCAAAAAGTCGAGAACATAACGGTAACCAATAATTTGATTCGCATGTTTTCTACTCTGTAAAAATTTAACCGAAAAATTGAGTAGTATCCACAGTAGCACATAACTCAGTGGTAATATATGAGTTCCTATCCACTGGTATATGGAGTATGGCCAGAGCAGGATACCAAATCCATGGAATGCGGAGAAATAGATAAAAGCTATTGCATAAAACACCAGGTACCAAACAAATGCCTTTGATCTGGAAACCATATAAATTACTGCGTTGTAAAAAGCTACACCGAGTAAAAGAGCGATGATCGCACCCCAAAAAATTAGTTTAACCTGGTGATAGCTTTTAAAAGCTTCAGAAGAAAATAACTCTAGAAGCATTACAGGCGTTGACAAACTTCGGCTGTATAAATAGACGGTATATTGCTCTTCGTTCTTGATTGTTATATCAAGTGACTGATGACTTTCAGTTGCTTCGATTGAAGTGCGATCTAGAAGACCAAGTTTTTTATGTTCTACTACTCTATTGTTCTGATTTAACACTAATATATCAATATGACGAATTATTGGGTTGGATGCCGAAAGTGTAAATATTCGGCCTTTACCATCATTAAATGTACCTTTCACACGAAATACAGTGAGCTTTTCTTTAAAGGTTTTATTGGACCTACTATCATTGCTAAGAAGGTAGTTTTTAAGAATATCTTGATGTTGTCCAAGTTCTAATGTTGTTAAATCGGTAAAAGTATACTCGCGAACGTCAGTGTGGTTATTTAGGTTAATCCGTCGAGTTTCTTGACTCACAAGAATAGGTCTGGTCGAACCGGTACTTAACAGAACCTTTTCATCAAAGGCCACTGCTGGCTTTAGCTGTAATAAACTGAACAATAATGCAAAAACAATTAAGACTGAAGATCGTCTTTCTCTAGCTTTAACATGGGATAACCTAATTAAATACAGTGGGTTATGCTTTGTTTCTAAGGTTCTTTCGCAATTAACGTCCATTTGCTCAGTCGATTGATAATTATTTCTAATAAATATAGCAGTGAATATCATTAATGCCATTAAAGAAGCAAGCTATTTAAAGACAAACTACTAAAACAGAGAAGTTTTAAGTTTCAGTAATATACACATCCATACACGAAGTTTTAACGGATTAATCAGTCATTGTTTTAATATTAGTAAGGAGCACACAACTTTAGATTGGATAGATACATAATTGATGAGCTCTGAGCGAACGAAAAGTTGCTCAGAGCAATCTGCTATTCACTAGCAGTTTAAATCATTTCCCAAAAGCATCATAAGCTGATTTCCTATTCCCATCCAATTGCCGGTTTTTGCATCTACAGTTCTATCTGATTGTGGGTCATACCAGCCTAGCAAGCGACCTCCTTTTGAACGAATTTGCTGAATCCCTCCGTGAACAACAGTAATATGCCCAATCACTTCTCCACGAGAGTTTCGTATAACTTGCATTGAGTGTTCTCCTCATACCGTTAGTCAATATTTCGAGTTTATTCTACTCGTTGAGTTGGACAGGCTTGTCTTTTCATCAGCCGAACAAGCTCTCTTTTTAGAGCAGTTAAATGACCTACTTTTATTAAGTCAAACCAGCGAATTAGCTTGTTAAATACGGCAAATTCTTTTAGCGCGCAGAGTAGGTTATGTTCGTTTAGCGGCTGTCCTCTTAAAATTTGTATTAATCGAGCATAGGAATGCTCGTTAAATATATGAAGGGTGTGAATGGTTTCATCGACCAATACAACTTCGTTGTCGCACTTAGTTTCAAGTCTAAATTCCTGAAAGGCATCATTAAACACGTCAAATAAGATATTCATATCAGACATTTGATTAAAAAGTAATTCTCTGTTGGGTTCATTGATAAGCGAATAAAGTTTCATGGACGTACCAATTAACTGCGGCGCTGGCATTAATAGTCCTAACGGGCTTTGAAGTAACCATGTATACACGGTCTCTTGCTGCGCATAACCATGCATAGCCAAAGCATTCGCTAATGGTAAATAATCTTTCTCTTTAAGCATTATTAACCTCGATATTTTTTGTAGCTGTTCGCAAAAAAAATGATTTGGTTTTAAACGCTCTATAACACCAAATTGAACAGACTATACCGATAGAGGAACCAAGACCGGCAATAAGATAACTGTTCTCAAAAGAGGAGCTAAGAACAAAAGAACGCGTGTACAACATATTGCTTAAGGTGATAAACCAAGCGATCGAAAACGCTCCCCACACATTGCCATCTTTAACTAATTGTGAGTTAAAACCTAGTAGAAAAACGCTGAAAAATGATCCAAAGAATAGAATGAATGTTTCTGTCATAATGCCTCCTAATAAATGTTAGAAGACAGTGTAAAGTAGCCATTGGACATCCCTGTCCATTAGCATATTAGAATGGATTTACCTAGGTAAGACTAATTTTTTCGACAGTGGTAATGTCATAGCCAATCATAAATAAAATGGCTTCAATTTCTCGAAGCGGCGAATTTATCGACACCGAAACAGGGCATTCCCAATTTTGTACCACCTGCTCAATAATCCAGTTTGCACGCAGATTACAGAGTGCATGAGGTGCACCGGTCTTTTTTACGTCAAATTGATAGTCGCCCTCTGAAGGATTTCGCTTTTGATCTCTTTTAGTGGCATCACCACGCATAAAGTTAAGCTCGGTTGGAACCTTATCGAGACCAGCTGACTTTAAGTAAGCTTTGATGATCACTCCTAGAGCAGCTCCAACTCGGTTGTCATAAATAATGGATTTTTCTTTTGATGCTAATGAAAAAAGCTTGGTTGTGGCTGAGTCAGAGCGCAGCGCTTTATTGTCATTAAAACGATGAACTTGTTCATCAGAATCACTGGTTAAGATATCAATTGATTCTTTAATAGCAGCGACGAGTTGGCGCCGCTCGGCGTTCTCAACCAACCAGGTTACCGATGCTCGATTGATCACACCACCCCACTCAAAGATTCGAATGCTGCTCGTCAGTGCTTCGAACTCATCTTCGATAGTCAATGCTTTTTGAATTCGATCGCAATGCTGAGACAGTTCAATGGTCGTATGATGATAATCTTTTTTGTTCCAGTGATATTGTTGCAAAGCGTCGCTAAAGTGCTGTATCTCGAATCGCTGTTTACTGTTGCTCGGTTTGTAGCTTTGAATAAGCTTTGCGCCTGGGTTACTGATGAGTTGGCTGAAGTATTGGATGAAGTCATTGACTACTGGCTTGTTCAAATACTCTTTTTTATTCATTATTAATCCTATTGATTGGCCATATTGTGAGGGCTTTGATTGATTATTGAATGTGAACTGGTTGTGTCATCGTATAAGTTTTTAAAGCTTTGCGAACGCCGGATCATTTCCTGACGTAGACATAGCGGTTCAAGCACTTCTAATGAGTCGGCAAACATCCCAAGAAAGTTAGCGAAAAAGAAGGGATCGGGTTTAGCAGGGTCATTGAAATGGTTGGGTAAAGTTATATCGGCTTCTACTATCCAGCAGTCGCCTTGCTCTCGTTGACTTGTAACTGGTTGCGCATCACCCAGACGCACGGTTTCGAAATAGTTTTTGACCCAAGTATGTACGCGGGCTTTAAACCTATGTTTTGATTCGAGTTGAGACATATCGAGCTTCTTAAAATCAGAACTATTGTTCTGAATACTAACTTGTTTGAGACGTGACAACTCAAGGTATTTGGTTAATTTAGCTTCATGGATGTAACCGAGCACTAAAACCTGATGGTTCAAATAACAGACGCGTTGCGGCGAAACCGTGATCTGCTGTGGAATATTAGGGTGAATAGAGTTGTAGTGTGCTGCGAAGCATTTTTCTTCATTGAGTGCACGATACACTTGACGCTTATCGTCAATATTTTGGTTGTCGACGGGTTTAAGATCGTATCCCGATGGTTGAAACATCAATTTCATACGCATTTCATCTGAGCGCTCTCGAAAGTCGTTAGACGAGGCCAGAACAGACCATGCCATGTCGATATCTTCCTCGAGTTCGTCCATAAAGTGGGTCGGTAAAAATTGAGTAAAATGCTCACCGATGAAAACCATCGCCATGGCATGAGCAAAACTGTGCCAGCGTGGCTTATGGCTTTCAAACATTTCTGATTTTGACTCGCTATTGTCCCAGTAAAATCGTTTAGGATTTCCGCGACCTCCACCAAGCACAAGGAGACTGCCATCAGCAATGTCTACCAAACGAGATAACTCTCGATTGATACCACGGCGAAACGATTCTGGTTCTCCATCAAAAGTCACCGGCAACGCATCAATTAAGTAGCCAATGCTCACTGCATTATCTTTTCCTACTCCAATCAACTGGATCAGTTGTTGGCGAAATTCTTTAAACTCCATTGTGACCATTCCTGTATTGTCAGAGACAAATTAAGAGGTGTATCTGTTCAAGTGTTAACTCTAACTCGGTTTTCAGTTCAATCAATTGCTCATGTAGGTTTGGACACTCTGCATGTTGCAAGCTGTTACCGACGGCTTCGAGCAGGCCAACCAGCATGATGAACAATAACGTATACTCTTCATCGTCAAGTATTTGAAGCTTGGATGACAGTAATTTATTTAATAGAGAATCAATGTTTTCCTTTACTTCTTCGTCGGTCCAAAGTTGTTGGTTAGAGTAAAGTTGAAGTAGATTTTTAATCTTCGATGTCAACATCAATGCACCTCACCTAATTAATGAGGCACCAGTATCCTAGATGAGTTGGACAGCAGTGTCCAATGCAACTCTTTATGATCAAACAGCCGGCTTTTGTATCCGCAAAAAAAAGCGCCCGTAAAGGGCGCTAATAGTGCTTCGATTATTATTTTGATATGAGGTGTTATAACAGGCTTGAAGTAACTGCTCCGGTGATTGGATCAACAATAAACTCAAGCAACAAGTCGTTGGACACCGTATTGGAAGACGACTGAGTTCCTTCACTGGCATCAGCCGGGTCGGTTACCGTTTGATCAATCAGAATATGAAATTCTGTTGGCCCATTAGCCCAACCAACAACACGTAAGATGTAAGTTTCACCGGGAATGATCACGCCCCCGACTTGCTCATTCGGACCAAAGTTACCAGACGTTGCCATTACGTTCCCATCACTGTCGTGCAGTTCAAAATCCAGGTCTGGGTAAGCGCCTAAACTTGGGTCGGCACTTAACGTTGCAACAACGTTCTTGGCGCTGTTCAGTGCGGTAAACTCTACGTCGACATAATCAACACCGTCGGCACCACGAGCATCAGACGTACCAATCAACACCATACCGGTGCGTTCTTCATAGTTGTGATAAACCACGGCGCGCTCGGCTGGCTCTGAAGTATCGGTAGCTACCTGACTACCGTTTGCGGCGGTTGGTGTACCTTCAACTTGACCACTGATTTTTGCGCGGAAGGTAAACAGCTCGGCCATTGGGTTGTTAAATGACAAGTAGCGCGCTGAGGATTGCTCGCCAGCAGCAACGGCGTCATCATAAACATAACGTGCAGCGTTGCCATTTTGGCCGGTACCGCCATTGTCAGCATTGCTTGCGGTTACATTAGGACTGCTGATGCTGATGATATCGAAGTTAATCGGACCATACACATCAACCGAACTGATGTTGTTTAATACTTGATCAAAAGCAAACTGACCGTTGGTAAATGACACGTTGCTAATGTCAGCATCGAACTGGTCGGTAACATTTTCTGCGCTTAACGCCGTTTTAGCAGTACCCGATAAGTTCGAAAAACCAACCTGTCCGCTCTGATTAACGGCAATGGCACGTACCACATACTGGAAGTCCAATGCTTCGATTCCCTGACCTGAGCCACGACCAAAACCTTGACCCTTGTCGTCGTATGATGTGGTGTTTTCGCCAGTCACAAACTCCACATGAGTGTAACCACTGTGGTTTAAGTCACCGTCGAAATATTCACGACCGGGTACACCAGCAAAAAGACGCGCCGGGCTATTGCCTTTGCGTTTTAAAATTTGATAGCCCACTGCGCCATCAATTTTATCCCAGCTCACGCGGATCACTTTGTCATTCACGATATCGGCAACAACATTTTGAGGTGCCTGAGGAGCCGCTTGTTGTGCAGTAAAATCGCTAACAGCGGTTGAGATTGCTTGAATACCCCCTAGTGGTGCTTCGGCATTCACGCCTATTTCTCGTGCCGCAAATACACGCTCAATTAATGCATGGTGTCGACCTTTGGAATTAATATCGACCGGATTTTGCGGGTACAATATGCTGTCGGCTATGAGCATGGCGTCGCGCGCTTTAACAAACGTATCCGGTGCGCTAATACCAAGTACATACATAGAACCAAGGAACAGTCGCTCCCAGGTTTCTTTACCTAAGCTGGTTGGATCGGTTGCTTCACCGGTTACTTGATTGGGGCGCTTAAACTGCTGTTGCGGATACATATGGGTCATTATTTCACGTAAATCCCACATGGCTCCGGCGTAAATTTCACCATCGCGATGCTCTTCGAAAGTGTTGTCACGGGTACCGAGTTGCGAGTAACGCAATTGGCTTTGAGCGCTGCGAATAAACTCAAAGGAATCAGGATCGCCACCACTTTCTGCGATCAGATTTCGAAGTTTACAGGCGTTCACCGGGTAAGTACCCAGGTCCGGAGTTTCACCAATGGTGTAGGCCCACAGATCCGCCTGGCCTTCGTTCAATGCACCACCTTCAGGACTTCCCTCAAAACCCGCTATAGGAGTAATCGTAGCGTGCGTGCCTTCGTGAATCGGCACACTAAAGTCGATCGCAAGATTATTGAGCAAGTAACCGTGTCCGTAAAAGGTTGGGTTAACCACAACTTCCTGACCAGCAACATCTTGCGACAGTGGAATGGCGAAGGCGTTATCCAGTCCCAGCAGCTTGGGTAAAAATTCCGGATCGGAAGTATCTTCTGGTGGTGCCAGAACATTTGGTATATGCACAACACCAAGCAGTGGCACAGACTCATTAGGGTATTGATCGGGGAAACTGCCCGAGCCTATACCGCGGCTATGAACCGCATCGCCTTCTTTATGCACATAGTCGAGGTATTCAAGTAATGAGGTGATATAAATAAATTGGCTGATGCCATCAAAATGCTCGGCAGGCTCAGCAAGATGATCACGTTCATTTGGTCTAGCCTCTATCGGTGGGTTATCGACTTCAAAAAAGTATGTTCCCCCCGCGGCTTGAGCAAAAGGCAGCTTAGTGGGCAATGCATTTTCGATGTGAGCGTGCGTTCCGGTAAGTGTCCCGTTTAAACCCGTCGTGCGGTTGGATTGATCAAACTTACGCAGTTTTATGCGCTCTAATCCTAAGGCTCTTCCGGTTTCTCCGCCATTGGCATCAATAATCGCACAGTCGTTTTGCAGCGCCTCTGTAATTGGCGGGAAGGTGGGGAAGTAATCTGCGTATTGCTCTATTGGTTCAGGTTCTTCTGCAGTTCTTACCTGATCTTCTCGATAATAAATTTCACCACTGTTGGCATCGATAACGTACTTAAAAACGCCAAAGGGATTTTGAGAATAGTAATAAAATTGCCAGGCCAGTGCGTGACCGTTTGGAGTGTTGGTTATCACTAATTCCGGGATTGGTTGCTTAAATACGCCCAGTTTTTCACCAATTAAGTCATACGCGGGTTGCAGTTGATCTAGAGCCTGTTGTGACAGGTTACGTGCATAACTGGATAAGTCGGCAGCGGCAGTATTAATGGCTGATGCACTGGCAAGTCCCGGTTGAGTATTAACAGACAGATCTTTTTGATAAGGCCCCATCACCGCACGAATGCGTTGATCGGCATCCACTACAATGCCAACACCGCTATTTAATACTTTTACCCCATTGATGGTTTGATCAAAACGCAGCAGGTTGCCACCCAAAGCCGCTTTTGACTTGCTGTTATTTAATTGAAGCTGATTAACGTCGAGTCCTTCGAACAGTGCGCTATTGGATGCCAAAAAGTTGCGCGCGACCTGTTCTGCAGAGCTACCCTGTGTGCTAATCGCAATTCCGTGTAGTGAGTTTACTGTACCGGTTGCTGGATCAAGCGTAATACTCATATTTGGATTGGACTGTTGCAGCTCATTGATAGCTGCAAGCTGTGACGCACTAGCCGCTTGCACGGCAAGACCACTGACATGCTGCAGGCTGTTTAATGTTGGAATACGGGTACGATCGAGATCGACGGCCGCTTCGTTGTTTTTGAGTAAATGATTGCTGCTGTTGGCGTGCAGCGCAGTGGTTGCGATAGGAATGGTTAACGCCATTGCTATTGCCGAATTTAGTATTCGTTGCTTCATGTGATGGGTCCTCAATAATGTAGTTCTTATCGTTTTTTGATCCTACTTTTATGACGGGCATACTGGGTGTGAGTGGTATGACGTTGGTTTCCGGCAGGTCAGCAGGGTCGGCGGTTATCCTGCTCGATTTTTAGTCTTAAGGTGAAGAGTGAGAACCCTCAATAAGCGTGGGGGAAAATACTCAGAAAAAGTATTGATGTGTGTTTAATAGAAGGTTTGTGACGCAATTGAAATAATGAGCCGCTTGATGCTTCAATAAATTATAAAAATAAATGCGTGACTAGAACGGTACATTTTTCTTGCCGCACGATATTGATGCTGGCTATTTGCAGTTTGTAGCCGTAATGAAGCATTACGTAATTGAGAGAATAACGAACTCTTTAGAGAAAACCTCGACTATCGTCGAGGCTGCGCTACTTAATTAGTTTTACGGAAGTTTTTTCTTTGTAAGTTAATTGCTGTCATTTTGTTTACTTGATTTGACTGGATCAATAACCGGCCAGTTATTTTCTACCTGATACTCCCAAAAATCTACCGATTGCAAGCGCTCTTTAGATTTACTCGGCAATCCCAGTTTTCTTTCTAGTTTTTCGCTTAACTCATGAATGTGTCGATACACAGGAACAGTGTTGATAGCTACAGAAAGGTTGTGTCCATATGCCCATGCATAGACATTCCGGAGTGGCACGGTGTCATTCAGGTGTTTTTTGTAATCCTCGGGATCATCAATGGTGTATTTAGAGTCGTAATGTTGATACATAATGGGAACCCAAAGATTAGGAATTTGACTGCGTATTTTAATACCTTCCCAAACCATAACGATGCGATCAAAATGACGATCATGGAGCTCTATTATTTCATTACGAAGCTCAGCGTTTCTAACCAAGTGCAGACCGTGACTTTTTAAGCTGGTGTAGCCGCTGGTTTCGAGTGACAGTGTTTTATAACCGCCAAACATACCAAAGTCGTTAATCAGAGTTGCTTCGTTATAGTTTTCTCCCTGTAAAAATAAGCTTATATTTTTCTGGCTTATAAGATAAGTTGATGTATTGGTTCTCATATTATCTTCAATTTGACGAAAGTTATTTTGTAAGTTGTTATAGATTGAAGTGAGATACTCTCGCTCTAATGCACGTTCATTCCGTTCGTTATTCCAGTTATCAAAGGCGAGAGCAAGAGTAATACCAACAAAGATTAGCAGCACTTCAAATACTGCAGTGGGGAGCCCCTTTTTTAATGACTCTTTAGCCTTTTGGTAAATCATGCGCATGTCCTTAGCTTTTCTAGTAAGTCGCTATATGTTGCTTGAGTATAGGGTTTAACTTCAACGGATACGAATATTTGATTCTGCCAGGCTCCTGGGTAGAACCTTTATTTATCTAAATAATCGAACACTCCGATATTATTAATCTATTATACTGAACGTCTCGCGGGCCCTAATATAGTCTCTGTACTTTGAAATTAACCTAATTAACAGGAGCTATTCATGACTCAGTCATTGATTAACACTCAATTAAAACCTTTTAAATCAACCACTTTCCACAATGGCGAGTTTAAAGACATCACCGAGAAAGACGTCGTAGGTAAGTGGAGCGTATTCTTCTTTTACCCGGCGGATTTTACCTTTGTGTGTCCTACTGAGTTGGGCGATATGGCTGACCATTACGCGCAATTGCAGGAGATGGGCGTTGAAGTTTTCTCGGTTTCTACTGACAAACACTTTACCCATAAAGCGTGGCACGAGAGCTCAGAAACCATAAGTAAGATTAAATTTCCTATGTTGGGTGATCCAACTGGCGAAATCTCGCGTAACTTTGGAGTACTGGTTGAACAAGACGGCGTAGCACTGCGCGGAACCTTCGTAATGAACCCGGAAGGTGAAATTAAAGTGGCCGAAGTACACGATTTAGGTATTGGTCGTTCCGCAGCAGAGTTGGTTCGCAAAATTCAGGCAGCGCAGTACGTAGCAGAGCATGATGGAGAGGTTTGTCCCGCGGCGTGGAAGCCGGGTGAGAAAACCTTAACCCCTTCCCTCGACCTGGTTGGAAAGATTTAAGCCCCATTGAATTTCCACCAGTACCCTTAGCCAGCTCCTTGCTTCCCTCCATAATTTGGGAGCTGGCGTTTTTTTTACTCTATCGGGAGTTTAATCATGTTAGATGCTAGTTTAAAAACACAACTTCAAAACTACCTGACGCATTTAAAGCACGCCATCGAGCTACGATTAACTCTCGATGAGCAAAAAGAATCGTTGGAACTTAAACAGCTTGCCGACGACATTGCTGAACTATCGGACAACGTCACGGTTAGTGTTAACCAATCGGGCTCTCGTGCTCCGTTAATGCAGGTAGTCTCCTCAAAATTTGATTCTCATATTCAATTTGCCGGTATTCCTCTGGGCCATGAGTTTTCCTCGTTGGTGCTCGCACTGCTGCACAGTGGCGGTCATGCACTAAAGCTCGATGACGAAACGATTGAATCGATTAAAGAACTTGATGGTGATTTTAAATTTGAAAGCTTTATTTCGCTTTCATGTCAAAACTGTCCTGATGTGGTGCAAGCGCTTAATATGATGGCGATAATTAATCCGCGCATTAAACATACCATGATAGACGGTGCATTGTTTCAAGACGAAATTGATGCGAAAAATATTAAAGCCGTTCCATCCGTCTTATTGAACGGTAAACCTTTTTCTCAAGGGCGTATTAGCATTAAAGAGATAGTCAAAAAACTCGATACCAATGCAGCGAAAAAAGAAGCGGAACAACTCTCGAAAAAAGAGTTATTCGATGTACTGGTCATTGGTGGCGGTCCTGCTGGATCGTCGGCTGCCATTTACGCGGCGCGTAAAGGCTTTAATGTGGGTGTCGTTGCTGAACGCTTCGGTGGACAAGTGGCCGATACCGTGGGTATCGAAAACTTTATTTCGGTGGAATATACCGAAGGGCCTAAATTGGTCGCCAGTTTGGAACAACACGTAAAATCATACGATGTCGATATTATGGATGGGCAGCGAGTAAAGACCATTGGTAAGTCAGACGTTTTCGAAATTGAAACAGAATCGGGAGCCAAACTGCGCAGCCAGTCGGTAATTCTTTCTACCGGTGCTCGCTGGAGAGAGATGAATGTACCAGGTGAAAAAGAGTATCGCGGAAAAGGTGTGGCTTATTGTCCGCATTGCGATGGACCGTTATTTAAAGGAAAAAAAGTTGCTGTCATTGGTGGTGGAAACTCAGGCATTGAAGCGGCGATTGATCTGGCCAACATTGTTGAGCATGTAACGGTATTGGAATTTTCTGACGTATTGCGTGCTGATGAGGTGCTACAGCGCAAAGCACGATCGATGAACAATATCGATATTATCATGCAGGCACAAACCAACGAAGTTCTGGGAGATGGTAAGCAGGTCACAGGATTGCAATATACCGATCGTACAAATGGCGAAACTCATACCATTGAACTTGCTGGAATTTTTGTGCAGATTGGCCTAGTACCTAACAGTGAGTTTTTAAAAGATATTTTAGAGCTTTCTCCTCGTGGCGAAGTGATTGTCGATGAACGAGGCGCAACCAGTGTGCCCGGACTATTTGGTGCAGGTGATGTTACCACCGTGCCTTTTAAACAGATCATTATCGCGATGGGCGAGGGTTCTAAGGCAGCCTTGGGTGCATTTGATTATCTAATGCGTCTTGAATCGCATGAAAAGTCGACTAAGGCAGCCTAAAAATCGTGATTAATATCACTCAGTTGAAAGCCTGCGAATAGTATTTAATTACTATTCGCTGGCTTTTTTGCTGCAGATTGTTGATGTGTTTGAATAACAAGGCAGTTGCGACTAATCTTAGTTGATAAAAGCTAATCAGGACATAATATGGCAACAAACAAGAACGACGCGACCAAAAATGGATGCAGTAAATGCTATAAGCGAGTTAAATTAGATTTCGACTTTACTATGGCATTTCAGCCCATCGTTGATGTCAAGAACAAGACAGTCTTTGGTTATGAAGCTTTGGTTCGCGGCTTAAAACAGGAATCTGCCTATTCCGTAATCTCTCAGGTTACCGATAAAATCCGTTATACCTTTGATCAGTTATGTCGAGTTAAAGCCATTGCTTTGGCAGCGAAGCTTAACCTACCTGGTATGTTAAGTATTAACTTTTTACCCAACGCGATATACCGGCCCGAGCGATGTATACAAACGACATTGGAAGCTGCTGACGAATATGGCTTTCCAAAAGATAGAATTATGTTTGAGTTTACCGAAACAGAGCGTATTAGAGATTCGTCACATATTCAGGAAATTCTTAAGTATTACGGAGGTCTAGGCTTTATTACTGCCATAGACGATTTTGGTGCTGGTTATTCGGGACTTGGATTATTAGCGGACTTTCAAACAGACATAGTTAAGTTGGACATGGCTCTGATTCGAGATATTCATCAGGATAAAGCACGTCAAACTATCATAGAAAATTGTATGCGAATGTTTTCTGAACTTGGAATTAAAGTATTGGCTGAAGGTGTTGAAACTGGAGATGAGTATCTGTGGCTTAAAAATATGGGCATCTCATTAATGCAGGGATACTATTTTGCAAAGCCAGGTTTTGAATGTCTACCAGATGTAACGTGGAGTTAAAACGCTACTTATAAATATAGAGTCGATCCTTTTGGTGGGATCTCTGATTCAATATCTAACTTTTGCCTTAATACACTTTGTAAGGTTGCTAGCGAATTTATTTCTCCATGAATTAGAAAAAACGGTGGTTTATTTTTAAATTGACCGGCCCAGTTTAATAACTGTTGTTGATCTGCGTGAGCTGAAAAGCCACCAAGAGTATGTATTTTCGCTTTCACCGCGATATAGTGGCCAAATAGTTTGACTCGTTTAACACCGTTAATCAGTATTCTTCCTAGCGTGCCCTGTGCTTGAAAACCAACGAAGACTACGTGGTTTCTAGGATCCCAAAGTCGATGTTTAAAATGATGACGGATTCGTCCTCCAGTACACATGCCACTGCCCGCAATGATTATGGCGTGATGTTTATGTTCGTTAATTGCCTGAGAGTCTTCAACGCTTTCGGTGATGGATAAACTTGGTAGAAATTTTATGAGATCCGATTGTTGACATTGTTGCATTATTTTTTGATCTTCAGGATCAAATTGTTCCTGACTTAAAGCATAAAACTCTGTCACTTCTTTTGCCATTGGGCTATCAAGATAAACAGTCCATCCATTGAGCAATCCTTCCATATAAAGTTTACCAAGTTGAAAGATCAACTCCTGAGTTCGTCCAACCGCAAACGCTGGAATGAGGATGTTTCCACCGGATTTTTCGGCATCTTTAATGATTTGCTTTAGTTCATTGATCGTCGATTCGCTGGAGCGGTGATTGCGATCTCCATAGGTTCCTTCCATCATCACGTAATCAGAATGACTGATTACATCTGGAACGGGCATTAAAACCGTATCTGAATTTCCCAAATCTCCAGAAAAGGTTAAAGTACGCGTACTTTTATCATCGATAATTTTAAGCTCGACTATTGCCGATCCGAGAATGTGGCCAGCGTTATGGAACTTAAAACTAAAGGCGTTCTCAATGGTAAATTCTTTGTAATAGTTTATTGGCTGACATAACTCCAAAACTTTTGCGACATCATTTTCATCATAGTCCGGCTCGACTAATGGTTCATCAGCTCGTATGCGGCGAACATTTTCGTGCTCTATATCTCGTAAGTACAATTTGCAAGAGTCAGCCAGTAAGACTCGCAATAATCCTAGCGTGCCATGCGTGCAGTAAATGGGGCCAGTAAATCCTTGCGCTACCAGTCTCGGCAATTCACCACTATGATCGAGATGAGCGTGAGATAGTATAACCGCGTGAATTGATTTAGAGTCAAACGGAAACTCTCCTTTAGGCTCATAGTCGAGTCGGTCTCTCCCTTGTCGCATTCCACATTCGATTAAGATATTGATATTACGATGTGACAAGCGATAGCAGGAACCCGTTACTTCTTTCGCCGCACCAAAAAAAGTCAGGTGTGTTGTTGGTATTGGGTAAACCATTGCCATGTCCATTAAAACGTTAAGGTAATGTCAGTTTAGCGCTATTTGGTGCGCAGCTGTATTTAAATAGGACAGACTCTTGACCCCGATCAATTAAATGAGTAACAGTAAACGCAAATTGAGATTGTAACAAAGTAAATGAGTAGTAACTGAAGTTGGTTGATCATGCTTAGTCAGTTAAAGCTTCAATCAACTGATACCTGTGGCCAAGTCTCTGAAACTCTGAGCCAAACATCTGTACTCCAAACTGAATAAGATACCTGCGCTAATGAGCGATAACCCGGTTAATCGCTCGGAGTACTAGCTCCTTAATGTCAGAGAGTTGGGCCACGGGGCGGTTTGGACACAACTGCTTTTAGCCCGTAGCGCATGGACTTCCCCTCGGCCACGGAAGGTCTTTTTTATTTTGGAGCTCGCTCTGCAATTAAAAGTAATAACAATTACCGCCAGTTGGGAGAAAACTATGAAACTAATTAAAAACTTGCTTATCGGTTGTTTACTTATTGGTGCTGTAGAGTCTGTTAGTGCACTAGAGCAATCATGTAGTGATCCGGTTGCTTCTGTATTACGCATTATGACCTGTATCGAAAATGAAAATGCATTTTGTGCCGCATCCGGCTACAGCTCAGACTTTGTAAAACTTCATAACCGAATAGATACCGAAACCGCCGCATTAAACTTTTGGTTTTGGTTGGGAACCTTTTATATGATCGATTTTGAACTGGATTTTGATCATATTGAGCCTGTGGGTGATAACCAGGTGAGCTTGCGCTATGTAGAAACGGTAAAGTTCCGTGATGGCGATACCTTTACTCAACACGAGCATGCGCTGGTTACGGTAAACGCGAGCTGTAAAATGACACTATGGGACCAATATGGTGATAACAAAGAACAGCAGGATGTGATTGATAAAGCAGAGAGCGTAAGACCGTTTTAAACTTCTGTAAAAATATCGTCGGTAAGATCAAGCATCATAGCGAAACAACCCCAGTCACGATCGATTTGGGGTTGGCTTTTTCTATTTACAACGACAAGTAAGTTTTAAAAGGAGTTAATAATCCAGGCGATGAAAATAACTTGCGGCACGGTAATTAACGGAATGAAAAGCGCAATCTTCCATGATTGGGTGGTACTTTTCATTACCATAATTTCAGTGTAGTCGGTTGCTACACCGGTCATCAAAAAGGCAAAGCTATTACCAGGCGCTTGCGCTCTATTTAATAAGTCAGCAGCAATGGGTGTTGAACCTTCGGAGCAAACTTCGAGCACGGTAGCAACCAATAAAGTAGCGCCTAGCCCTAGTAAATCGGGTCCAAAAAAGGTGTTAAAGTGATCGGGCGACATAACTATTCGAATACTGCTTGCCAGCAAGACACCAAATAATATCCACCGCATAACCATGCGAGACTCTTTTAAACCATCGATTATCATTGAGATAAAAAACGAGCGGTTAAAACGGGCTTTAGTAAACTGACTTTTTGCCTCGTGCCAAAATTTAAAGTCATTAGGTAAATCAAAGGTATTGGGGTTTTCAGGGAGTAACTTATTTCTAACCAGTAAATCAAAGATGATGCCACTAATAATAGCAATGACAAGCGATAACCCTATGAATATTAATGTCCATTGAATGCCAATTAAAGCAACCAAGACCAAAGTTAAAGAAAATGAATTCCATGGACTAGCAACTAAAAATGCCACGGTTTGCCCCAGCGTTGCGCCACGTTGATAAAGCTTAGCGCCCACCATAAGTATTCCATGGCTACAAAGATCAAGTAATACGCCAGCGATGGTCGCTCGAACAATGCCAGGAAGTCCTCTTTGGCTGCCTAAAGCAGACATTACAAATTCACGAGGTATTCGAGTTAATAAAGACAATGCAAAAATGCCAATAAGTAGTCCCCACCACATCATATTGATTAACTCAAATGTTGATGACGATAGAGTTTGAAGCCAAATAGGGACTTCTTTTTGGCCCTCGAACAGTAATGCGAAAACGTATAAGCCTGTAACACCTGCCGCAGAACACCACAGCAAATAGTCGATGCGGCTGTCATCGTGGTGACAGCTGCTAGAATTCGGCTCGCTATGGCAGTGCTGATGCTCGTTATTACTCATCTGGTCTTGACCCATTTAGCATTTTGCGTTGGATAGTATGGTATTTTCCAAGTATAGATGAATAACTTTTTATTTTCAGAACACTTATTGAGCTATAGTATTGCGATTATGCGGTTCGTTAAAATTAATCTCAGGCCCCTCAGGGACAATTAGGGTGGGATTAATCGTATCGTGGCTGCCGTAATAGTGGTGTTTAATGTGATGCATATTGACCGTGTCGGCAATGCCTTTCATCTGATACATTTCTTTCACATAACCCCAAGTATTTGGGTAGTCGACAATGCGTTTTAAGTTGCACTTAAAATGACCGTGATAGACCGCATCAAATCGAACTAATGTTGTAAATAAGCGCCAGTCGGCTTCGGTGAGCATTTCGCCTAAAAGATAGCGATTTTTCGCCAGTCGCTTTTCGATTTCATCCAACGCATTGAACAGCACTATGACTTCTTTGCTATAGACTTCTTGCTCGGTCGCAAACCCAGCTTTGTAAACGCCATTGTTAATCTTGTGATACACCAATTCGTTGATATCATCGATTTCGTTTCTTAAAGCTTTTGGGTAATAGTCACCGTCTTTTGCTCCGACTTTGTCGAAGGCTGAATTGAACATACGAATAATTTCGGCTGACTCATTACTCACAATGGTTTTGTTTGTCTTGTCCCAGATAATGGGTACGGTGACACGTCCCGTGTAGTTAGCATCGGCTGCAGTATAAACCTGATGCAAAAACTCGGCGTTGTGGATTGGGTCGGGAGCCACA
This sequence comes from Kangiellaceae bacterium, assembly GCA_041589565.1. GTDB lineage: Bacteria > Pseudomonadota > Gammaproteobacteria > Enterobacterales > Kangiellaceae > Pleionea. The sequence goes on along the minus strand of JBFHVL010000045.1, from coordinate 785 downwards.
TCGCGACCGGGAGCAAAAGTCCAACCGTTCTCGCGCATGTAAGGACTGACTACGGAAACATCGATCATCTTTTCCAGCCCTTTTAACTTGCGGAAAATCAGAGTTCGGTGCGCCCAGGGGCAGGCCAGCGAAACATATAGGTGATAACGATTGGGCTCGGCTTTAAATCCTGCTTCACCCGAAGGGCCTGCTGAACCATCTTGAGTGATCCAGCTGCGAAATCGACTTTCTTTTCGTTCAAACTTTCCGCCCGTCGACTTGGTGTCGTACCACTTGTCGTGCCACTTTCCTTCGATGAGTAAGCCCATAAATTTCTCCTGTAATCGTGATGAATTTATTATAGAGTGTACTTAAACGCTGATGTATCGACTCAATCGATGTATCGCTTCGATTATTTTGATTTACTTTGCTTCTATCTTGTCTTTGAGGCTTCGGAATTAGGTCAATATGGGGTATATTCCTTGTTTAGACATTTGTTAGGAGTAAAGCTCTTTTTAATGCCCTGACAAAGCTCAAGATTGAGAAATAGCGTTTAAGGGAAAGAACTACTATTTTCATTTAATGGTATGAGCTATCAAAGTAATACCCTAAAGAAATATAGAAGTTTATAGAGCTGCTTTTGTTTGATTCGGAGAAAAATATGTTTGATTATAAGAATAATATATTGAAAAACTTTATGTGTTTTCTTGGCTTTTTAACGATTGTTAGTTGTAAAACGCTATCTGGCCCAATTCCTTTTCAATCTCCACCTGCATATTCTCATGAGGGGTTTAGCGAGGCTAATC
>JBFHVL010000044.1:0-20210 GCA_041589565.1 Kangiellaceae bacterium | reverse complement strand
GGCCATGACCGTGAAAGAGCTTGCCGCCATGCTCAGTGGTCGAGTACTTCAGTCTGAGTTATCAGACGACGATCAACGTTCGATTGAAGAGCTTAAAATTAAATTGATGGGAATGTAGACTACTATCCCATGTAAAGAGAGCTATTTATTTACGCTCTAGTGAATATAATTTAATATTCATATTAGGAAGACTAATGAAATTATCGAACTTGCTTATTGCATCATCGACCTGCTTATTCCTATTTGCTTGTTCCGCTACAGGTCCAAAATTTTCACCCGCACAAGTAAAAAAACCAAACGACTCCTTATTGTATGTTTATAGAAGTGATGCCTTTTGTTTAGGAGGCAGAGCGCCTGATATACATGTGAACAGTAAAAAAGTGGGGGTTTTAAGCAATAACGGCTATCTTTATTTAGATATTTCTCCTGGTCCACATTTGATCGAAGCAAAAGGTCTATTTGATTTGCCATCTACTGCCTTAACTTTAAACACTGAACCAAATAAATCATATTATATAAAGTGGATTCCAGAATGTGGCTTTTTTACTTGGAAACTTAAATTAGTGGAAATACCTGAGAAAATAGCTTTAAAGGATATTGTAAACTCCCAAGCAGTAGAATAATAATTAGAAACTACCGTATAATTTCAAACATGCGTACAGCCGAAACGTAACTTGTTAAGTAACTACGCCAAATAACTGAACATAAGTTCGAAACTTTTAGTTTCTTTTATTCCCGATTTGATTAGAAATAAATATAAAACTTAAGTGAATTATTTTCGACTTAATCTGACACATCTAAAAAGCCACTTCAAAATGAAGTGGCTTTTTTCGTAAAGTGACTAACAGTTAGAAGCTAACTACTTCTGTATCGGAACAGGTTGAAGTGCCCGCATTGCACACTTTATAAGTGTAAGTCGCACTACCTTTAGCACCGATAACATCGGTATAACTACTACCACCAACATTAGACGCAACAATATTACCGTCACGATAAATATCAACAGCACCAGAGTTACCAACCCAAGTTAAGTCAGCACGATGACGCCCTTTAACTTTGTAACCATTAGCGGTTAAGTCAAAAGATGGCGCTGGCTCGGTTACCGTTACAGATTGCGATGAAGTATCAGTCGCACCTTCATTATCGGTAACGGTTAGAGATACTGTGTAAGTGCCAGCAGCGGCATAGCTATGACTGACTGTAATTCCACTACCAGAATTTCCATCACCAAAGTCCCAAGCGTAACTCACGATATTACCGTCGGTATCTGAACTACCTGAACCATCAAAGTTACAAGCAAGATCGGTACATGCATGGGTAAACGCAGATGTGGGTGGATCGTTTGGTGTACCGCTCCCACCGTCGTACGAGCCCACTAATGAAACGCCCGAGAAACTGGTATAGCCGCGAACCATCACATAGTAAGTGCCTACCTGTGGTGTTGGGAAGTCACAGTTTTCATTGTTGCCCGAAGAGTATGGACGACAATCGTAGCTAGAAGTTGAAGGCTTAGAGCCAAACTTCACATAAAGATCAGCATCACCACTGCCGCCCGACATAACAAATGACAGGTTAGAAGCGCCGGAAGGTACATCGAGTTTATATTCCAGTTCATCACCACTTGCTCCAGATAGGTTGTCTACCGGAACACCGTTCTGAAGTGCCGTTGGCTCTGGAGGCGGTGGTAATTCACCTACATCACAACCGCTAGCGAATAAATCATGCATAGCTTTGGCTTTTACAATTCCGTAACCGTAACTATTATCGCGACCAGCACTACCACGATCTTCAGCCGACTTGGCCATGGCCACACGAACCTGATCGTTTGTACAGGTTGGGTAGTAACTCCAAACTAACGCTGCCACACCGGATACATGAGGTGTTGCCATTGAAGTACCATTCCATGCAGCGTAGGTGTTGCCTGGTAATGTAGAGTTAACGCCAACGCCTGGCGCAGCAATTTCTACCTGACTATTGTACTGAGAAAAGCTCGCTTTATTCCCCGATGAATCAACGGCAGCAACTGAAATGACCGAGTCATAAGACGCCGGATATGACATGCTGCTATTACCACCGTTACCCGCTGCAGCGATAGAAAGCACGCCATTAGCATAAGCGTTATCAAAAGCGGCTTGCTCCGCAGAGCTAGAACCTGACCCACCTAAACTCATGCTAATCACTTTAGCTCCAGCCGCCTGGCATTGATCAACTGCCGCGACTAAGTCAGAACCATAGGCCCAGGATCCAGCATTATTAAATACTTTAACAATGTGCAGGTTAAGGTTGCCACTTGGGTTTACGCCAACTACACCAACGCCGTTATTGCCAAGGGCTGCGATGGTTCCCGCTACGTGTGTTCCATGCCCGTGGCCGTCTTCGAACCAATTGCCGGTATCAAAAGAGCCATAGCCATCGTCACCCGTTACACCGGTAGTTTGTAAATCTTCATGGCCCAAATCGTAACCCGTATCCATGATACATACGGTCATATTGCTGGTTAAATGATCGGTTAAAAGATCCGCTTCAACCATGCTTATTCCATAGGGCGTACTTTCAGCCAACAGCTCTCGCTTTGGATCAATTTCTACCAGTTCAACATCGGCGCGCTTTTTTAATTGCTCTGCGGCTTGGGGAGGCAGAGTAACGGCCATTAAATTATGCTTGTCTAATTCTCGATTCACTTGGCCTTGAGTATTTCTCACTGCGCCCATCAACGATGCTTTACTACCTTTTTTAAACTTTACGATGTAACGTTGAGATTGATCGGCTTCTGAATCTTTGGGTTTGGCGTCTAACGCAGTTGGTATGGACATGGCGCCCATTATGGCAACGGCAAGACAGGTGTACTTAACTTTCATATGCTGCTCTCCCTTCAGTGCTTTATGCTTTTATGCAATGAATACTGGCAGATAAAAACTGCCACTATTGACCGACTACAGACTCCTACGGCCTAACTTCACTATAGTGATTGGTGTTAAGGGAGATAGATGAAAACCGACAAATGTTGTTCAGAAAACGACAGAAATCTGGATTTATGGAAATAGTAGGAAACAGATTTGATTGCGACTACAAATTAACTCTTATGGAGATATATTAAATTTGGCGTGAATGTTGACTCAAGTGTTTAGTTATCGTCTTGCTTGCTCTTTTTTAAATCACGACATTTTTGAATTTCCTCTGGTGTGGGAAATCGATTTGGCACTTCTTTAATATCATCGCTTTGTCTTTCTGCGGGCTTAGCATCTTTTAACGGCTTTGAGGTTACTGCTGATGAAGTGCTAACTTGCGGCTCGCTATTGGATGTGTCCATTTCACACCTTTCTTCCCAAGACTGTGTTTTGGACGCTACCAAATCAGATTGATCAGTGCTATCAACCGCTTTCACCTCTTGCTGAGATTGCTGGGTGCAAGATAGCAAAATTAAAAGCGAAAAAGTAATCAATAAGTTTTTATACATAAATTATTCAATAAAACGGCCATAAGAGAGTAAACGTCTTATAGCCGTCATCAGGTTTAATAATGGTAGCGAACACCCAGGGTAAATGTATCGCTATCCGACTCGGTTTTGTAATCAGCAAACGCTGAAAAGGCATCATTAATACCGTACACGCCACCAAGAACCAAAAATACACGATCATCATCGGTATCTTTTTGGTACTCTACCGCACCGCGAAGTTCAAATGAATCGCTAAGCAGGGCTCGAATACCAAAGTCGTATGACGTACCTTTGTCTTCAAAAGTACCTGCCATGCGACTACCTAACTCAACTTGAATGTAGCTGACTTGAGCATACATCGCCATGGTTGAATTAATCTCGTAGTTATAACCTACGCCTGCTTTAGCCAAAGTAACGTCCACACCCACATCGGAAGTCGAGTTATATTCGCCAGCAACGTAAAAGTTATCTTTAATCATTTTAGAGCCAGCAATGTGAAAACCACTTAACTCTTCAGGATCGCCTGGACGAGTGTCTCTATCAACCGTGCTATAGCCAAGCTGTGCGTAGTCAAAAGACAAAGCATCACTCGCACTGGCGACAGCTGACACAGAACTCAGCACACAGGCTAAGAAAATCTTTTTCATTGGTTTATCCTCTTTATCAATTTAAAAATGAAAAACAGGGTCGGCGAACCGACCCTATTTGATCAAAGGATTAAACCTTTTGTTTACGACGATATACAGCAAGTAGTGATAAGAACGCAATCACTACACCCATTGCACCACCGCCTTTCGGTTGGTCAACAATGCGAACCACTGCCGAAACTTTTGCACCTAAATCAGCACCACCTTGAGCATTAGAAAGCATAATACTGAAAGTTTTGTGCTCATTAACTGCATTAGTAGGAACAGTAATGGTTTTCGCCGCCGTGTCCATGTCACTCCAAGTTAGAGTACCTGAAGTTGCTGTGTAGTCAGTACCAGCAACTGCCGAACCGTCTAATGTTGCAAAATCAACGCTAACGGCAAAGTCACTTCCACCAACACGCTCAACCGAAACAACCGCCCCTTGTCCTTCAACTACATCAACGGAAGTTACAACGAACTGAGTTGAGCCGTAGTTTGGTTCAGTCAGGGTCATAGTTACTGGAATTTCGACATCACCGTAAGGAGAACTATTAGTGCTGGCGATTTTTGCATAGTAGGTTCCAGGCGCCATACCTGACGCATTGAACGCAGCTGCAATATCCGCAGACTCGCCCGCAGCGATGTCGCCCGAAAGTCCAGTCAAAGATAGCCAAGGAACATTATTCCACTCACATACGCCAGTTTCACCAGAATCAACACCGAAAACTAACTGTGTCGCTTGATCAACAGCCCAAAGAGTTCCATTACAGTCAATATCAAGACCTGCTTGACCATAGTCACTCATGGAAGTTTCTGCAACACCGTCATTATCCAGGTCGTAACGAATGTCAAAGCCATTTACTACGTCCAAGAGATCAGTAGCAGTATCAAGCACAACAATATCAAATAAACCGCTCGCCGAGTCTGCGCTAACGCTTACAAACAGATGACCGGTTTCTGCATTATATGCTAGACCTGCAACGCCAAGGCTAACGTTGACCGAACGAATGATTTCACCAGAGGTAGTGAACTGATGAATAACACTGTCATTCCAAGAGCCCGAGTAAAAAGTATTACTAACTGGGTCATAGGCTAATCCACGTTGCGATACACCGACCGAAGGACAGATAGAAGCACCTGTGGTTGCCAGAGTGTCAATATCCATTTCGTAAATGCAGTTCATGGTACCAACATTCACAGCCCAAAGTTTACCGGTACGTTGATTGAATGCCGTATCTGCATGGAAAATTTCGGAGAAGTCAGCAAGGATAAAGTCACTGGTCAACTCACCATCTGCAGTAAATCGATAAATTGCATCCAGTGGCGCTCCAGCAGCAGCCAGATCACCAATCCAGAACTCACCGTTCTCTCGGTTCACTGCGATACTCCAACCATACGTTAAGTTGGTGTCGAAACTGTTAACTAGTGCAACTGCTTCTTTCATCTCAATAGACATGTCAGGAACATAACGAGATTTTTCAGCTGTCATTTCGCTTAAGTCTTTTGGTCCAACATGACGATTCGATGGATGGAAAGGCCCAAACTTATTAACAGTATTTGCATTCGCTTTAACTAAAATAGCTTCAAAGCTTCCGCCAGCTGTACCGTTATTCTCCATAGCGACTGAACTATCAGTTGTTCGGCCAGCAGTTAAGCTAACTTCAAGCTCCATTGGATTAGCTTCAAACAATGGTGCATTAACGGCTATGTCTTGCTGCGTCACCATATTCGCTGAAGCAGAGATATCTACAGATGTATCGGTATAACCGAGAAGCGACGCAGTCACATTGGTTTGATTTAGATCTGCAAAAGCAATGTAAAAACCATCGCCCAGGTTATCATCACCAGTAGTAACGCTAGAAGTTGCAACATTCGAAGCTTCAATACGGACACCATTTAATACAGCACCTGTATTCGCATCAGTTACAAATCCTGCAACTAAGCCGCCTTCAACAGCTATACACGCGCTACCGACGATCTCCAGTTCATCTACTTGTGCCCACCATTCATAGTCCGCATCATAGTAATGGAATCGAAGCTGGAAGCTAGTCGCGCCGTCCAAGTAGGTAGTTAGATCAATTGAAACTGCCTCACCAGGACCTGAGAATCCACCATGATCGGTTCCCGTCCAGTTAAGAACATTAACCCAGTCTCCACCGTCAACGCTGATATCCAAATCGAAGCTATCTGCGCCAGACCAGGTCTGGTAATTCGCTAGATAATTTAAAGTGTTGCTGGGAAGGTCTGCAACGTTGACCACAGGTGATAACAAGGATGTATCAACCAGATTACCTGGACCCGCAGCGTCACTATCAATCATAGCCGCTTCACCGGCTCCGCCAGTAACGTTAGCGCGTCCAGTTGCGGTGCTACCCCAAACAAAACCACTACCGTTTTCATCAACGGTTGTCCAACCTTGAGATAAAAAGTCACCTTCAAAGTTTTGCTTCAAACCATTAATGACGTATCCAGGAGCAATACATGAATCCATATCAACGGCTAATGCATAGTCTTGATTCAACGGACCGCGACGGGTCTCGCTAGGAGTAACGTTGTCATCAACAGAAATCATTCCCTGGATCATTGGATCAACCGAAATGGGTACGGTTACACCATCAACCAACGTTAAGGAGTATTCTCCTGTAAATGGGTTGGTGTAAGTTTCAAGAGCTCCGTCTGGTGTATTTACGGTAACTTTCGAATAAACAGGCCAACCATGATCACCACCTTCAGTAACTGTTCCAGCAACCGTAGTTGTTGGCGCAAGTTGCATAGTCACGTTTTGGGTAATCGTTTGATCTTCTGCTACGTCAACAGCAGCAAAAGACTGCTCCTGATACCAATAGTTGTCAAAAGACAAGTCATAAGTATCGACGGGTAACAACATTGAATAGTTACCTTCTGCATCGGTCAAAGTAGATGCACTTCCAGCAGTGACTCGAATGTTTTCTAGTGGCTCGCCTCCTGCGTTTGTTACCTGACCTTCAATGGTTCCGGCTGGTCCCATAACACAGTTGTCAAACTTAAACGCACCAATGCGAGTCGACCAGTTCAGAGAGTTGTTATCTGCGGCTTTGTAGTACTCTGTTGTATACCAGAAAGTACAGTCATCGGTAGGGTCAATAGATAAAGAACTATAGTCAGCCCAACGACTTCGGTTAATGCTGCCTTGTGATCCTCCACCAGTAACAATGATACCTTCGCCTTGCGAAAGTTCTCCAGCGGGGTCGGTAGCCAAACGACCAGCATAGTGTACCGATGGGTGGATAGTGCTACTGGTAATACTAAAACCAATTGCCATATTACCTACTGCGTCCATTGCAGCGGATCCCATCCAACGATCAGCTCCATCAGCAGGCGCATAAGTACCTTGTTGTGCTAATGAAATATCGCCCGTTGTATTATCAACACGAATCTCATACCAGCGCACACCAGCCTGGCCGGCACCATCAGCATCAACACTGTGGTTTACCACCATTGCACCATAATCGCCGATATTGCGATATGATAAGCGGTACATGGCGAAGCCACGTAGAGAGTCCAAAGTAATCCCGTTCGGCTGAACTATTTCTGACGTCTCAATATTCATATCAAACGGCGCGACAGGCATAGTTTGAGCCAAGGTAAAGCTCGAGTTGGCAGGAGTAGTCCAATCAACGTCAAACTCAAAAATACTTACCTGATCTTGAGCTGCACCATGGAACCAATCATCTTCGACGGCAAAAAAGTAATTAGGAGAACCCGCAGGTGCTGTTTGAAGTCCCGTATGGTTAGCTGGTTGAAGCGCGAATAAGTTCGGAAATGAACTAGCCAAGTCAAATTTAACCTGTTGAGCTGCACCACCGACGAGCATTGCGTCTCGCTCATACGCAACCACAGCAACTCCAGCATAACCGCTTGGGCCAAACTGATTTACACTCATGTAGTAACCGTCTGACCATACACCTATTTTTGGGTAGTCGTTGAAGTTAACGGCACTAAATTCAAAATCGTAAGCGTAGTAAGCGCCCGTTGGATCAGGAGTTTGAGAAATTGCGATACATTGGCGGTTGTCGGTCATATCTCCATTAAATGCGAATTGACTAACTAACCAGCGATCTGCCGCTGAATCATAAAGAACGATCGGATCACCTCGGTTAGTTGACTCACATAAGCCACCTAATCCAGTCCAAAGAGAGTTAATGGCGACCGGCGACAACAATTGATTGCCTTCTTTATCCCAAACAGCAATAGCTGTGTTTACGGTTTGGACGTAGTGGTTTGGACCTACATCACCATTAGTGTCAGGAGGAACCGCACCGGTTACATTTGGCATACCATCAAAGCTGACAGCTGGGTCTGGTATGTTCATTGTTGGAATTTTTGTCTGAACGACCGTATCTTTGTCTATTTGACTTTGAGGTCGATGCTTAATTTCAAAAGGGAATCGTTGATTTGGTACAACATAATCACTGCCATCACCAGGTACAGATTGACCTTCAGCTTTTAATTTTTTTGCTTTGGAAGGTGCAATTTTGGGAATGGGGTTAGCAATTTCACGAAGTGGCTTTGTGGCAATTCGTTTGTTTGACTGCTTGACCAGAGGCTTATCAGCAGCGTTCGCGCTGTTAACACCTATTAGTGCAGAAGCAGCCAATACAATGCCCCAACAATAGTGCTTTTTGTTTGACTTGTTCATATTAACCATCCTAATGTTAATTTTTTATATCCCGAAAATCTAAAAAGATCTCCGAAGCTTTTGGATGGTATCAACTGAAAAGTATTAGAGGTTGGTAATATTGCCGAAAAAACTGTTATTAATGCTACATTTAGCCTTTATCTCAAATTCAGATTAATCGTACTATTAATGTTGTGCGAGATGATAAATCTCGCACTTTTCAAACTACTTAGTAATATCTTCCCAGAAGTTTTTCACGCCTTCAAACCAGCTTTTCGACTTTGGGTTATGGCGGCTGTTACCACTCTTTAAAGAGTCTTCAAATTTACGTAATAACTCTTTCTGTTCGTTATTCAGGTTCACTGGTGTTTCAACAACAATGCGGCAATAAAGATCGCCCGGTTGCCCTCCGCGCATAGGCGTAACGCCTTTTCCTCGCAGCCGGAAGAGTTTACCGGATTGTGATTCCGCTGGAACTTTTAAGTTTACTCTGCCATTTAAAGTAGGTACTTCCAATTCGCCACCTAAGCAGGCCGATGTAAAGCTCACCGGAACTTCACAGTAAAGATCGTTACCATCGCGTGTGAAAATTGGATGTTCTTTAACATGAACTTGCACATAAAGATCACCAGGTTGAGTCCCTGGACCACCGGCTTCACCTTCTCCGGTTAAACGTATACGATCACCGGTATCGACACCGGCAGGAATTTTCACCGATAAAGTTTTCTCTTTGCGTACACGTCCCTGTCCATGACAACTGCCACAAGGATCCTTGATCATGGTGCCTTGACCATGACATTTAGGACAGGTTTGCTGAACCGAGAAAAAACCTTGTTGCATGCGAACCTGACCAACGCCACCGCACATATCACAGGATGTTGGAGAGGTGCCTTTTTTAGCACCACTCCCATGACAGGTTTCGCAGTTTACGTAGGTAGGAACATGTATTTTGGCCTGTGTCCCGTGGACCGCTTCTTCCAGTGAAAGCTCGAGATTGTAACGTAAGTCGGCACCACGACGTGGACGACGAGAGCCACCGCCACCACGAGAACCAAAAATATCACCAAACACATCACCAAAAATATCACTGAAACTGGCACCACCAGCTCCGCCTCCAAAGCCACCTTGTGAAGGATCAACACCGGCATGCCCAAACTGATCATAGGCCTGACGTTTTTCAGCATTCGAAAGTACCTCGAAAGCCTCTTTTGCCTCTTTAAACTTATCTTCGGCTTCTTTGGAATCTGGATTACGATCGGGGTGATACTTCATCGCAAGGCGACGGTAGGCTTTTTTAATATCCTGATCGCTAGCGCTGCGATCTACACCCAGTACTTCGTAGTAATCTCGTTTCGACATTGCTGTTTAACCTGTTTCAGAAACTTTATTGCTTTGCTCTGCAGACAAACACGCGGACGATAACGTCCGCGTGTCTATCAACTTAATTTCCATTGCTGTTCGACTAGTATTCATTAGAGTGAACACTAAAATACTACAACAGAAATTATTTTTTCTTGTCGTCTACTTCTTCAAACTCAGCGTCGACAACATTATCGTCTTTGGCAGAATCATCGCCGCCTTCCTGAGCGCCACCTTCAGCCGCTTGAGCTTGTGCCTGAGCAGCAGCGTATAAACGCTCAGCCATTTTGGCAGATGCTTGCGACAAGGCTTCAGTTTTTGCTTCAATCGCAGCTTTGTCATCGCTTTTTACAGCTTCTTCCAGATCTTTGATTGCCGCTTCGATGGCTTCTTTTTCACCATCTTCCATGGTGATGTTTTCATCTTTCATACTCTTACGAGTGGCATGAATTAATCCATCAGCCTTATTGCGCGCATCAATCAGCTCCTGGAATTTTTTATCTTCGTCTGCATGAGCTTCTGCATCTTTAACCATTTTTTCGATCTCGTCATCCGATAAACCGCTGGATGCTTTAATCACAATGGATTGCTCTTTGCCGGTTGCTTTATCTTTCGCAGATACGTTTAAAATACCGTTAGCATCAATGTCGAAAGACACTTCGATTTGCGGAATTCCACGTGGAGCAGGAGGAATGTCCTGTAAATCGAATTTACCCAGTGATTTATTTTGCGACGCTTGTTTACGCTCACCTTGCAATACGTGAACAGTAACTGCCGTTTGATTATCTTCGGCCGTTGAAAACACCTGAGATGCCTTAGTTGGGATAGTGGTGTTTTTCTCAATCAATGTCGTCATAACACCGCCCATAGTTTCAATACCCAGTGATAGCGGCGTTACGTCTAACAACAGAACGTCTTTTACATCACCAGCCAGAACCGCACCTTGAATCGCAGCTCCAATGGCAACGGCTTCATCAGGGTTTACGTCTTTACGCGCTTCTTTACCAAAGAACTCTGCAACCGCTGATTGCACTTTCGGCATACGGGTTTGACCACCCACCAAAATCACATCATCGATTTCAGAGACGTTAAGACCCGCATCTTTTAACGCAGTTTTAACCGGCTCAAGAGTACGCTCAACAAGATCATCAACCAACGACTCCAGTTTGGCGCGAGTTAACTTGATATTTAAGTGTTTTGGACCTGTTGCATCAGCAGTAATGTAAGGCAGGTTCACATCAGTCTGCTGACTGGAAGACAATTCGATTTTTGCTTTTTCAGCCGCTTCTTTTAAACGTTGCAGCGCTAGTGGATCACTATGCAAGTCGATGCCAGAGTCTTTCTTAAATTCTTCGGCCAAATATTCAATGATGCGTAAATCAAAGTCTTCACCACCAAGGAAAGTATCGCCGTTAGTGGATAACACTTCGAAGGTGTGCTCGCCTTCAACTTCAGCAATTTCGATGATAGAAATATCAAACGTACCACCACCTAAGTCATAAACCGCAATCGTGCGATCACCTTTGGCTTTATCCATACCGTAAGCTAATGCTGCAGCCGTTGGCTCGTTGATGATACGCTTAACTTCTAAGCCAGCTATACGCCCAGCGTCTTTAGTCGCTTGTCGTTGTGAATCGTTGAAGTAGGCAGGAACGGTGATTACTGCTTCAGTGACTTTTTCACCTAGAAAGTCTTCCGCAGTTTTCTTCATTTTTTTCAAAACTTCGGCCGAAATTTGCGGGGCAGCTTTTTTCTCGCCTTTCACTTCAACCCAAGCATCGCCATTGTCGGCCTTAACAATTTTATAAGGCACCATTTTGATATCTTTTTGCACCACATCATCTTCAAAACGGCGACCGATAAGACGCTTAACAGCGAACAAAGTATTTTGCGGATTGGTAACTGCCTGACGTTTAGCCGACTGACCAACGAGAATTTCACCGTCTTCAGTAAACGCAACAATAGAAGGGGTAGTACGTCCACCTTCACTGTTTTCTATAACCCGTACGTCTTTGCCGTCCATAACGGCGACACAGGAGTTGGTGGTTCCCAAGTCGATACCAATAATTTTACCCATGCTACTTCTCCAACTTTAAATCTTAAATCTGAATTCATATCGGGCTCAGCTTGCAGCTATAACCCTAAAATTTGTCTTGCTTTTCTATCTTGGGGCTTTTTTGATCAATTCAAGCAGACGCTCGGCATTAATTTTTCACCCCAAGACAACCGGAACCTCGGTTACACCGTCTCATCTATATTGGCAGGTTTGCCTTTATTCACCACAACGCGAGCTGGACGAACAACGCGACCGTTTAGCAAATAACCTTTCTGGAATACTGCAATTACCGCATTCGGTTCAAAATCGGCATTTTCTTGCATTGACATTGCTTCGTGCAGTTCGGGATTGAAGGCTTCACCGACCGGATCGATTTGCTCAATATTTTTTTTCGCCAGCGTATCAATGAACATTTTTAGTGTCAGCTCCATGCCTTCTTTCAAAGCCTTACTTTCATCACTGGTAGCTGGTTGAGCCAGGCCTTGTTCAAGGCTATCCAAAACTGGGAGCAAGGATTCAACAAAGCCTTCCAAAGCATACTTGTGAGCGTTTTGAACATCACGTTCAGCACGACGACGGATATTGTCGGCTTCGGCGTGTACTCGAAGTACCTGTTCGGCTTTTTCAGCTAACTCAGTCTGAGCCTGTTCCAGTTGCTGTTGCAAAGACTCAAGGCTTTCTTGCGTGGCCGATTCTGCGGATGTTTCAGCAACCGGCTCCTGTGGTGACTGTTCAGAATTCTCTTGCTTCAATTCTTCTTGCGTTGATTGCGTTTGCTCTGACATTGAAATACCCCATGTGTGCTCGTCAGAAAGACAGATGCATCGTCAACCTGATGTTGACGGCGTATGTTTTAAGTTTGAGGCTATATGGGGACTAGTTAGAATGATTCAAGGCTGAGGACAGCATTTTTGCGGTAATGTCGACGATTGGAATCACCTTGTCATAGCGCATACGGGTAGGCCCGACAACGGCCAGTACCCCGACCGGCTTACCTTCAATTTCATAAGGTGCTGTAACTACACTGCAAGCATCAAGTCCATCAGTTGCGCACTCATCGCCAATAAAAATTTGCACACCCTCGGCGTTCAGCGCTTTATCCAGCAGTGCCAGCACTTGTTGTTTTTGTTGAAAGGCATCAAAAATCGCCTTCAGTTTTTGCAGATCGAGCATGCCGTCAGCCATATCGAGCAGATTTTTATCACCGGCAACTCGATAACCATCATTCAGATCCTCAGAAGACATGCCTTTGCCAGCAAGTTCAATGGCCAGCTGCATCATGCTATTAAGTTGCTGCTGCTCCTGCTTCATTTTGTTCAGCAGTGTTTGTCGAGCGCTGGACAGATCCTGCCCAACTAAAAACTGATTAATAAAGTTGCTGGCCTCTACCAGCTCACTGGTGCTGATCGGGCGCTCAGTGTGTATCACCCGGTTTTGAACTTCATTATCACTGAGCACTAACACCACCAGCACCTGCTTCTCGGTCAAAGGCACAAACTCGATTTGCTTGATTCGGGTTACCTGTCGGCTGGGAATGCGCACCAGTCCCGCCATATGGGTCAGCTCGGATAAAAGTTGCGAAGCATTGTTAAACAAACGCTCAGGGGTCTGATTAGGCTTAAGCGACTGATGCAGTTGACGACGCGTTTCACGCTGCACATCTTTCACCGTCAACAGATGATCGACAAACAACCGATAGCCACGATTGGTCGGAACACGACCAGCGGATGTATGAGGCGAAGTAATCAACCCCTGTTGCTCCAAAGAACCAAGGATATTACGAATCGTCGCAGCACTTACCGACAATCCAGATAATTTGGCTAAGGTGCCGGAGCCGACAGGTTGGCCATGGCGCAGGTAAGTTTCTACCAACACCTTCATCAAATGATGATTTCGTTCACTGATTTTGCTCATTGAGTGCGGCCAAAGTGCTCAAGCATTAAGGCTATTGATATAGACAAAAGCGCCTAGCGTCAAGGCTATAGCGATTTTTCCCTTGAATTGTCAAAAGGTTAGCGGTTAGAGTTCGAGTATCGCGGGTAGGCGACTGTCTGCCGCAAGTAAATGGATCATTATGACTCAAACAACTCTTCACTTTAAAAACATTGGCATTGTCGGTAAGCCGCACAACCCACAAGCGGCGGAGACCATCCAGACACTGCATGATTACCTGATCGAGCTACAATGCCAGGTCTGGGTTCAGGATTCGCTGGCAGAAGATCTGAAGTCTGAGTCAGCCCATATCGTCGATGCCGACACGCTCGGTCAGCAAGTTGAGTTAATCATTGTCGTTGGCGGTGATGGCAGTATGCTTAATGCAGGCCGCACTCAGGTTCAAAGACAGATCCCTATGGTAGGCATTAACCGTGGCCATCTCGGCTTTTTAACGGATGTCAGGCCAACGGAAGTTCCGGAAAGAATCAGTGAGATATTGCAGGGGCAATTTACCGAAGAAAAACGCTTCATACTCAATGCCGAAGTGATCCGTAACGAACAGGTAGTGGGTCAGTCAAAATCTGTCAACGACGTGGTATTGCATCCCGGTGAAGTGGCTAAAATGCTGGAGTTTGAGCTGTTTATCGATGGTCAGTTCGTTTATAGCCAGCGCTCCGACGGCCTGATTGTCGCCACGCCTACAGGTTCAACGGCTTATGCCCTCTCTGGCGGCGGCCCCATCGTTTCACCTAAAGTAGATGCGGTTGTTCTTGTCCCCATGTTTCCACATACTTTATCGAGTCGACCAATTGTGATCGATGGTAACAGCATTGTAGAAATCGTTATCGCACAGGATTTAAGACACCTACCTATGGTGAGTTGTGATGGTCAGGAAAACATAAGCCTGGAAGCTGGTGATCGAATACGCATTAAGAAGTTCCCACTACCACTGCGCATATTGCACCCGAAAAGCCATGACTATTACGAGGTGCTGCGGACTAAACTGGGTTGGGGTCAAAAGCTTTGAGCAGGGTAGCCATTCTGCTCACTTTACTGCTACTAAATGCCTGTGTAACTGGGACCAAAGTCAGCTGTATTGGCTACACTCACCCTACCAAGCAGGCTGTACAAGAAGACTACGAATACTGCGTATTCGCTTCAGTGGGCATAGCGGGCGAATTTAATCAATGTATGAAGTTGAAAGGCTGGAGCGAGCATTCTTTTAATGGAAAAGCTTGCCAGGTTCCGCCCGTTGGACAAATCCCTCGCCCCGTAAATGTGTATGGCAAATAACCAAAAAACTACTCAAACAATTAGTAAAAATCGCTGACAAATTCACCAACTCACATTAAACTAGGCTCAACTGAACGGTTAGCCAGAGTGCATCATGTTATCGTCGATTCAAATTAAAAACTTTGCCCTGATTGAGTCCCTGGAGCTGGACTTTCATGCCGGTATGACCGTGATCACCGGCGAAACCGGCGCCGGTAAGTCAATTGTGATTGATGCCCTGGGTCTGGCATTAGGCGAACGCGCCGATACCTCGGTTGTGCGCTTTGGCACTGAAAAGGCTGATGTCACAGCTAGTTTTCATATAACCAAGGACTCTCTAGCACTCAGCTGGTTAGAGCAGCAAGAGTTGGATGAAGGCAGTGAGTGTATTCTCCGCCGAGTGGTAGCTAAAGAAGGCCGCTCCAAATGTTTTATCAATGGCAGCGCAGTTACCCTGAACATGCTGCGCGAACTGGGTGACTTGCTGGTGGATATTCACGGCCAGCATGCTCATCAGTCGTTACTTAAACCCCACTACCAAATGCAATTGCTCGATGAGCTACTGGATAATGCCGCCCCAATAGAAGATGTTCGCACTACGGCTAAAGAATATAAAAAAGTATGTCGTCAACTCAATGACTTGCTCACTGATACAACCCAACGTAAGGAGCGGGCAGAATTGCTCGCTTATCAGCTCAATGAACTCGAAGCTCTGTCATTAACACCGGAATCTATCGAAACCCTGGAAAATGATCACGCGCGTGCTTCGAGTGTGCAAGAGTTAACCGAGTCTACTCAGCGGGCACTGGCCGATCTGTTCGATGAAGAATCGGCCGCCTATCAACAGCTAGCTCATTATCAGCAGCTCTTTCAAACTCTCGCGCATAAAGATTCGCAATTACAGGGTGTCGGTGACCTGTTAGCCACTGCGACGGCGAATCTGGAAGAGGTTAAAGCAGAGTTGCGTCATTATACGGACTCTTTAGATATCGACCCCGAACAATTACAGGAGCTTGATGAGCGCCTGAGTACCTTGTTTGACCTGGCTCGAAAGCATCATGTGGACATGCAACAACTACCGGAGGTTGAGCAGTCCATTCGTACGGAATTGGAGCAGCTGACCAACGCCGAGACCGACACCAAAGCGCTAGAACAAAAGAAACAGAAGCTGGCCAATCAGTATCTGGAACATGCCGGCAAATTAACCAAATTGCGGCACAAGGCAGCTCGTAAGCTGGCCAAAGATGTTACCGAGCAAATGCAAACGCTGGGCATGGAAGGAGGCTGCTTTGATATTCAATTACAGCCCGGCAAAGAATCTTTCAGCCCAACTGGAGCTGAGCAGGTGCACTTTATTGTTTCCGCAAATCCGGGACAACCAATGCAGGATTTAAATAAAGTAGCTTCCGGCGGTGAGCTGTCGCGGATCAGTTTGGCCATACAGGTTATTACTGCTCAAAAACAAGTCACGCCCTGTCTTATTTTTGATGAAGTGGATGTGGGCATCGGTGGACAAACTGCCGATATCATTGGTCGCATGCTTTCGAATATATCCAAACATGCACAGGTGATTTGTGTTACCCATCAGCCTCAGGTTGCCGCTCGTGGCGATCACCATCTTCAGGCGGCCAAAACTCGTGGCAAAAACACCACCGAGACAGCTATCACCAGGCTCGAGCAACAGGTTCGGATAGAAGAAATAGCGCGAATGGTCGGTGGACAGGCAATCACCGAGTCCACCTTAAAACATGCCGAGGAATTATTGGCTGGCTGATTCAATTATTAGAGCATCACAGCCGGTCGTACGGCTTATTTGGGCTCTACATAAAGTACCAGTGAGTGGTCGGCTAACTTGTAACCGTGCTCTTCAGCAATCTTCTTCTGGAGTTTTTCAATTTCTTCGTTATGGAACTCAATAACCTTGCCAGTTTTCAGACAGACCATATGATCGTGGTGCTCACCACGTTCAATTTCAAACACCGAGTGTCCACCTTCAAAATTATGGCGAACCACCAAACCTGCCTGCTCAAACTGGGTCAGTACACGATAAACCGTCGCCAGCCCCACTTCTTCATCATTCTCCATTAACGCCTTGTACACATCCTCCGCACTCATATGCGGATCCTCGCTGCTTTCCAAAATCTGTAAAATTTTCACGCGAGGCAAAGTAACCTTTAATCCGGCTTTTTTGAGTTGTTGGTTTTCCAAAGGATTGCTCCTGATAATTGCTAGAGTATTTCACCAAGATAAGGGATATAATACGCAGTTTAGCGGTCGAATCCCAAACGAATTTCATAAAAAGAGTCAAAAATGCGTATTTCAGGAATACTCGTAGTATTAGTCAGTGTTTTATTTTTGAGCAGTTGCTCCATCTACAAAATGAACATTCGGCAGGGCAATATCATTGAGCAAGAGGACGTTTCTACAATAAGAAAAGGCATGACCAAAGCTCAAATCCGTTTTTTATTAGGACAACCTCTGGTGAACGACAGTTTTGCAAATGATAAATGGTATTACGTTAATACCTTTAAAAACGGTCGCACTGGCGAAGAAACCCGTCAGGAGTTGCTGGTTCACTTTGACCAGTCCGATCGCGTCATTAACTTAAGTGGCGACTTCGAAATTCCTGATGCCTTTAATGAAGAATAACTTTTCAATTATTAATGCTGCCATCCTTAGTGATGGCAGTCCCCTTCAGATTCGAGACGTTCTAAAATTCTCTGTTTTACCTTTTCTGGCATAGGCTTTCCCTTCATCCAATAGCGAATGGTCGCACTCGTTAGGCGCATCTGTTGTTGGTAGCGACGACACCGATCACACATCATTAAATGCAAGCGTAACTTAAATTTAGGCCACCCAGAGAGCTGTTCATCAAGTAGCTGGCTGCTCTGTTCTGTGACTTCTTTACAACTGGGAAGTCCTAACATTTGCCTTCTCTCTCAAATCGATCAATAACTTGCAGTACTTTATCCCTTGCACGATGCAACAAGACTCTCACATTGGATGACGTAACTTGCAAAATGTTACAAATTTCGTCCAATGAGTAAGCGCCAGATTCTCGTAGCATCAACGCGGCTTTCTGGTTATCTGGTAAGTTTTGAATATGCTTCTCTAGGCAGTTTTGTAGCTCTTCAGCCTGCATCAGCTGATCTGGAGAGTCGCTATGCCACTGGCTGGTTGAATCTCGCCAGTGACCCGAGTCCGTAAATCTTGGATCGGTCGCCCATGATTCTGAAAGCTGCTCTAAAGACACACTGCGCGACTCCTTGCGACGACGAGATTTGGCCTCATTTGCGGTAATTCTCATAACCCAACTTTTTAAACTAGAGCGGCCTTCAAAACCTTCAATGGATTTCATGACCGAAATCCAGACTTCCTGTATCACTTCATCAGCAATAGCATCGCCAGCAATGGAGCTGGCGATGTAGTACATTGGTGAATACCAGAGGTTCATCACCTGCTCAAAGACTTTAGGGTCTTTGCATTTTAAGCCTGAAATAAGACTTTCATCGGTAAGCAATTGCGTGGTCAAAAGAGCTTCCTGTTATGATGCCAATGGCAAGGACAAAAAACGATTGTAGGTTGCTCCAATACTGAAGGTCAAACCAACATTCGCGAAGCACTCAAATTCATTTGAAACATTTTTATGCTTTCTGCATCTATTGCGTAGCAATGAACACTACATTTGAGAGGGTTGCATGACGTTAAAACTTTATTATGACAAATATAAAAGCTTACTTAGAGATCTATCCGTTGCCGACGGCATAGCTCCTTTGGCTTTGCGCCTGTATCTGATCCCGGTATTTTGGATGGCAGGTACCAATAAAATTGACTTCTCAACTTGGCTGCCTTACGACTCAACCGTTTATTGGTTTGGAGAAATTCTCGGAATGCCTTTCCCGACATTGATGGCTTTTCTGGCTGGCTGGACTGAAATTTTAGGGGCAATTTTATTGGCAGCTGGGTTACTGACCCGACTCATTGCGGTTCCACTAATGATTACCATGCTAGTCGCTGCTTTTGCGGTGCACTGGGAAAACGGCTGGCAAGCCATTGCTGATCCTTCTGCTCCATTTGCTAACGAGAGGGTTGAAGAGTCCGCCGTACGATTAGAGCGCGCCAAATCAATTTTACAGGAACATGGAAATTATGACTGGCTAACGGAGAAAGGTTCCTTTGTGATTTTAAATAATGGCATTGAATTTTCCATCACCTACTTCCTGATGTTGCTCTCGTTATTTTTTGTGGGAGGTGGTCGTTTTACCAGTTTGGACCATTGGTTGGAGCGATGGATAAGAAAACGTATTGCGACAAATGACACACAGCGAAATATTTCCTGATATTTCAATTTAATAAGAAAAAAGCGCTTCAAGCGCTTTTTTTATTACATGAGTGGATAACAAGAAAAATTCAATATATCTACCGTCGGTTTAACTTTACCAAGCATACTTCCGTGATCTATAAATTGATATAGAGACTGCAAAAACCGGAGGTCATCATGAACACCATGCGAGCAAAATCCTTAATTATCGGAGCAACCTGCACTGCTGCACTAACTTTATCGGGCTGCTCCAGTATGGAAACCCCAACCAAATATGTAATGGATAGCCAAAAGATTTTCCAAGTTCAACAAGCCGCTAAAACTTCCGCTAATCATGTGGATATAATTTGGGTTAACCCGCCTCAGAAGCGCGTCGAGAAAAAATAATTTTTTTATAATAGCCAAGATCAACTCATGGGTTATTTCATGAGTTGATCTTTACGTTTCTTTAATAAAGATACACCAATAAAAATAGATACTAAACCTGCGAGTCCAACATAGTGCCCCAGCCATTCAGGTGAAAACACAGGGCTAACGAATAAAAG
>JBFHVL010000043.1:0-20266 GCA_041589565.1 Kangiellaceae bacterium | reverse complement strand
TCAGTTTAATACTGAAATTGTTGAAAAGAACGAAGGTTTGTTCTCGGCAACCGCTGTGGCTAACGTGTTCATGCATGGTGCTCCTGACGTTGTTTTTTCTATCAAACAAACACAATCCTATGGCCCCATTTTATTGACTGAAGAAGGCTTAAAGTTTGGCTTTTACTTTATGAATACCGACCTGATTCCTGGCGACAAAATTAAACAGGAATTACCGGCTGAACTCGATGTTAATGATTTATTCGATATTCACTTCTTCTCGGGTTTTGGCGGTAATGTTGAAGGCGACGTTTATTTTAAAGGTCTTGATTTTGCCGACGAACAAGGACAATTCAGTATCTCGCCAGCCGAAATGCACGTGGATACCGATATGACCTTTGAAAAAATGGTGGGCAATGGTTCCTGGCCGGGTATGACAATAACTCATGGCGACAACGGCGAAGGTATGTCCATTAGCGGAGTAAAACTCGACTTTAACCAAAATCTGGTAATGGGCAACTGGTTAGATGGAAGTGCAATTTATGAAGGTGAAGGCACTTATATCATTGATGAAGTGGTTTTTAATGGTGTAGGCCAATTTTTCAAAATGGAAAATCTAAGTGTGAAAGGCGTCGCCGATGTTGAAAATGAAACGTCAATAAATATGGCGATTGAAATGAGTAATGCCACCTTGAGTGTTGCTGGTGAAAAATATACCGACAATCGTTTGAACATGTATTTTAACGGGCTTGATATGAAGCTGTTGCAGCAAATTGGTGAAATCAGTCAAAAAATGCAAGCTGCAGCCATCGAAGGGCAAGATGTGAATGCTTACAACATGCAGTTAATGAATGCGATGTTGCAGCTGGTTCAAAAAGGACCCAGTGTTCAAATTAAAGATACTCAGATTGGTACTGAAGACGGTTTGATCACCGCGGATTTAAACGTCAATATCGATAAAGAAAAAATGGACCCAAATAATCCTATGGCAATGATGTTGGCTCTGAACGCCGTTTTCGATGCTGAAGCTCCAGAAGCCTACTTTGCGAAGAAAGGCATGCAGGGCATGATTGATCAATGGGCGCAAATGAACTTTCTGGTAAAAGATAATGGTAAGTTGAAAGTAAATGCTACCATGCAAAATGGAATGACTTTAGTTAACGGTCAGCCCATGCAAGGAATGCCGGGAATGCAATAATGAAAAAGAGGAGCTTGGCTCCTCTTTTTTCTTTCTGACCTTGATTAAGTGGTAACTCTTTTGAATTTCGAAGCTCATGAATTCATGTCAAATCACTCAGCTTAATGTATATCCGGTAAAATCGCTTGCTGGCATCAGTTATGATGCGGCAAGGGTTACTGCCAAGGGATTAATGTACGATCGGCACTGGATGTTGATTAATCCTAAGGGGCAATTTGTCACTCAGCGGCAACTGCCAAAGCTGGCCTTAATCACAACAGCGTTAAGTGACGATTATTTGCTCTTGTCTCATACCGACAGTGGTTCCCAAATTTCGGTTGCTTTGCAATATGATCCAGATGCGCCATTAATGCAGGCTCGAGTCTGGCAAAATGAGTGTCAGGTGCTGGATGAAGGTGAAGCAATCAGTGCCTGGTTAACTCAAGTTACACAGAGTCCTTTTCCTTTGCGCTTGGTACGAATGGCACAGGGCTTTCAACGAGAAGTGGATCAATCCGATAAACTCGGGGTTGATTCGGCTGCTGTAATTACTGAATTTGCCGATGGCTTTCCATTTCTTATTGCAAACGAAGCGTCATTGCAGTTACTCAATCAACATCTGGAACAACCGATTCCGATGAATCGCTTTCGTCCAAATATTGTTGTGGCTGGACTCGATCCTTTTGCCGAACACAAAGTAAAGTTATTAACTAATCGCGAGGTTACTTTTGCTCTGCAGTTTCCCTGTGAACGGTGTTTGGTGACAACTATTGATCAGTCTAGTGCTCACAAACATCCAGAGCAAGAGCCGTTACGCACATTGCGTCAACTGAATCCAATGCCCGATCGTATCAATGCGGCAGCATTTGGCGAGAATGCCAGTCTTGTTCAAGGCGAAAATTTTATAATTAAGGTCGGTGATAGTCTCGAAGTGAATGCGGCTGAATAACCCATTCACTTGAATTAGGTTTTGGGATAACACTGCAATTTTTTAATTTCCCAAGTACAATAGACGCTATTACACTCGATTACTCAAATCTAAAAGTTGCTGGAGCACTTATGTCTGATCCTTCATCCGATCAAGGTGAACCGGAAGTTAATCCATCCAATAATCCTTCTTCATCCCGTCATGGAGAACCGCGCTCTGTATTACCGATCAAAGGTGCGCAGTGGTTACTTGATGGCGCTAAGTTATTTTTTCAGTACCCTGGTCCCTGGATGGCCATTATCGCCTTCGGCATTTTTGTGCTGGTGATCAGTCAGCTGGTACCTGTTATTGGTCCGCTTTTCTATTATGTCACTCATTTCGTCTGGATTGCAGGTTTGATGTCTTGTTGTCGAGCGTTTCATTTGCAACAACCCTACAACTTTCAACGACTGTTCGATGGATTTAAAACCGGTGTTCGCACTTTAATGAGTTTGTCACTGATGTATGCCGTGGTGGATTTATCGGTAACGCTGTTTTATCTGGAGCCCTTTTTGAAACAATTACAAAACCCGGAATTGAAACCACAGGATTTACAGCAGCTGATGCAAAACCAGGACTTTTTGAAAGCAATTGTCTGGTCGTCGCTGACCATGCTACCGATACAAATGGCGCTGGTGTTTACTCCGGCACTGGTATTGTTTCAAGGAAAATCATTGCTGCGAGCGCTGCAGCTGAGTTTTTCGGCTTGTGTTAAAAACTTTCCCACAGTGGTCGTTTATCTGTTAACTCTGACGCTTATGGGGATATTGGCGACGCTGCCCGCATTGCTGGGGTGGTTAATCTTGGTGCCTGCAATTATTATGTCGGTTTATCTGGCCTACGAAGACATCTTCGAAGAACCCGTCGTCAAAGATGATTATCTGGTGGTTTAAAAACAGTGATTTAAGCCACCGATGATATTGTTAAAGGGTTATCGCAGAATACTGATAACCCAATGTAAACAACAGACCATTGATAACCAACAAGATAGCACCGTATTTTAGCCATTGAGCTTCGCGCGTTTTATGCCAGGTAAAACCGCATCCGAGTAACTGAGATACGCCCACCAGTAACAATACCCACGCCGCCGCTTGCTGAATGTTCCCCCAATAGCTCACTACTATTGCAGCCTGTATCAGTAACAAACAAATAATGTAGAGCCTGGCGATATCGGGACGACCTTTTATGGCAAACAAAACTACCGGTGATGCCAGTAAAACCACAGGTACCACTAATACGCTGAAAAGTAGGAATAATTGCATCTTAATTTAGGTAAATGATGAAGTAATCGACTATTGTGCAGTTGTAACTGACAGGGTGCAAGTAACAAAATTGTGAAAAAAGAATCAACTTGCGGGGAATAAACTTCTCAGTGATCCGTTATTAAGGGTAAGCAGAGACAATAAAACATGAGAGACAAGGTGTTTCAACAGTATTTTGAGCAACATTCGGCTGGCGCTTTTGCGATGGCCTTTCAAATGCTTCGCTGCCGAGAAGAAGCTCGGGATGCTATTCAAGATGCCTGTTACTCAATGTTGAAGTTAGCTCGGCTACCGAATGACTCAACTCAGTTTAGACTGCTGTTGTTTAAGGTGGTGCGTAATAAAGCTATTGACAAAATACGCGCCAATAAAGTCAGACAGTCCGAAGAGTTTAATGATGGTTCAACTGCCAGTGAAGCAGACAATCCGCAGGATAGCTTGAGTCATCAGCAGCAATATCAGCACTTGCATCAAGCGCTTTGGCAGTTATCCGAAGAACATCGCGATATTATTTTACTAAAAGACTGGCAAGGCTTTAGTTATGCTGAAATTGCCCAAATACTTGATATTGAGTCTGGAACGGTGATGTCGCGTTTGCACCGAGCTCGTCTGACATTAAGAGAAAAGTTAATGATGCTGACAGGTGATTTATGAGTGAACAACTGTGTCAACACACTGAAGTAAAGCTGTCGGGTTATCTTGATGGAGAGTTAACCCAGCAGGAGTCGCAAACCATTTATTTACACCTTAAGTCGTGTGAGAGATGCCAGCAGCTGTATCAGGAGCTTAAATCCATGCAGCAGTCTGTTGCACAACTGGAGAAGCCAACAATGAGTGAACTTGAATTGAAGAAAATAATGAACGATCGGCCTTCACGAGGGTTTCAATGGATAGGTTGGTTGTTATTGATCACTGGAGTCTCAGTGATCGTTGCCTTTACCGCTTATCAATTTATCAGTAGTGAAGGCCCTTTATGGATAAAGCTAACCTTAAGCGCCATATACGGCGGTGTCGCATTTCTGTTTTTGACGGTATTGCGACAACGAATCATTGCACGAAAAACCGATAAATATAAAGGAGTTGATTTATGAGCCATATATTAATTACAACTAGTGATGAGATTCCTGGCGAAACCATTGAGCAAACGTTAGGACTGGTTCGCGGTAATACCATCCGAGCGCGACATATTGGCCGGGATATTATGGCCGGGTTACGAGGTCTGGTTGGTGGCGAAGTGCATGAGTATACCAAGTTGCTGGCTGAGAGTAGAGAGCAGGCACTCGATCGTATGATTGAAGAAGCGCGGAGTATGGGGGCAAATGCGGTCGTGGGAGTTCGATTTTCCACCAGTTTGATGGCACAGGGTGCTGCTGAATTATTAGCTTATGGCACGGCGGTGAAAATTAAGTAAAACGAATTAAGGCCCTTTTCCCGGGCCTTAATAATTTCGTTATTGGTCATTATTTGCAGCATGTTCGCTATATTTTTTCTGTAGCTGTACGGGCTTAGTTTTTACTCGACCGCGTACCTTTATATTTAAAAGCTCGACTGATACTGAGAAAGCCATCGCAAAATAAATATATCCCTTAGGTACATGCATTTCGAGCCCTTCACCTATTAACGTTACGCCAATAAGAATAAGGAAGGATAACGCCAGCATTTTTATCGATGGATTACGGTCAACAAACTGACCTATGCTTTGGGCGGAAAGGAGCATTACACCCACGGATACTAATATGGCTATCACCATAATACTGACTTGGTCCACCATACCGACTGCGGTAATCACCGAGTCCACCGAAAAAATAATGTCCACTAAAGCTATCTGGATCAACACGCTGGTAAAACTTATCTTTACCAGGTTTTCCTGTTGTTCTTCGACCGACTCCAGGCTGTGATGAATTTCGGTGGTGGATTTAGCCAGCAAAAATAATCCACCTAAAATTAAAATAAGATCGCGTCCAGAAATTTCGTGACCAAAAACCGTAAACAACGGAGCCACCAGAGTCATCATCCAAACAATGCTAAACAGAAGCAGTAAACGCGCCAGCATCGCCAGAAAGATTCCTAACTTTCGCGCACGCTCACGCTGTTTTTCTGGTAAACGTGACACTAATACTGAAATAAAAATTATGTTGTCAATGCCGAGGACTATTTCCAGACCTACTAACGTCGCCAGAGCGATCCACGCTTCGGTTGAGGTTACCCATTCAAACATGTTTCAAATACCTGAAAATTAAATTATGACTTGTTTGCTTGCCACCTTAGTATAATGGCTCCAAGAATCGCAGAAGCTAACGAACCTACGATGATTCCTAATCGGTCAATCCGAGCAGTACCTGCACCTCCATACTCAAACGCGAGACTCCCTATAAACAGACTCATGGTAAAACCAATACCGCATAAAACAGCAATGCCATAGAGTTGCATCCAGTTACTGCCTTCTGGCAGTTTTGCAATCTTAAGCTTGATGGCCAACCAAGCGCTGCCAAAAATACCGACTTGTTTACCAAAAAATAATCCAATGGCTATGCCGAAAGGTATTGGATCGAGTAGCAGACTTAGGTTTAATCCTTCAAATGAAATTCCCGAATTAGCAAAGGCAAACAAGGGTAAAATTCCAAATGCAACCCAAGGGTGTAATGAATGAATTAATGCTTTTGCGGGGCTGTATACGGTTTTAGGTAATGATAGCGGAATCATCAAGCCAGTGATCACTCCAGCAAGTGTGGCGTGAACGCCGGATTTAAGCACACAAATCCAAATAAAAAGACCAACCAATATGTAGGCAGCAATACTTTTCACATTCTTTCGATTTAAGATAAATAGTCCGAACACTCCTAGCCAAGACAATACAATCGCGGTTATCGAAAGTTCTACAGTATAGAATACTGCAACGATAATTATCGCCATTAAGTCATCAAAGATCGCAAGAGCCATTAAAAATATTTTGAGCGAAACAGGGATGTTTTTAGCGACCAACATTAAAATTCCTAGCGCGAAAGCAATGTCGGTTGCTGTCGGTATAGCCCAACCATGTCTTGATAGTTGATTATCCCAATTTATGAAGAGATAAAATGCAGCGGGCACAGCGACACCCCCTATAGCACCAATGAGTGGCAGAATTCTTTGCGCATTCGTTTTTAGATGGCCCTGTAATAGCTCTTGTTTGATCTCCAGGCCAATCAGCATGAAGAAGACCGCCATAAAGCCATCATTTATCCAGAGTAAAAAAGGTTTATTGATGGCCAGTGCTCCAACCTGAACTGCAATTGGCATCATTAAAAACTCTTGATACCATCCTGTTAATGGCGAGTTTTTCATTAACATTGCAGCGATCATGGCAACAATTAACAAAATTCCCCCAGCAGACTCCAGGGCAAAAAAACGACGAAAAATATTCTTAGACTGCGTATAGCTCATAGCCATTTTTTCCAACGAAAATAGACAATTTCAATCACACCAACAATTACTATAAGAATGCAAACGATCCAGAATGCAGAGTCTGAACTGACACCTGGCATTCCCCCCACATTAATGCCGAGTAACCCAGTGACGAATGACAATGGAAGAAATACACCAGCAATAATAGATAAAAGATACATGGTGCGATTGGTATCTCCGATTAATTGTTGAACTTTATTTTCTTTTAAGTTTCTACAACGATTGGAGAGGTCGCTTAGCTCATCAACATAGATGACCATCGCATGATAGAGTTCTCGCCAGTAGTTTGCCAAGGGCAATAGCCAGCTTACCTGTGATTGGCGCATTCTCGCATAGGCATCACGTTGTGCAGTGAGATGACGATTCAAAGTGCTGGCGGTTGCATCGATATCACTGATTAAATCGTCATTGAGCTCTTTGTGTTGTAAATAGTGATCTTCTTCTGTGTCCAGTCGATTGCTCAATTCGTAAACAGCAGGCTCAATCCGCGCTTCCATGAGTTTAAACATTTTAACCAGTAAATCTGGAATATCCTTGGGGCCTTGACCTTGCTCGATAGACTGCCGAATTTCCAGTGATGACATTAAAGGTTCATGCCGAAGAGTAATTAGCCGTTTACCATCGCACCAAATCCGCAGACTGATCATGTGCTCGGGCTCACCACCATCATTTAAGTTAATACCTCGAACAACCATCAGAATTTGGTTATTACCGAGGTCACTAAATCGAGGTCTCACTTCATCTTTTAATAAAGCGTCAACGATGACTTTATCGAGCCCGCTGTTTTCATACAACCATCGGTGTGAATTGGTGTTGGTGCGATCAAGATGAATCCACAGTGGTTCATTCGAAGTATTCCAACTATTAATGTGCTCCCAGGTTAGCTTTTCACAAGCTTTTCCATTGACGGTATAAGCACAAATTAGCCCTTGTTCATCCGTTATGATTTCTTTTTTGAGTGGTTTCATAAAATTATTCTGTATTGTTGTTTTTGTCTGACATATTGCGCCAGTCTTTTATGTGGAGATCTCTTTGAGGAAATGGAACTTCAATACCGGAAGTGTTGAATGCTTTCACGATTTCGAAGTTAATCTGACTGGTAATGACGTACATTTCAGCAATGTTTTTGACAAACATTCGTAGCTCAAAATCCAGTGAGCTGTCTCCAAAGCGCATAAATAATACACGAGGGTCGGGCACTTCCGCATGTCCGAGCACTGTTGAAGGATGATTGTGAGCAATTTGTAACAACACTTCTCTCACTTTTTCTACATCACTGCCATAAGCGACGCCAATGCGAATGATGATTCGCCCAATAGGATCCGTGAGTGTCCAGTTAGTTACCTGATTAGTGATAAGATCGGAATTGGGTACCAGAACATCAGAGCGATCAAAGGTTTGTACACGTGTTGATCGCACATTAATTTCTTTCACAAAACCTTCGGTATCGCCAACCTTAATCCAGTCACCTCTTTTTACCGGTTGTTCGAACAATAAAATAATTCCAGAAATAAAGTTACTCACTATATTTTGTAACCCAAAACCAATACCTACCGAGAGTGCACCAGCAATCAATGCGAGATTAGTAATGTTGATTCCGGCAATGGACATGCCGACCACTACGCTGATAACAATAGCGACATACCAAATCAATGCGCCTGCAGCTTCTCTTTCACTTTTAGTTAGATGCGTAGCGTTGAGCCAAGAGCTTTCAATTTTAGAGCGAATAAATCGAGAGGCTTTTAGAAAAATGTATAAAAAAAACAGACCAAGCAGAATGCTTAAAGGCTGAACACGAATTTCGCCAATCATGAAGCCGTTGATAATCCAGTTACTGAGTTTGTCCCATAACCAGACCAGTCCTGTAGAGAGTCGAGTTAAAAAGTCGTCCAAAATCAATCCTTTTAGAAGAGTGCTGTCTAGATTCTAGACACCATGAGGGTGGTTTATCAACCGTAATCGGGAGATAGTTCTGACTGTTTGAGCTTTGTTGTCGATTATTGTTAAGTAATCAGTTAGATATTTGTTGTTTAATCAAATCGCAAATGGTATTCCAGTCCGACTGTTTTTCTCGCGATGTGTGATAGCAAATAAAGACTTCGCGACTCATCGAAGGCGAATCAACCACAGGATACAGTGGGTATTGATTACGCTCCACCAACGATGTGGGCAAGAAGGCAAAGCCACCAACTTGTGTAAGACAGTTGGCTGCCATAAGCCAGTCACTGGCGTGTAGACGAGGTGAACGAATTTTTGGCAGCATGCGGGCATGCAGTGCAGAAAAGCTTTGCCCCCAGTCGACCAGTACATAATTGTCTTCACTGACATCGTCAAAAGTTTGCTCCGGTTGCGAGCTGAAGAGTCGAAGCTCTATGTGGGTCAGTTGCTGACTGGCGACTTCATCGACTTTGGATTGATCAAATACGAAGCCTATATCCAAGGTACGCTCTTGCAAACGTCTTAAAATGGTCTGACTGTCGAGAGATTCGGCTCGTATATGCAGATGATCCAGATTGTGGAGTAATTGCATGGGTAAGTTGAACAGTTGCGCCTGCCATACCGACTGTGGCGCCGCAATAACCAGTTGTATCACCGATTCTGGAAGGGATACCTCCTGAACCGCCTGAGTCCAATTGTTTAAGATAAGCTCGGCGTGAGCTATTAACCGCTCACCCTGAGGAGTGAGCTGAATATTATTACGATGCCTCTGAAATAACGATACCCCAAGCACTTCTTCGAGCTGCTTGATGCGTGAACTGACGGCTGACTGGGTTAAATAAAGGTTCTCCGCCGTTTTGCCGAAATGACGGGTTTTATTGAGTTCCAGAAAGGTTCGTAACAGGCTGATGTCCAGGTTATACACTTTTTTTTCTCGACAGGAGCGAAAACTTTCATTTTATCTTATATCAGGCCTACTCCATTATTCCATCGTTTTTATTACTCTACTTAGGAGAAATCGGATGAAAACTTTTAGTTACGCGGTTGTCATGGTTCTTTCGTGCGTAGCGATTAACGTTAATGCAGAAGCGGTTTCCGCGAAAGAAGTGTGCTCTGCAGCCGCTGAGCAGCTGTCTTTAGAGTCTCCCATGGATCAACGTCTGATCACTCAATGTAGCTCCGAGTTAAAAGGCAAGACTTTTACTGACGTGTATATCTTCACCGAAGAAGAGTCCTACCGTGTAGAAGAAGTTTGTGTTGAGCAGGCACAAGGTGCAGGTGACGAACAGTTTGACCAAACGTATGAAACCTGTGTGATTCGTGAAGTTATTCAATATTTAAAATCTCAGGCCGAGTGATCCGGGTTTAATTAACCGGTGTCAGAGCGAGAGTAAAAAATTTTACAGCTAGTGATTGACAAATTTTATGGTTTCGATAGATTTATTTTGTTAAACATTGCTGATTATTTTTGTTACAAGTCGCACTGATCCTTAATGTAAGTGAAACGAAGGTATTGGCCATGCAATCGAGAGACTTTTTTCTGCGCAAACGTTTCTTTGATGATCAACACTTTCCCTATGGCTTTTCTCGCTCCGGGGATTTTACCGTGTCTGAAGTTGCTCAACTGGAAAAGTTTGGTAATTTGTTTAAGGCATTGGTAGACGGTGAAGTGTCGGATCCCACCGAAGAAGATCAACATTTTTTACAGGTAATTCAAGGCGAAACTGATGCCTCAACTTTGGCGGAAAAAGCCTGGTTGAAGTATTTAAAATGTTGTAATCGTGCTCCTGTCTGGTTAACCACTCGACGAGCATCTAACGATGCTGAAGACGATTTTGTTGATGATGACGAAAGCATCGACTCTGATTTCGACGAAGCGTTAGAAGCTTAATCGATAAGCCCTTACCCCAAGCCAGGCTCTGATAATACAGAGCTGGGCTTGGCATTTATCTTTTCTCTTTCTCTTTGCGCAATTTACTGCGCTCATTTTTATCCTCGGTGAGCAGATATTCTTTTTCCGGATCCACCAGAAGCCGTCCGGCCATTGCTTCTCTGCCAAGTAGCATCAAATAGGTCATTCCGGAGCGGTCGGTTAAGGTTAGCTCAATGGTCCATTGATCCATCCCCATATCGATTAGTGTGTCAATAACATAGCGATTTTCTTTAATGGCGTTGGAGCTTTTTATGGTTCTAATATCTTTAACTGGCGCTTCACGACGAACAATATAATCAACATTGTGATAGTCAGGATGAATGTCGAAGCTTACCCATAACTTGCCACCGCGATTGAATTCTTGCAGGTTATCTACATGTAAAGACGAGGTCTTGGCTCCTGTATCCACCCGAACGTGCAGGTTGGAGATTTCCAGTTCAGGCAGATCACACAGTTCGGTAATACCTGCTATTTGTTTCTCTTGTACCTTAGTCGCCACTGTGGGTCCTCGGATTAGTAGGGTGTCGGGGCACCCAGGTTGTCTTGCAATTGTTCGATGCTTTCGACTACGTCATCGGGGCGTTTAAAGTAGGCGATATGGTAGATCGCTTCGCCTTCATGAACCAGTGGAATATTTTGTTTGCCGATAATGATTCCGTCGGCGTGACTGGTCACCTGTTCGATAATATCACCGAAGGGATCTTTTATAGTCGCGAGCACATCACCTTTGGCTACACAGTCTCCCAGATGCCGCTGATGCGACACAAAGCCACTTTCCGGAGAACGAACCCATCCGCTTTCTTTGGCCACATAAGGCTCAACCAGAGGCTTTTGGGTGGCTCGTTTGCTCAGCATTTCCAAATGACGCATCACATTAATAATTCCGCGATATCCAGCTCGAATACTGAACTCGTCAAAGCGTAACGCTTCGCCAGCTTCATAAAGTAATAGACTGATTCCCAGAGCATTGGCGCTCTCTCGCAATGAGCCATCGCGCAAATTGGAATTGATTAATACCGGTACACCGAACGCCTTTGCCAACTCCAGTGTTTGTGGATCTTCGAGATTAGCCCGAATCTGCGGCAGATTACTTCGATGAATGGCGCCAGTATGTAAATCGATGCCGAAGTCACATTGTTTGACAATTTCACTCATAAATATATGGGCAATACGGCTGGCTAAAGAGCCTTTGCGAGAGCCAGGAAAACTACGGTTGAGATCGCGTCGGTCGGGTAAATAACGGCTGTGGTTGAGTACCCCATAGGCATTGACCAGGGGGACAGCAATCAATGTACCTTTCAGATTACTAACACTTTTGCTGTTAATTAGACGGCTGATAATTTCAACGCCGTTCAACTCATCACCGTGTATAGCAGCACTAACAAAGAGTTTTGGTCCCGGACGCTTACCGTGCTTTACCCAAACCGGTAAATACATGCTGGTGTCGGTATAAAGTCGACCGATAGGTATTTCCAGCTTGCGGGTTTCGCCGGGCTTGACGGTCTCACCACCAATGGTGAGATTATCGCGTTTGGCCATATTAGCCTTTCCCTTTGGTGCGGGTTTTGTTGGGCTTTGCATTTTTGGAAATAAAATCGAAAACCATTTTGGCGACATTTTTGCCGGTCGCCTTCTCAATTCCTTCCAGACCTGGAGAGGAATTCACTTCCATGACTACCGGGCCGTGGTTAGAGCGCAAAATATCGACCCCACACATATTGAGCCCCATGATACGAGCCGCATCAACAGCTGTTTTGCGTTCTTCCGGCGTTAGTTTTATGACCTCTGCAGAGCCGCCGCGATGTAAATTGGATCGGAACTCTCCCGGAGCCGCTTGTCGCTTCATGGCGGCGACCACTTTGCCTCCAATGACTAGACAGCGGATATCGGCACCTCCGGCTTCTTTGATATATTCCTGTACCAAAATGTTAG
This sequence comes from Kangiellaceae bacterium, assembly GCA_041589565.1. GTDB lineage: Bacteria > Pseudomonadota > Gammaproteobacteria > Enterobacterales > Kangiellaceae > Pleionea. The sequence continues at coordinate 7,634 of JBFHVL010000043.1, read as the reverse complement.
CTTTGAGCCCCATAAATGCCTCAATAATGCTCTCTGCCGCTTTTTTGGTGTCTGCTAGTACGACGCCGATACCTTGTGTGCCTTCGAGCAGTTTAATTACGACAGGAGCGCCCCCTACATTTTTTAGTAAATCATCGATTTTGTCGGGGTAGTGTGCGTAACCGGTGCGTGGCAGACCAATGCCTTTGCGTGATAACAATTGCAGCGATCGCAGTTTGTCCCGTGAGCGGCTGATGGCCACCGATTCGTTGACACAAAAGGTGCCCATCATTTCAAACTGGCGCACAACCGCCGTTCCGTAAAATGTGATAGACGCACCAATACGAGGGATCACCGCGTCGTATTTGGGTAAGGGAGCCCCTTTATAGCGAACGGAAGGCCTGCTGCTGGTGATGTCCATGTAGCAGTGCAGGGTATCGATAATATCGATTTCATGCCCCGCCTGCTCTCCAGCTTCTTTGAGGCGATGAGTTGAGTACAGGCTTGAGTTGCGAGAGAGAATGGCGATTTTCATAGTATCCGCTTTTTAGTTTATGTGTGTGATTTTGTCGTCTATGCCCACAGGCGACAGGGAGCGCGATTTTAATCGCGAAAGTTATTAAACTGGAAGGGTTGATCCAGCTCTGCTTCACGAACCAGTGCCATTGCAGCTTGCAGATCATCACGTTTCTTACCGGTGACCCGAACCTTATCTCCCTGAATGGACGATTGCACCTTAAGTTTAGATTCTTTAATCAGTTTGACCAGTTTCTTGGCCATTTCTTTGTCGATGCCTTGAATAAAAGAAACGGTTTTCGAGTAGGTTTTTCCAGAGTGTTCCATATCGCCAGCTTTAATTGATCGTGGGTCGATATTTCGTTTGGTGCAGTTGTTGCGCAAAATATCCATCATCTGTTGTACCTGAAAGTCGCTTTCTGAAGCAACTTTAATGTTTTCATCTTTTAATTCAAAAGAAGCAACGACATTTTTAAAGTCGTAGCGTGTCGCCAGCTCTCGGTTGGCATTATCAACTGCATTGCGAATTTCATTCACTTCTATTTCAGTTACGATATCAAACGACGGCATGTGTAGAGTCCTGTTATTTGCAAGATTATGCGATCTATCTTACCACGAATGAAAGGGGTTTCAGTAGCAACAACACAGCTTGAGTATCTGAATCTGTAGCCCGGGCCGGGACTCGATATTTAGTTGGTGTTATGTCAGACTGTGGCACTTTCAATAATAACGGGAATGCAAGATGAACTTGAAGTTAATTACCAGTGTCGCACTTGCTGCGGGTCTTATCGCAGGCTGCGGCAAGCCCGACCAAAACACCGATGAAAATCAGTCTCAGGCGAATACGCAAAGTGAAGTTGCTACTCAGGCGGCAGCGGAAATTTTGGCCAAAAAGGATGCTGCTCAGAACAATATTGATGAGCTTTATCAAAATGCCATGAGCACTCTGTTTTTACACCGTCCTATTTCTGCCACTTTATATGGTTTAGGCGAAAAAGAGCTCGGTGCGTCAATGGATAACAAACTTGAAGATTACTCACCTGCTAGTGAACAGGCGATGCGACAAAAGTTATCACATCTGTCGCAGCAAATTGCTGAGTATCCTTTAGTCGACGCGCCCGCAGGTGTTAGAGAAACGAAACAGGTGATGGCCAATATAGCGCGTTATTATGCAGGGCATGCTGACTTTCCTATCGGCTATATTGATGTGTGGATGGGGTTGTCGCCTTTTATCGTTAATCAGATCAATGGGCCGTTAATTGACACGCCTCGAACCTTGCAGACCGATCAAAAAATTAGTAATGAACAGGATGCGTTAGTTTATATTGAGCGGTTGGCGCACTTTGATCAATTTGTTGAAAGCGTACAGCATAAATTTGATGCTGATGCAAAAAGCGGATGGGTTCCACCCAAAATTATATTGCAGGGTGCTATTCGCTATCTGGAGAATTTTGTAAAAGCAGAGCCAGAAAATCATCCTTTGGTCGTTACTTTTTCCGAAAAGCTGGAGTCGATTAGTGAAATTTCGCAGGATAAAAAACAGGCGTTGATTGACGAAGCAGCACGACAAGTTAGCGAAGTGGTCTATCCTGCTTATCAGGCGATCACCGAGCATGTTAAAGCCGCATTGGATTCGACTCGAGTGGAGCATGGGATCTGGGCGCAACCTGAAGGTGCCAAATACTATCAGGATGCCATTCGACAATTAGGTGACAGCGACTTAACGGCCGATCAAATTCATCAAATTGGTTTGGATGAAGTGAAGCGTATTTCGCAAGAAATGGATCGTATATTATCGAGCCAGGGTTATAAAAAAGGAACCGTCGGCGCGCGTATGAAAGCGCTTAATGAAGAGCCTCGTTTTCTATACGAAGACAGTACTGCTGGCCGAAAACAGTTACTGGATGATATCAACGGTTACATTGATGACATAACCGACAAAATGTCGGGCGTGTTTAAAACCAAACCTCCTTATCAGGTTGAAGTGCGTGCTTTCCCTGTTGAAATTCAAGATGGTGCTCCCGGAGGTCAGTACACGCCTGCTGCGGTGGACGGTAGTAAACCGGGTATCTACTGGATCAATCTACGGGATATGAAAGCAAACCCTAAATTTGGTTTAAAAACGCTGACCTATCACGAAGCTAATCCGGGACATCATTGGCAAATTTCATTAAATCTGGCGCAGGAAGACATGCCTTTTCTGCGTCGCATAGCGCCATACAATGCCTATGTTGAAGGTTGGGCGCTTTACTCAGAACTCGTGGCTAAAGAGCTGGGAATGTATACCAATGACCCCTTTGGCGATCTAGGGCGATTGCAGGCTGAACTTTTCCGTGCGGTGCGATTGGTGGTCGATACTGGGCTTCATCATAAACGTTGGACTCGCGAGCAGGCGATAGAATATATGGCGAAAACAACGGGTTCTGCCGAATCAGATGTTGTGTCTGAAATTGAGCGCTATATGGCATGGCCGGGGCAGGCTCTAGGTTACAAAATGGGTATGATTACCATCGTTAAATTGCGTGATGAAGCTAAAGCTGTGTTAGGCGAAAAGTTCGATCTCGCTGAATTTCACGATTTGGTGCTGCTAGGTGGCGCGGTTCCGATGACAGTGCTGGAGCAAAAAGTTAAACGCTGGATCGACAGTAAGCAATAAGCTTATCAGGAAGCTTCAACATTTCGTGCTGATTGATCAGCTTCTAAATAAAGATAATCTTGCCGGGCGTCATCGTAGTAACGAAACTCACTGCGATTACGCCCGTTTTCTTTGGCTCGATACAAAGCCATATCCGCTTGCTTAAAGAGTTGTTCAGGCAAGTCGTCAATGTAAGCATGAACGTGGCGGGAGACGCTGCCAATACTTACCGTAATATGAATTTCTTTGTTGCTCACATCTAATGGTGAATGCGCAATGGTCTGACGAATGCGCTCGGCAACTTTTTTTGCTCCCGATAAATTGGTTCCGGGCAAAATAATACTGAACTCTTCACCCCCATAACGTGCGCAAACGTCGGTGACTCTGGGTAGTTCAGACTGTAAAATTTTAGCGACGTGCTTTAAGCAGCGATCGCCAACATCATGTCCATAGTTGTCATTAATTTGTTTAAAGTGATCGCAGTCAATCAACATAACGGAAAGCTGTTCATGATTACGCGTTGACAAGTGACAGTATTCGTTGAGTTTTTGGTCGAAATAACGACGGTTATCCAGATTGGTTAATGCATCGGTGTGGCTTTTCTTTTCCAGTTCCAGCTCATTATTCAGGAGTCCCCAATAGTCATTTTTTTGATTGGTGGCCATATGCATGATAAAGCCTAAATAAACGACTAGCAGTAATGTTAAAAACCAGGCATGAGTGATAAACACCGTCACAATTATCGCCGGTATGATCAGTGATAATATAAAGCTAGAGCTTAACTTGAAGTCTGGAGCAAAGTTATAAACACCTCCAGCGACAATGCCTGCTGTACTGAAGGTCATTAGAAGAATAAAAGCCTGGTCGTTTCCCGCAAGTGCATAGGCGAATAAACTTCCCCAAATTAATGACGAAGGCACGTTTAGCCAGCGTAACGCTGCGAGCCAACGGGAGATATTTTCTTCAGCGACTTTTTTCAAAGACTTAAAGTGAAGTGCACGAACGATTGACAACAGCGTAAAGACCACCAGCGCGCCATAAAAAACAGTGGGGGCATTTATATGGAAGTCACCGCCCACGCCAGCCACTGACCAAAGAACAGGATAGGCGTAAATGGCCTTTCCCATTCGTTTGACCAGATCCTGTGCCAGTCGTTTTTCGATATTGATGTCGCTGTTGAATTGTTCCAAAGTTTCTTTGGCCGTTAACTGATTTATCTCTTATATAGTTTAGACAATGAACGGGAAGATTGCTTCAGTAACGAATACAGATGTTCTTGGGTTCGGTAAAAAAACGCATGGCTTCGAGGCCGCCTTCTCGGCCAACACCGGAAGCTTTCATGCCTCCAAACGGGGTCCTGAGATCACGAAGCAACCACGCGTTTATCCACACAATACCAAAGTCGAGCTGCTTGGCCAGTTTGTGGCAACGTGTCAGGTTATTACTCCAGATGGACGTCGCCAGTCCGTAGTCGGTGCCATTTGCCAGTTGCAAAGCGTCTTCATCACTGTCAAATGGTTGTAAAGTACACACCGGACCGAAAATTTCTTCCTGATTGGTTCGGCAGTTTAAATCGAGCCCTTCAAATACGGTAGGTTCAACAAAATAACCTTCAGCACAGCGACCTTCTAGAGTGATTCGTTGTCCACCCGTAAGTAGTTTACCGCCTTCCTGTTTCGCCAGGTCAATATAGGACAGCACTTTGTTCATATGGGCTTCGGACACTAACGCGCCATGCTGGGTTTCAGGTAGTAAGGGATCTCCAAGCTTGAGTTCGCGTGTTGCGGCAACAAACGCCTGTTTGAATTTTTCATAGATTGAACGTTCGATATAAATGCGCGAGCCACACAGACAAATTTGGCCCTGATTAGAAAAAGCGGCACGCACCACTTCTTTCACTGTGGTATCAAAGTCGCAATCGGCGAATACCAAAGTTGGATTTTTGCCACCCAACTCCAGTGAAATCTTTTTGAACAAAGGAGCGGCTGTTGCAGCCAGATGTTTACCAGTCGCTGTACCGCCGGTAAAGCTAATGGCCTTGATATCGGGATGTTCAACAATCGATTGACCAATATTTCGACCACTGCCATGAAGAATATTCAGCACACCTTTCGGCAAGCCTACGTCATCACAAATTTTTGAAAACAGATAAGCGGTCATCGGAGTTATTTCCGATGGTTTGGCAATCACCACATTGCCCGCAGCCAGCGCGGGAGCGATTTTCCAGGTAAACAAATAAAGTGGAAAATTCCACGGCGAAATAGTGCCTACCACACCAATGGGGTCGCGCAATGTATAGTTGACTGCAAGGTTACCCATACCATGACTTTCACTGGAAAACTGCGTGCATGCATTGGCGAAAAAGCGAATATTGGCGGAAGCGCGGTAACTGTCTACCGCCTTGGCAAAAGTAACAGGCTTGCCGTTGTCTATGGCTTCGGCCTTGGCCAATTCGTCGCTGGCCGCTTCCACGGCATCGGCCAGTTTCATCAAAATACGGGAACGCTCTTCAATTGATGTAGCGGCCCACTTCGAAAACGCTTGTTTGGCCGCAGTAACAGCGCGAGCTAAATCGGCTTCGTCTGACTCGGGAATTTGCGAATACACTTTGCCGGTGGCGGGCTCGACATTATCCAGATACCGACCGCTACCAGGTTTGCAGAATTCGCCGTTAATGTAGTTTTCAATTATTTGCATGGCTCAGGCTCGATTTATGTCAGTGAGTTACAGGCAACCCGTACGGCCGCCGTCCACTGGCAGGTTGACGCCGGTAATATAAGCGGCGGCGGGCGAAGCTAAAAAGCCGACGGCATTGGCAAACTCATCTGCTTCACCAAAGCGGCGCATAGGAATGATCGCTTTTTCCATTTGCTCCACTTCTTCGATTGATTTACCTAATTTTTTAGCTTTGTTTTCGATAATAGCTTCAAGGCGAACAGTGTTTGTTGCGCCGGGCAAGACGTTGTTTACTGTGATATTAAATTGCCCCAGTTCATTGGCCATTGTTTTGGCCCAATTAGCCACTGCTCCGCGAACTGTATTGGAAACGCCAAGGTTTGGTAATGGCTGCTTCACCGAAGTCGAGATCACATTAACGATACGACCGTATTGTGCTTCCTGCATTCCCGGGATCAGTCGTTGAGCAATATTATGGTTATTGATCAGATGCTGGTTGAATGCGGCAACAAAAGCATCGCTATCGGCCTGATGCGCAGGGCCTGGAGCCGGGCCGCCAGTGTTATTTACCAATATATGGAATTGCGGAATGACCGTAAGGTGTTCTTCTAACGCTCGCACCACATAGTCGGGATCGGAAAAGTCGGCACAAATGGCAAAGTGCTCCTGCCCTTTATGGGTGTCCAGCTCTCGTTTTACTTCATTTAGCTTTTCCAGATTGCGGGCAAATAGAGTCACGTTGGCACCCTGTTTCGCCAGCTGGATCGCGATGGCCTTGCCTATGCCCTGACTGCTACCGCAAACCAGTGCGTTTCTACCTTGTAAATCTAAATTCATCATTGTGATTAACCATTGATTGGGTTGTGTTTTGCGAAGACGTTCCTACGCAAAATGATATTAGTCTGATCAGTATGGAGCGATATTGTGCGGCAATTGGAAACTGAAATCTAGCTACCGGCAAAATTGGACCTGTCAGCAGGGCAAAGCCTGCTTCAGCGCCGCTAAGGGCACTGAAGCGATTGTTGGCCTACTTTAACTTGGCAAAAGAGTTTTTAGCCGCGTCTAAAGTTTTCTCTAATGTTGCCGTATTGTGCTGACTGCTGACAAAGCCTGCTTCAAAGGCGGATGGTGCCAGATAGACGCCCTGTTCAAGCATCAGATGGAAGAACTGACGGAAGCGCTCGATATTGCCCGCGGCCACCTGATTATAGCGCGTGACCTGTTCTGCTTCGCTAAAGAACAGGCCAAACATGCTACCTACATGATTGGTGGTGAAAGGGATGCTAGCTTCTTTTGCCAAGGTTGTTAGTTCGCTGACCATTTGTTCGGTGTGCTGGAAAATGGAGTTGAAAAATTCCGGATGCTGCATCAGTTTAAGGGAGGCGAGTCCGGCACTCATGGCCACCGGGTTACCCGACAGGGTACCCGCCTGATATACCGGTCCTGCCGGAGCCAGGTGTTGCATAATTTCCCGCTTGCCGCCAAAAGCACCTACCGGCATACCGCCACCAATGACTTTACCCAAAGTGGTCAGATCGGGCGTTACACCATAAAGCTGTTGTGCTGTGCCGGGACCGACTCGGAAGCCGCACATAACTTCATCAAATATTAGAACCGCCGAATAGTCATCGCACAGTTTACGCAAACCTTCCAGAAAACCTGGCACAGGAGGAATGCAGTTCATATTACCCGCAATTGGCTCGATAATGACTGCCGCAATGTCATCGGCATTAGCCTGCATCAGCTGTTCGACGCTTTCAAGATCGTTAAAGGTGGCCGTGAGCGTATGCTTGGCGAAGTCGGCAGGTACACCGGGAGAGGTAGGCTC
>JBFHVL010000042.1:0-20325 GCA_041589565.1 Kangiellaceae bacterium | reverse complement strand
TTAAATATGCAGGGTATGGATGGACTAGACACTTTACGAGCACTTCGTGCACATGGCATCTCATCCAAAATTATTATGCTGACTGTTTCCGATAGCGATGCCGATGTGATCAATTGCATTCGCGCTGGTGCCGATGGCTACTTGTTAAAAGATATGGATCCTGAAGAAATTATGGAAAAGGTAAAAGCGGCGACGCTTGGAAAGATGGCGATCAGCGATCGTCTCACTGAAGTGTTAGCAACGGCCCTACGCAAACCAGAAAAAGACTCTTCTGATTTATTATCGTCACTCACCAGCCGCGAATACGAAATTCTTAACCGTATTGCCCAGGGCTTAAGTAATAAAATGATTGCTCGCGAATTGGGTATTTCTGATGGCACAGTGAAAGTACATGTTAAACACTTGCTGAAGAAACTCAATATGCGTTCACGTGTTGAAGCCGCTGTGTGGATGGTTAATCAGAAGAGTAATCGCGGATAAATCGTATTGTAAATGATATAGTGACTATAAGCGAAAAAGTTATGTCTTCCGACTGCTGTTATCAAGCTGGACTTATGTCCTTTGAAGCTGCTCAATCCACATTGCTAAACAAAGTGGAAACAGCTACGAAAATTGAACGAATTACAATAAACGATGCACTCGATCGTGTGTTAGCAGAAGATATTGTCTCGCCCATTGATGTTCCAGGATACGATAATTCCGCGATGGACGGGTACGCACTACGGGCAGAAGATTTAACCACGCGAACAACACTTAAGCTGGTCGGCAAATCTTTTGCTGGAGCACCTTACGAAAACCAACTTCATTCAGGTGAGTGCGTACGAATTATGACTGGCGCACAAATACCTTCGGGTGCCAATTGTGTGGTGATGCAGGAAAACACTTCGCAACAGGGCGTCGCGCAAACTGGAGAAGAAGTCGAGTTTCATATTAAACCTACGAAAGGTTCAAATATTCGCCACACTGGCGAAGATATCCATCAGTCTCAGGTTATTCTTAATCAAGGACATAAAGTCTGCGTAGCCGATATTGGCTTGCTAGCTTCGCTAGGGCTCGCAGAGATCCCGGTATTTGCAAAACTCAAAGTCGCAGTATTCTCTACCGGGGACGAAATCAAACAACCGGGCGAAGATTTACAAGCGGGGCAAATTTACGACAGCAATCGCTTCACCAGCATTGCGCTGTTATCACGATTAAACTGTGAAGTAAAAGATCTCGGGGTGCTACCCGATCAAAAAGCGCAAATAAAATCCGCGTTAACCAAAGCCGATGAATGGGCTGATGTGGTGATCACTTCTGGTGGCGTCTCAGTTGGAGAAGCCGATTACATTAAACCGCTAGTATCTGAGTTAGGAAAGCTCGAACTTTGGAAAATTGCCATTAAGCCGGGTAAACCTTTCGCCTATGGTAAGCTGCCAAACTCACACTTCATCGGACTACCTGGTAATCCGGTATCGGCGCTTGTCACGCTATATCAATTAGCAGTACCGATGTTAAAAAAAATGCAAGGCATTCCCTTTAAACCATCAATTCAATTTAAAGCCATCACTCAATGTCCAATAAAGAAAAAAGCAGGACGAAAAGATTTTCAACGTGGAGTGGCGAAAGTAGATCAAAACGGCCAGTGGAACGTAGCAACGACAGGCGCTCAAGGGAGTGGAATTTTATCATCCATGAGTCGTGCAAATTGTTTTATCGTGCTTGAGGCTGAGCAAGAAACGGTAAATCAAGGTGAGCAAGTGACCATTGAACTTTTTAATCATCTGCTCGATTAAATTAACATTAAGACTAATTCGAGCGTTGCAGTCCTAATACCCGTACAATTTCTTCAATTGATGTTAAGCCCATTTTCACTTTATCAGCAGCATCTTCAAACAAGGTGGTCATTCCTTGCCGATGCGCATGTTCGGTTAATCCTAATAGTCCAGCACCTTCGGCAATGGCCTGACGCATATCATCATCTGGGATCAACACTTCATAAAGACCCACTCGTCCCACAAAACCGGTATTATTGCAAAATTCACAGCCTTCACTTCGGTAAAACTTCATATCGCGTTGTTGAAAAGCAGGCCCCATGGAAGCGATAAGTTCCTCGTCCGGTTTTTTTTCCTGCTTACACTTTTGACATATTTTGCGTACTAAACGCTGCGCCACAATGGCCTCCAGCGCCGAGGCAACCACGTAAGGTCGCAACCCCAAATCAAACAAACGCGCCAACGTTGCTAAGGCAGAGTTGGTATGCAATGTGGAATAAACAACATGGCCAGTTAATGCGGCCTGAAATGCAATCTCTGCAGTTTCTTTATCCCGAATTTCTCCCAATAAAATAACATCGGGATCTTGTCGCAAAACAGCGCGTAAAATGGTCGGAAAATTAACTCCAGTCTTCTCATTAACCATAACCTGACCGGCACGATCCATATAGTATTCAACTGGATCTTCAATGGTTACATAGTTTTTATCTTTCGACGCATTCTTTTTCAACAGTGAATATAGCGTGGTTGTTTTACCGCTGCCCGTTGGACCGGTTGCTAAAATAATGCCCTGCGGTTTACTATTCACAAATTCAAGCGCTTTTAAATGCTTGTCGGAAAAACCCAGCTCTTTTAATGGAACCGTCTCGGAATTGCGATCCAAAATTCGCATGACGATTTTTTCGCCGTTAATCGTTGGCATGGTGGACAACCGCAAATCCACAATGCGCAAAGGAGATTTCACTGTTATTCGTCCATCCTGCGGTCGACGACGCTCGGTAATATCAAGTTCTGCCATCACTTTAATACGCGAGACTAACGACATATGGTATTCAAGTGGAACCTGAATTTTATCGTACAGTACGCCATCGATTCTTAGACGAACTAATACGCAAGACGACGTGGGTTGAATGTGGATATCGCTGGCTCGCAAACGAATCGCTTCGAGTATTATCGCATTAGTCAGCCTTATGGCTGGAGGTTCAGAGGTGCCACGAAGCAAGTCTTCTAATGGTACATTATCTTCTTCATCAATAATGATTTCGACGGCATCAAGATTTTCACTAAGTGCCACTACGCTCGAAATATCGTCAATGGGTTCATCAGTACCAAAAACTTCATTTAATTTAGCTTCTATATCGGCCACGTTAGCCATAACGGGCTCAAAATCAAGACCACTGCTAAATCTAAGGTCCTCCAACATGCCTTCATCAAGAGGGTCCGCCATACACAACACAACGCGTTTTCCCTTCTGGCTCAAGGGTAATATAAGTTGTTGACGGCAAAATCTTGTTGGAATCAAACTGGCAATCGCAGGGTGTACTTGATATTCCTTCAGTAAAATCGATTCGATGTAAAAATCTTTCTCCAGTATTTTTCGTATTTTAGATTCCTGCACCCAACCCTTTTTCAGGATTACTTTTATCGGTGGCATTTTCGAAATCATCTGTTCTTTAAGCACTTGCTGAACTTGCAAATCGGTAAGCATTTTTTTCTTATTTAATACTATCGCTAACTGACTTCTATTTTTAGCTGCCATTTTCGATAGTTTAGAGAGTTCTTTCTGAGCCTTTTGATTCTCATTTTTCAATTGCTCATTTTTCTTTTCCAGTTCTAGTTTTTCGAGTGCTAATGCAACAGTGACTCGTAAGTCATTATCCTCCCAGGGCTTAATAATAAATTTATAAACTGCACCATCATTAATCGCAGTCATAACCGCCTGCGTATCGGCATGCCCGGTTAACATAATGCGCATCGTCATGGGGTAGAGTTCTTTCACCTGTCGCAAAAATTCGGCGCCATTCATTCCCGGCATCATAAAGTCTGACACAACGAGGTGATACTGATGGCTCTGAAATAGCTCCAGTGCTGCAGACGCATTTTCAGCAGTATCAACAATATAGTTCTCTTTACGAAATACACGCTTGAGCGCGCTTAGAATAGCAGGTTCATCGTCAACAAAAATTAGCCTGTAACGACTATCTTCTTCTGATTTGGTCTCAGAAGATGCTTCACCGCCGGTAAAAAGATGCGAGTAATCGGGCATAATCTAATTTGAGTCTCTTAGCAAGATTGCAACTTTAGTCCCTTTTTCAGGCACACTGAAAAGTTCAATGTCGCCACCATGATTACGAGCGATATCTCGCGCAACTGTCAGACCTAGTCCGGTTCCCTTACCAACATCATGAGTGGTATAAAATGGTTCAAACACACGTTTGAGTACCTCTTCAGTCATTCCGCAGCCGTCATCTGAAATATCAATAGAAATCGCGTCTCCCTTGCTGGATGCGTTAATATTAATTGTTCCCGATTGCTCAATCGCATTAGCAGCATTGGATAGAATGTTAAGCAACAACTGATTAATAAAGCCCGAATGGCACATTAAGTGGAGATCTTCCGGTGCGTCTAAGGCGACCTTTATCGATTTATTATGTTGGGTATTGAATATTCGAACGACACGTTCGACGACTTCTTTAATATTTACTTTATGTTGCTCTGTGTAGTCTATGTCAGAATAGGCTTTTAAGTCTGCAACAATTCGCCGGACTCTTTCGGCGCCGGTTTGTGACTCATCCAGTAAAAAGGGAAAATCTTCCAGTAAATCTTTCACATTCTGGGTTTGATACTCATGAGGTAAAGTATTAAACCAATCATTTATCTCGCCAATATACTCTTTGGCTGACTTGAGGTTGCTGTATATAAATCCAATTGGGTTATTGACTTCATGTGCGACCCCAGCGGCAAGCTGGCCAACGGAAGCAAGTTTTTCGGTTTCGTATAATTTACGCTGCGCTTCCTCAATGGTTTGTACCTGCTCTTTTACCTTAACTTCTAACGACGCCGAAAGTTCTCGATATTTTTTCTCCGATTCGAGCAGCAGTTCATGCTTTTCTTTTAGCGCTTCGTAATCTGCTTTTATTGCTTTTAAGTGCATATCTGACGCCATATGGTAGCGCCATTCTGATTGCACCATCATGGTGACAAACCGGTGAATACCTTTCACTAAAACAAGGTCTTCTTCGCCAAAACACAAGTAGCCAATTGGTTCTAGCTCTGGCGCTAGCGGCAGGCGATGCTTAATATTTTCGGTGGCGAGGTCACCGGCTATTGGCTCTTGTTTTAAGGTGATAAGTAAATACTGCTCTATGCCAAATTGTTTTATGACCTGTTCAATCTGGAGCATTAGTCGTTTCGATAAAATATCCTGTAAAACTAAATCACTGTCGAACTCAATCGGACTCATATGAAATTGTTCATCCGTCATGATGAGCCCCTCCTATTACTTGCTGAATAAACTGAGTCTGATCGAGTTGATGTTCTGTTTTTAAAGAAAACTCTTCATCCAGATCTTTATAAACCAGATTTAATAAGCCCTCGAATGTTTCAAGAACCCCTTCATTGTTTAATGCGGAGGCATAATGCAACGGCCACGGCGTCTTCGACCATCGTTGATGTAGCTCGTCTTCCGACACAATATTCGATAGGTCTCGCTTATTGAACTGAATCACTAATGGCATTTTTTCAAAGTTAAGTCCGACTTTTGCAGCATTTTCAGCCAGATTTTTAAATGACTCGGCATTATTTTCCGATTGGTTAATCTGAGAGTCTGCTACAAAAACTACGCCATCCGCTCTTGAGAGCAACGCTTTTCGAGTACTGTCATGCGCAACCTGGCCAGGCACCGTATACATTTTTATTTTAATTAAGGCGCCCGATGGTGTAGTTACCCCCAAGGGCAATAAGTCGAAAAATAAGGTCCTGTCATTCTGAGTTTCGAGAATCTGCATTTCACCTTTCATGTCAGGTTGCAGCAAGTTATGGAGGCTAATAAGGTTAGTCGTTTTTCCACTTAAAGCTGGACCATAAAACACTAACTTGACCAGACATGTATTATTTTGTTCGTTCCATTCAGCCATTAGTTTGTACTCACAGAGTTATTAGGGCATGAATACCAAAAAGTAACCGTCGTTACCTGACGCATCAGTTAAACGAGAAATATGACATTGATAACTTTTATCGTTTAAAGTAACCGGCTCAATGCGTGAGTCGTTTAACGTATCGAGGTGCTCAAGAACGACTGCAGGAAGCACAGATTCTGCAGCCATGCCAATAATGCCAGGCTGCTCAGTTTGTAAGTCATCTAAAAAAGGCTGATTATAGAAAACAAGATTTCTATCTTTGTCGATAAAAAGAAGACCGACTGGAATTCGCTCAAAAATTTGACGGGTCATATCCAAGGCAGATGTTCTTATTTCAATTAAGCTTTCTTTTTCTTCTGCCGCATCTTTTAGCTTTTTATTGGCAGCTTCCAGCTCTTTGTAAGCGCTTTGAACTTGCTCGTTCAAGCTGTCGTTTTCAAGCTTCAACTCATAAGCCTCAAAGGCTTCCTTTATATTGTTCCTCAGTAACTCATCTTCCCAGGGTTTAGTAAGAAACTTATAGATAGACCCTTGATTAATGGCTTCGGTGACAGATTCAAGATCAGTGTAACCACTTAAAACGATACGGACCGAATCGGGCCGCACCACTTTAGCCTCTTTTAAAAACTCGGTACCATTCATTTGTGGCATGCGCTGATCCGACAGGATCACACCGACTTCATGCTCTTTCAGTAGCTCCAGCCCAGCCTGGCCACCATTGGCTGTGAGAATGGTATATCCATCGCGGCGAAATACTCGCTTGAGCGACCGCAGAATGTTTTCTTCATCATCGACCAGCAGTATTGTTCGTTCTCTATCCATGTTGGTCTCATCTTCTTGGTTCAACTGATTCGAATTATGGCAAGCCATAGCGTTAGTACGCACTAACTATAAGCAAAATATTTTCAACTATTTGGGTACAACAGAAGCATCATCCACGTTCCCTCAACAAAGGGGGCAAACGTTCAATTTGAGTGTTTATATCGTCAGACTCGCTGAATATCCTGCTGTCATTAAAAATATAGTTCATATTTCCATTTGAACAATGTGTTCTAAGCAAGAAGCTGCTAATTGGATCAAGGCTTTAGCTTGAAAAACGATGGATTTAAATCATACTCAAATGAAGCATAATTAAAGGAACAGAGCCATGCAGGAATTTGAAGAGTCTATTAAGCAGCTCAACTCCATTTCCAGCATACAATTATCTCAATTAGCGAACCGAGAAGCGCAAATGTTCAGTCCATCGCAAGGCGCTAGCGCTTTGTCGATACTGTCACACCTGTATTTGGCCAACTCGGAGCTTGACGTCATCTATCACCAAATTCTTATTGCTTTGGAACTCGTTGCCCCCGACTCAGAATCTAACATTTTGTTGTTCGACAATGAGAGCATTGTCGTGCCTCTTTATACTCGTCCAGGCAGTGACATGGAATTTGACATTCCCTTTGAACAACTGCCAGCGTTCACCCAAATTCTTGGTCGTTATGCCAAACAGAAGCAATCCCTGATTAAGTTCGATGCTGGCGAGTTAGGCTATCTATTTCCGAATATTGAACAAGATGACTTTACTTACCCAGCTCAATGGCTATTTTTCCCATTTGAGTCTGATAAGCTCGTAGGCGGGCTGTCTATTCAAATTCAAGAAAACAACCCGACATTACTGACTACCAAGAGCCTAAATGAGCTTATTATTATCACTGTGCATATAGGAAATATTCTAAACTTCCATTTTGACTATCTGGACAAGTTCCAACAATTTATTCCCCCAAAACGTTATGAGCAACACGTATCTCATAAGCAATCAAATACTTTGGACAGTAACTCTTCTTTGTCTCTAGATAACTTAGAGCCGAATTCTGATGACCTCTCCGAGACCACTCAAAAGCTGATTCGGGCCAACAATGAAATCATTAGGCTACGTGAAAAGAACGATTCATTACAAAAAGACGCTGACATCAAAACGGCATTATTCGAACTCTCTCAACTCTATACATTTAAAGAAGATGAGCAAAAGTTATTTGAGATTATATTTAAAATTATATCAAGCTTACTTAAAGTCGATAATTTTTATATCGCTATGCTGGAAGATGATTTGGTGAGCATTCCTTTTCTAGTTGACGTAAAAGATAACTTCGAGACACACTTACTACATGAGTCGACGAATGAAAACTTAAAATACGGATTAACTGCATATGCTCTTAAAAAGAACAGTTCTATCTCTTTAACAGAAGACCAGATTAGGGAACTCGAGAATAACAAAGAATTCAGAGTCATCGGAGAGAGGCCCAAGCAGTGGTGTTTTATGCCGTTTCGAACCAGTCGATTGGTCGGTGGAATATCAGTACAAAGCTACACTAACTCAGAAGAGTATTCCATCAGTGATATTTCCGTTTTAAGTTTCATTAGCATGCACATCGGAAATTTGCTTTCACTACGTTACGCGCGTAAGAAAATCCAAGAGCAATACGAAACACTTAAAAAAACTCAAGTTCAGCTTGTACAGTCTGAAAAAATGGCATCGATTGGCCAACTGGCGGCTGGTGTTGCGCACGAAATTAACAATCCAATAGGCTACGTAAATAGCAATATTGGCTCATTAAAAAATTATATTGGCGACCTTTCCGAGTATTTGGACCAACTGGAGTCATTTGCTAAGAAATGCAATGACCTGTCGGCTGAAGAGCGAGAAAAATCTGTAGAAGATATTATCAAGTTAAAAGAAGAGCTAGAAATTGATTTTGTTAAAGAAGATATTGAAGAGCTTATCAAAGAGTCTATTTTTGGTATGGATAAAGTCCGAGATATCGTTCAAAGTCTTAAAAACTTTTCTCGCGTCGATCAAGAAGAAGATGCACAAGAGGCCAATATCAACGAATGTATCGAGCAAACACTCAAAATTGTTTGGAATGACCTTAAGTATAAATGCGAAGTCATCAGAAATCTTGGCGATATACCTGACATATACTGCTTTCCAGGGCAACTCAATCAAGTTATCATGAATTTGCTCGTCAATGCCGGCCATGCAATTGAAGAAAAAGGCACAATTGAGATAACCACCTATACCGAAAATAACGACCTATTCATAAAAATTAGAGATACAGGTAACGGGATTCCCCCAGAAAATTTAGAGCATTTGTTCGAGCCTTTCTTTACAACCAAACCTGTAGGGCAAGGAACAGGACTCGGATTATCTATTTCTTATGGAATTATTAAAAAGCATCAGGGAGAAATTAGCATTGAAAGTGAGGTAGGAGTGGGTACACAATTTACTATTCAGTTACCGATTAATGCTGTTAAACCTGATGTCAATAATAATTAAAGCATACTAAAAGGCGTACCATGCAAAGTGTCGTAGAAAAGTCCATGCAGTTTCCTCCGCTGAAACAGAGTATTCAGCAAGCACTGTCATTGATTGAAGATCTGGAAACTCCGATCAAAGCGATTTCTAATGCGATAGCACAAGATGGAGTGCTTGCCAGTACGGTATTAAAGTTAGCAAACTCGCCTTTTTATGGAGTTTCGAAGCAAGTTGTTTCCATTTCCGAAGCCTCGGTACTACTTGGTCGCTTCTCGTTAAAGAATGTCATCTTATCATTAGCCATTAATGACAAGATCGTTAATACCGAAAACATACCATTTGATTGTCAAGCATTATGGGAACACTCCTTACTCACTGGCTGCATTGCCCGGGAGCTTGCCAGCTCCATTGACCTAAATAAAGAGTCAGCACTGACTATTGGCATTCTTCATAAAATCGGTAAGCTTATTCTCGGCTGGGCCGATCCTGAGCGATACCAGCAGGTAATCACTTTTCAAAATGAATTTGAAGAACCCGATTATGTTGCAGAAAAGAAGCTGCTTTTACATGATCACGCGGAGATTGGTCACAAGGTATTGCTCAGGTGGCAGGTGCCAGAAGAGATTGCAAATACCATTGGCAAATACACAGAGCAGCTTGACAATGCAAACGACAAACCTGCAGCATTACTGGCTTTATCAAGTCTTGTAGCTGAATTTCAGTTAAAGCAAGAGATGGACAGCCTCTTCACACACTCAAGTTTTAAAACACTCAGTGCCTACCTTGGTATTTCACAGGAACAATCAACTCAGGCCGTTGAACGTGCAATTGAAGCACGAGAACTCTATCGGATCAGCTAATCGTATGAGCACACAAGATAAAGAAAAAGAATTTAAAGCCCATATCCTCTGCGTTGATGATGAACGCAATATTTTAATGGCGATCCGCCGTACCTTACGGTCCACTGGCCATACCATTCATTTAGCAGAAGGCGGCAAAGAAGGCCTTAAGATATTACAGGACGAGCCAATCGATCTGGTGATCTCTGATATGCGAATGCCCGAAATGGATGGCGCAGAGTTTCTTAAACAGGTACACCAAAAATATCCGACGGTAAGTCGTATTTTGCTCACTGGCTTTTCCGATTTGGATTCAACCATAAAAGCAGTTAATGAAGGCCGAATCAACAGTTACCTCGGAAAGCCCTGGGATGATGATCAGTTACGCGATACCGTGAAAGAGTTACTTCATACCCGCTTTCTTGAGCATGAACGAAAACGTTTATTGCATATTACTCATCAACAAAACAAAAAGCTTGTCGCTCTGACCAAGTCATTGGAAGACAAAGTCAAAGAAAGAACCTCGGAACTCGAGCAAACCGCAGCAATGCTTGATGAAGCCTATAAGGATGTATCAACAAGCTACGATGCGGCGGTTAGTGTATTATCAAGTGTAGTTATGTCTCGAAGAGGCGCGTTACAACAGGCGCTTAGCGAGATCAACAGTACAGTAAAAAGCCTTGCTCGACGGGTGAAGGACGATGATTTTTTTATTAAGCATGTCCATTATGCTTCCCTGCTATTTGAGATCGGCAAACAGGGGTTATCTGATGACTTACTCAATACGCCATTGGATCAACTAACCGCTGAACAAAAAAAACTTTATCAGCAATATCCAGCTTTGGGTGAAGCATCGCTTATGAGCATGCCGATTCTTTCTGATACCGCCAAAATAATCCGCTCTCATTGTGAGCATTTTGATGGTACCGGATTTCCCGATCAGCTGATGGGACAATCTATCCCTCTTGGCTCAAGAATATTGTCAATTGTGATCCACTTCTATTTTTATCGACATGGTTTAATCGATGGGAAAAAACATAAAATTGATGAGACCATGAGTTATCTTAATCAATGGTCTTTCAAAAAATTTGATCCCGAACTATTGGATAAGTTTAAAGAGGTTGTTGCAGAGTTAAAATCCGATGAAGTCGATGCTAATGAACTCGAGCTAACGACCATGAAACTGGTTCCTGGAATGAAGCTATCAAAAGACTGTATTACGGATAAAGGTCTTCTTTTACTAACACGAGGTACCCAGCTTACTGAAAGCATGATTGACAAATTAATAGAGTTTGAAAAGTTTCATAACTCGACTATAACTGTTTATATTAAGAAATAATCTTTAAGGACTGCAAAGCGATGGCCAATATTCTACTGGTGGACGATGACGAACTGATTATTTCAGCGTTTAAACGTTCGTTACGAAAATTCGAATGGACCATTGATTCGTACAGCAATCCGTTGGATGCCCTCGCCGCGACCGAAAAAACTCGCTATAACCTGCTTATTTCTGACTACATGATGCCGCAAATGAACGGCATCGACTTTCTTGAGCGCGCACACCACAACGTACCCAATGCGTTACTTATCATTATGAGCGCCAATATCGATCTAAAAGGATTAACCGAAGCATTGAATCGTGCCAATGTGCATCGTTTTATCCCCAAACCTTGGGATGATCTACTGCTCGGCCGTATGATCACCGAAGCCATTGTTCACCAGAATCTTGTGTCGGAAAACACTCGACTGGCTAACGAAATACGCCGACAGAAGGCCGTCATCGACAAGCAACAACAAGAGCTTAGCCGACTTGAACAGGAGTCGCCCGGAATTACTCAGGTAGAGTTCGACGAAGATGGCGCCATCGTATTGGACGAGAACGACCTGTAGCTTCTTACCTTCTCTCTTGCCTCATAGAGCCAGCTTTCTCCCGCAGCTTTGCCCGAACATTGCTGTAAGTCAGAGCACCTAACTTAAAAATCCATAGTTTTCGGGCAAGATAGTGTCTATATTCTAACCACTTATATCGCCATTCGAGCCTTGCTGGTAAGACGTTTAAAACTATCTTTTTTATACAATATGCAAGATAATACGCGCCTTTCTTGAGCGGCCAATACGGTCGAACAACCCTAACCAGCGGAGCTTCAGGAGACTGGTCCATGTTTAAAGCTAGCAAAGTACTTGAGTCACAAAGCCAAAACTTAGCGCAATTGTGGCAAGCAATTACCGACAACTACATAGTTGATGAGAGCCAATATCTGGAAGAACTGCTCGAAGTCGCCACTCCCAGTGAGCAGGAAATCAACGACATCACTCAACGTGCTTCCGAGCTGGTAGCTGAAGTCCGTAAACATCACGATGCCAAAGACGGTATTGAAGCATTCTTGCAGCAATACAGCCTCAGCACCAAAGAAGGCGTCATTTTGATGTGTCTGGCCGAAGCACTACTACGCATTCCCGATGCCGAAGTCGCCAACAGCCTGATCAAAGACAAAATTGAGGCCGCCGAATGGAAAAAGCACCTCGGTCAAAGCGAGTCATGGTTAGTGAACAGTGCCACCTGGGGATTGATGCTCACCGGCGGTATCGTTAGCTTTAAAAAAGACCCAATTAATGAAGAGCAACCCTCCAACTTACTAAAAAGCCTGATCAACAAATGTGGTGAGCCGGTGATCCGCCAGGCCATGAATCAGGCCATGAAGTTAATGGGTAAGCAGTTCGTATTAGGCCGCTCCATTGAAGAAGCATTAAAGCGCGGTGCCAAATCGGTAGAAAAAGGCTACACCCATTCTTTCGACATGCTTGGCGAAGCAGCCTTTACCATGAAAGACGCTCGTCGTTATTTTGATGCCTACAGCATGGCGATTCAGGCCATCGGTAAAGCGCCTAAATCGGACAAGGTTCAACCGCCATCTATTTCGATTAAATTAAGCGCATTACATCCACGCTACGAACACGGCCAGAAAGATCGAGTGATGAGCGAGATGTACGATTCGGTATGCCAGCTGGCCAAACAAGCGAAAGAGCTGGATGTGGCCATCACCATTGATGCGGAAGAAATGGATCGTCTGGAATTGAGTCTTGAGCTGTTCGAAAAAATCTACCGCTCCGAGATCTGCAACGGCTGGGAGGGCTTTGGTCTGGTGGTGCAAGCCTACTCCAAACGCGCTATGCCAGTGTTGTGCTGGTTGAATGCTCTTTCGCAGGAAGTGGGTCGCCGTATTCCACTACGACTGGTGAAAGGCGCTTACTGGGATTCAGAAATTAAATGGTGTCAGCAGGCAGGCATTGCGGCCTATCCGGTGTACACCCGTAAAGCGGCTACAGATGTGTCTTATCTGGCCTGTGCCCGTTACATTTTGAGCACCCAAAATAGCTTCTATCCACAGTTTGCCACTCATAATGCACAAACGGTAATGAACATTCTGCACTGGGCAGGCAACCGCCGTGATTTTGAATTCCAACGTCTGCACGGCATGGGTGAGCAACTTTACAACCTGGTACTGGAACAAAATCCGGGAATTAATGTCCGAATTTATGCCCCGGTCGGTGAACATAAGGATCTACTGCCCTATCTGGTACGTCGATTACTGGAAAATGGCGCCAACACGTCCTTTGTTCACCGTCTGGTGGACGAAAAGACCCCTGTTTCCGATCTGGTCACTCATCCTTGCGTCACCCTGCACCAATATAAATCTCTGGCCAACGATCGTATTCCTCTGCCGCCACATCTATATGGCGAAGGCCGAACCAATTCGTCAGGCACGAACCTGCATATTGAAAGTCATATCAAACCTTTTATCGCAGGCATTGAAAACTTCGCCAACACCCAGTGGCATGCAACGCCTATCATCGGTGGTAAAGCGGTTAGCGGCGAAAAGATCGACGTTCACTGCCCATACAACACTGACAAGCTGGTAGGTACTACGATTAATGCCAGCAAAGACCAGGCAGAAGAAGCCATTGCGCTGGCGCAACAGGCGCAACCTAAATGGAATCGCAAAGGCGCGCACTACCGTGCCGATTTGCTCGACAAAGTAGCGGACTTAATGGAAGCGAAAAAGCACGAGTTGATCGCCCTGTGCTCCCACGAAGCGGGTAAAACTCTACAGGATGGCATTGATGAAGTGCGCGAAGCGGTGGACTTCTGTCGCTACTACGCAATGAAAGCTCGCGAAGACTTTGGTTCTGCGATAACCCTTCCCGGACCTACTGGTGAAAGTAACGAAATTTACCTGCAAGGTCGTGGTGTTTTCGCCTGTATCAGCCCCTGGAACTTCCCTCTGGCCATCTTTGCTGGACAAGTTACCGCAGCGCTTGCGGCTGGAAACTCGGTGGTGTGTAAACCTGCCGGGCAAACCACATTAATTGCTCATCGCGCGGTCCAATTGATGCATGAAGCGGGCATCCCTGGTGACGTGCTGCACTTTGTTCCCGGTAAAGGTTCGGTAATAGGAAATCTGTTCTCTACCGACCCACGCATTGCCGGTGTCGCATTTACTGGCTCAACATCAACAGCAGTCGGCATTAATCAGGCGCTGGCTTCGCGCAGCAACAGCCCGATTTCGCCATTAATTGCCGAAACCGGTGGCCAAAACGCCATGATCGTTGACTCCTCTGCATTGCCTGAACAAATCGTGGCTGATGTTATTCACTCTGCCTTTACTTCGGCAGGTCAACGTTGCTCGGCATTGCGTGTGCTTTATTTGCAGGAAGAAATTGCACCTCGCGTATTGGAAATTCTGGAAGGCGCCATGGCCGAATTGGTTCTGGGCGATCCCACCAGTCTGAAGACCGATATTGGTCCTGTGATTGATGCAGCGGCCAAAGCCGAACTCGAAGGCCATATCCATGATTTAAAACAATCCGGTCGTTTAATAGCAGAGGCCAAATTACCTGCCAATGCAAATGGTCATTTTGTTGCCCCGGTTGCGTTTAACATTGAGCACATTAACGACCTCTCGCAAGAATGGTTTGGCCCGATCCTGCATGTGATCACCTACAAATCGAAAGATCTGGATAAAGTGATCGATAGCATTAACGCTTACGGCTACGGTTTAACCTTGGGCATTCACTCGCGCAATGAAACTACCGCCAAGTACATTGATCAGCGTGTGAAAGTTGGAAACGTCTACATCAACCGCAACATGATCGGTGCGGTTGTCGGCGTACAACCTTTCGGTGGTCAAGGGTTATCAGGTACCGGTCCTAAAGCAGGTGGTCCGCGTTACCTGCACCGTTTTGCCACCGAACGAACCCGTACCAATAACACTGCAGCCATTGGCGGTAATGCGACATTGCTATCATTAGGTGATGGCTAATCATTACCTCTGATTGCCAGAGCAAAGGGCTTCCAACCGGAAGCCCTTTTTGTTTTAAGCTACACTGTCTTTGCAATTGGTAATAAATGTCTGCTAGTTTCGACTCTAGTATTCAGGAACTTGGTAATGCAGCGAGCTTATGTCGAATAAAACTCGAAAAATAATTATTTTTGTGATCATTCTGTTAATGATGATCGCCTATTATTTTTACGCGATAGGCCATCTTTCTCCAACCTCAAAGGCGGGTTCATCAGTCAATGAATCAACACAGCCACCTGTCGAGAAAAGACTTGAATCAGGTGAACAAGCAAAGCATCCCCAATCTCAGCAGCTACTTAAGCATAACTCAAAAAGCGAATACTTCATCGATACCATTCCCTGGGTTGACGTTTACGACATTAAATTAAATGCACTTTCCGGTTTTAGCTTTGTTTTGAATTACTTAATTATCCCGGAAGATATCAAACAATACTTGCGCAGTGGTGACTGGATCAGTGCCGTTACCTTGTTAGAGGCAGAACCCGATAATCCAGATTTTGTAATTGCACTCGATATGCTACACGGTCAATGCAAAGGTGCCGTGGAATACGAGTCGAATCAAAGTGCAGACGCCTCCGATGAGGAGTCTGGCAACATACTCACACCCCATGCACAAGAGTTTTTCAGCGGCTATCAACAAAGACTTGATGCCCATCGCCAACATCTGCGAGATGTTTGTATCGACCTACTCACTAATTTTGAATTGGATATTGAAAAGCGCAAACAAGCATTGGCTAAGAACAAAGACTCGATACTGTCCCAACTTATTGTCAATTCAGACAATCTACAAAAAGAGCAAGTGCTGGACAGTTTACGTAAACTATCTGAAAAAGAACAAAGCCTCAGGGCGCAGCAGTCGCTCTTTCATTTGCTGATCGATACCGACAATGAAGAAAATCTACAGGAAGCACTATTCATTTTTCAATCGCTTAATAAGATAACACCTTACGAATATTTGTCCTTAGCTCGCTGCCTGGAAGATCGCTGTCAACCCTTTGCTAATAACCTTGCCCCTAAAGAACACTGGCTAACACTGGCCGCACAACAAGGTGAGTACTCAGCACTACTGATTCATCAAGAACAACAGAAGCAATGGCAAAAAATGCTTGCTTGGACGCACTATAAAATGGCGCTGATTAAGTCAGGTTGTAGAGATACCTTTTCTTTCAATAGCTTGAAACAGCAATATCAGATGTTGCGCAGAAAACAGCGACATGCCGAAGAACAATTGACCGAACAACAATTACATGAAGCCAAAGTGCTTGCTGGGGAGTTATTTCAAGACTATGCCACGCAAGCTAAACACTGGCTGGGTTGTAACTGAATTCAGTCGGTAAAAGAAACTTATCAGTGTTATACCCTTGAAGTCGTTAATCACCACTTAAGACATTCTCCTACACTTCACTTTTCTGGTACACTTTTACTTCGCCAGAAACAGTTGCCCTCTTTGTCATGGCCTATATTCCAGAACAGTTCATCCAACATATCAAACAGCAGTCCTTGAATGACGCTCAGGTCGAAGCCTTCGTTCAGGCCTGTGAAACACCATTGCGCAAAAGTGTTCGTGTTAATTTGCGAAAAATTTCGGTTAGCGAATTTTTAAAACGAGCCGAAGACTTTAACTGGAAACTGACCCCAATCCCCTGGTGTGAAGAAGGCTTCTGGGTCGAGCGTAGTGAAGATGATGAGAAAACCCATCCGCTGGGTAATTATCTGGAGCATATGCAAGGCCTCTTTTATATACAGGAAGCCAGCTCCATGTTACCGGCTGTTGCGCTTCGGTCTTTATTATCCAATTGTGAGCTGATGCTCGATATGGCGGCCGCTCCCGGCTCAAAAACCACACAACTGGCCAGTTATGTTGATCCTAAAGTCACATTGATCGCCAATGAGCTTTCCAGCAGTCGTATTAAAGGCTTGCACTCAAATATTCAACGTTGCGGCCTGAGCAATATTTGTTTGACTCATCTGGATGGTCGAGACTTTGGCGAACGCACTCCAGAAACATTTGACGCTATCTTACTCGATGCGCCCTGTGGCGGTGAAGGCACGATAAGAAAAGACCCCGATGCGATGAAAAACTGGAGTTTAGAGGCTTTAGTTGAGCTATCCGATCTACAAAAGCAACTGATCAAGAGTGCTTATCAATCACTAAAACCAGGTGGTGTTTTGGTGTACTCTACCTGTACCTTATCGCACGAAGAAAATCAGAATGTTTGCGAGTATTTGCTCGACGAGTTCAGCGATATAGACGTATGTCCACTCAATCATTTGTTTCCGGGTGCTGATGCCTGTGCGACCAGTGAAGGGTATCTTCATGTGTTTCCACATATTTACGACTCAGAAGGTTTTTTTGTTGCCGCATTTAAAAAACAGGGCGATCCACAGCCCTTAATCCTGCCTGATAAGCCAAAAAAAAATTGGCCTTTTATAAAACCATCTAAAAAAATATTTAACGACGTCTCCCGTTACTTTAAAGAACATTTCGGTTTCGATTTAACGCCTCTGCATTCCAATGTTTTTCAAAGAGAGAATGTCCTTTGGTTATTTCCAACGCACACCTTAGGGCTAACGCATCAACTAAGAATGGATCGGGCAGGTTGCAAATTGGCAGAGCTCCATAAACAGCAAGTGCGTACGTATCATGATGTTGCCATTGCTTTTGGGAAATCATTTGGCAAACAGTGCATCGAGCTTACACCGGAACAAGCGGTCGAATATTATCAAGGAAAAGATATTCCAGTAGCTGATCTTAATATCAAAAAAGGTGAAGTTTTGTTAACCTATCAGTTACAGCCACTTGGGCTTGCTAAATTTCTAGGTAATCGCTTAAAGAATAAACTGCCTCGTGCACTGGTCAGAGACAATCCGGTAGAATTAGACTAGAGACTTTCAAAAGTCAGTCTAGATGCCGAACGAGGCAGCTCTGACTCACGCTATGCGGAATTTGCCTTCGCTATCGAAATATATCTCAAATTTGCATGTTCGCAGGATGCAATTTAACGTCTATACTGGACAAGCAGTGAGGTAATGACTCAAAGAAGCACAATGGAAGAAGCAATGTTCACCTTTTAAAGATCTTATGATGAACCAATTCCGAATTAAAATAACCGTACTTTATCTACTATTAACACTGCTCGGTGGGGCCTTGTCGTTGCATATTTACCAACGAACCCTCCAAGTCGAACAGAATAATCAACAACTACTGGAAAGAGAAATACCGGAACTGCAAAGTGTCTCCTTACTGGCGCAATCGTTTACAGAACACGAACGTATTTTGTACGAGTATTATGCCACCGAAGATCGAAAAGTTTTACAACAAAATCTACAGGCAAATTTTAACAGTATAAGTCGTGAACTCTCTGGGCTTAAACAGGAACAGTTGTCACCAGATGTCATTGCATTATTAAATCAACACCTTGCAGCTCAACAAAACATAGCTAAACAATTAGAAACCGCACTGACTAACTATGAACTAGGCAGTGAGCGATGGGATCGTGCGCGCACGCTGCTCGAAGAAATGACCATTCTAGGCAATCAATCGCGTCCTTTGTTGTCGCAACTGGTTGAAGATATCAAACAGAAAGTCCAGCTGAGTCAACAAGAGAGTTCTTCGCAACTACGTTCCATGTCTGCACTAGTTTCTGTGTTTTCTATCTTTATACTGCTTATTGCTATTGTCACTGGGTTGTTTATCACTTCTCGTTTACGAGAAGCTCGTGAAAAGAAACGCTTAGCGATGTTTATTGAGCGCAACCCAAACCCTGTCGCCAGCTTCGACTGGAATGGCGAATACCGCTACCGAAATCCCGCTTGGAATAATTTGCGGGAATCTTTACACCATGACTTATTACCCGATGACTTTCTGCAACAAATACAAAAATTAAAATCATCCAAACTTAATCAGCGTCATTGGCAACAGGACATTAATGAGAAAATCTTCTTGGCTACTCTACATAAACAGGGAGATCTCTCAACCTTTACTCTATATCTCGAAGATATCACGCAGCGTCGTAGGGTTGAAAAAGAATTAGAGTATCTCGCTTTTAACGACTCATTAACTGAGTTGAGTAATCGAAGAAAGCTTGATCTGGATGCTAATGCCTTTATTGAAAATCATCCCGATGGAGTGATTGGTGTGTTAGTTATTGGTATTGACCGATTCAGTCAGGTTACTGCTACTCACGGTTATCAGGTAGGCGATCAAATTATTATTGCAATTAAACAAAGAATCGAACGATGCCTGGAACAATTTGAAGTAGAAGACCACCATATCAATCTCTATAGATTCACCGGAGCTAAGTTTGTTATTTTGATCACCAGTAATGAGAAGGATCGATTAATCGAAACGACTCATCTACTGGTTAAAACCATTCAACAATCCATGCTTAGCTTTATTGCCAACAAGCATGGCCACTTTTATCTTCACCTTAGTTTTGGTGCAGCTTATTATTTGCATCAAGATCATGGATTCACCCGAACTCTACAAAATGCAGATGCAGCTTTTACCGTTGCACGCCGTGAAAGTGGTAATCGATTTATTGAGTTTAATGAAGATATGGCCGCCAAAGAAAAGCGCTGGCTCGATATGGAAGTCGACTTACGCTTTGCGCAAAACCGTAAACAGTTTTATTTAATGTATCAACCTAAGGTATGCAGCAGCAGTGGCCGTTTAACGGGAATAGAAGCTCTGGTGCGATGGCAACATCCGGATAAAGGTTTTATTTCGCCCGCAGAATTTATTCCCGTTGCGGAACAAAGTGGATTAATAGTCGAAATCGGTCATTGGATCCTGCTTCAGGCGTGTAGCCAGACTAAGCGATGGATTGAATCTGGCTTTAGCGATATGGTATGCGCTGTAAATATTTCACCTCTACAATTTTTGCAACTGGATTTTTTAAGCAGTGTCCGAGAGGTACTTAATGAAACGGGATT
>JBFHVL010000041.1:0-20331 GCA_041589565.1 Kangiellaceae bacterium | reverse complement strand
ACCTAATGACCAACAGCAACCTTCCAATAAGTGCAGCGCTTGAGCAAGCATTTGAACACAGCTGGATTTTCCATTCGTGCCTGTAACGCCAACCGTCATCAAGCTTCTCGTAGGATGCCGATAGACAGTCGCTGCCAGTTCACTTAGTCGCTGATTTAAGTTAGGAACCAATATGCAGGTCACATCATTCTTAATACACTCATCTAGAGCAGATTCAACCAATGCATCGGCTTCGCAAACAACCAATTTAACGCCCATATTTATAGCGTTTGCAATGTATTGACGCCCATCCTGCTTGTGCCCAACACATGCAATAAAACCATCACCTGCTTTTAATTTACGGCTATCAACAGAAAGATTATTTATAGCTTGCTCTGTCGCTCCCGAATACAACTGGATATCAGGCCATTGCGCATGTAATTGCTCAAAGCTTACCAAGTTAACCATGGTTCACCTCGGTGCGCTTTTGTTGATTAACCAGTTGCGGTGCTTTATCGGGTTTTACATTAAGCAATCTCAACGCTTGCTCTGCTACTGCAGAGTACACAGGCGCTGCAACATCTCCGCCATAGTATGCATCGCCTTCTGGTTCATCAATCATGACTACCATAGCAATTTTAGGGTTGGTAACGGGTGATATTCCCGCAAAGAAAGACAAGTATTCATCACCGTATCCACCCTTAATAGCTTTTCGAGCAGTTCCAGTTTTACCAGCAGTGCGATAAGATTCCAGTGCGGCATCGGTAGCGGTACCGCCTTCACTAACAACTGTTTCCATCATTTGTAAAACTTGATGAGCACTTTTTTCAGAAAATACACGCTCTTCACTAAGCGGCTGTTTAAGTTTCAAAAAAGATACGGGACGTTTTACGCCGCCACTGCCAAGCACTGTATAAGCATGAGCTAATTGCAAAGGAGTAACCTGAAAACCATAACCGTATGCCATTACTGCTTTTTCAAATTGCGTCCAGTTAGGTCTAACGCTAAATCGACCACTGCTTTCACCGGGAAAACCACTTCCGGTATCAAGGCCAAAACCTAATCGATAAAAAGTATCGAGAAAGGTTTCATCTTCCATGGCCAGAGCTAACTTGGTAACACCTACATTGCTCGACTTCTGTAAAATTTTGGTGACCGTTATTGTTCCACGATCAATTCCATCACGTACCCAATATTTACCAAGACGCATTTTTCCGGGACTGGTACTGATCAAGGTGTTTGGCTTAACCAGATTTTCTTCCAACGCGGTCAAAACAGTAAAAGGCTTAACCGTTGATCCTGGCTCAAACATATCTGTTACTGCTCGATTGCGAGTAAGCTGAGGCTTTCGTTGATCGCCGCGGTTTGGGTTATAAGACGGTTGATTGACCATTGCCAAGACTTCACCCGTATCGACATCAATCATGACCAGGCTACCAGCTCGCGCACCATGTCTTAGTACAGCTGCTTTCAATTCACGATAAGCAAGCGCCTGAATGCGAGAGTCAATACTCAACTGTAGGTTTTCACCTTGTTTGGCATCATCCACAATTCCCTGGTTTTCAATAACATTTCGCTGCAAATCAACCACAACTTTTTGTTTGCCCGGGTCACCCATTAAAATGTCGTTATAAGCTTTTTCCATTCCCTCTAAACCATTGGCGTCAATTCCGGTGAAGCCAACAATGTGTGAGTTAATTTCAGCTGTCGGATAATAACGACGTTGTTCTCGTTGCAAATAGACCCCATTGAGATCCATTCGATGAATAAGCTGCGCCTGTTCAGGGTGAAGTTGACGTTTTAACCAGACAAAACGTTTTGACTTTCGTTGTTGAACAAACTCGTTCAACTCTGCTTGAGTCATCTCCAATACCGTCGCCAATTTTTGCCAGTCACGAGACTGCAATTGGGTTGGCGTTTCAAGCAATATTTTGGGGTCTAACCATACCGACTCAACCGGAATGCTCCGAGCCAGCTCAATACCATTGCGATCCATGACAATCCCGCGACGCGTTTCAATACCTTGAATGCGAACACTTCGCTTATCCGCCTCACTAGCCAACCGATCGGACTGATAAATTTGCAAATAGGCCGCTCGAACTACCAAACCAGAAAAACCAATAACCACAACACCCAACGCTACTAAATAGCGCCAGGTGCAAAGTGGTATACCTTTTGGTTTTCGTGCTTGTCCCATTTTTCTCGTTACCTGATGATCAGTTCTCCACCACGACTTCATCGTTGGCGGCAACACTTTTCATTGTTAATTTTTTCTTTGCCAAACTTTCTATTCGATTATGTTCTGCTAATGCCCCCTGTTCCAGACGCAATGCTTCCCACTCCATTTCCAATTGATACTGCTCGTGCTTTAGCTGTTCCAAAAGTGCAGTTTGACTACGAACTTCATGAGTAATGTAGGCTACCGCAATAGCATTGCTCCAAACCACAATTGCCAATGCCATTATCCACTTTTGTCGCAACATACTTTGCAACAACATGATAGGAAGTGTCATTTCCAGCCGTTGCCACAATGTTTGCACGAGCTTCATAGTTTCTCCGCTACTCGCATAATTGCGCTGCGAGACCGAACGTTTTCATCAACTTCAACTTCATTGGGACGAACCGGCTTACCCAATAATTTCACTTGCGGCTTGATATCTTCAGCTCTCACGGGCAAGTCTTTGGGAAAGTCATCACCCTTTGACAGTTTTTTGAAAAATCGCTTTACAATGCGATCTTCCAAGGAGTGAAAACTAATCACCACCAGTCGACCACCAACAGCGAGTCCATCAAACGCAGCTTGTAACCCTTTTTCTAAATCAGACAGCTCCTGATTGATATAAATCCGAATTGCCTGAAAACTACGTGTGGCAGGATGTTTTCCGGGCTCTCTTTTTCCTGGTACCGCTTCGTCGATTAATTTCGCCAACTGGCGAGTTGTTGTGATCGGTTGTTCGTCTCGCATTTCAATAATTTTTCTGGCAATGCGACCGGCAAATTTTTCTTCGCCGTAAACTTTTAAGACGTGGCGAATATCGCCTTCTTTTGCTTTTGCCAGCCACTGCGCCGCGCTAATCCCCTGCTCTGGATTCATGCGCATATCCAATGGACCATCTTTCATAAAGCTAAAGCCGCGCTCTGCTTGATCCAGTTGCGGTGAAGACACGCCCAAATCAAATAACACACCAGTGATTTTTCCAAACAAGCCAAGGGCTTCGGCTTGTTCTTTTATTTGAGCGAAACTATCTTGGACGATGCTAAAGCGCTGGTCAGCGCCAAAATGCTCATCGGCAAATGCAATTGCCTGTGGATCTTTGTCGAATGCTAACAACCGCCCCGTGTCTCCAAGTGCCTTTAAGATCAATCGACTATGCCCACCGCGACCAAAAGTACCGTCGATTACTATCCCATCACTGGCAATATTTAGAGCGTCGACGGCCTCCTGAAGTAAAACCGATTCGTGTAACCCTTGAGCAGTCATGCTTAAAACGCCAGATCAGGTAGTTGTTCAGAGTCAAAGTTTTCGTCAGCAAGCACCGCGAGATCATCTTCTTCCTGCTTCTTCCATTGAGCTTCATCCCAGATCTGGAATGTTTCGCCCTGACCCACCAGTACAATAGATTTGGTCAGCCCGGCAAACTCTCGTAACTCAGATGGCAGCAACAGTCGCCCATTGGAATCCATGTCGACCTCTTTGGCAGAACCAATGGTGACACGTTTAAACATGCGGTAAGCCGGCTTACTGCTGGGTAACGCACGTACTTGCTCTTCGAATTCTTCCCAGGTGTGGAGAGGGAACAAAAGTAGATTGGGGGTATCGAGTTCGTATGGATTTTTAGTGACTACCATGCGTCCATTGCATATATCAGACAGGCGATCGCGGTAACGGGCCGGAATAGCTATCCGCCCTTTTGCATCCAGATTGATTGAATTACCGCCTCGAAACACGATTCACCCTCGTTTTGACCGCTGCTTGGTAACCGCTGGCGTCCCAGCTGATTGGTTACGTCACAAACGTGCCAATTTGATCCACAATTTGTCACTATTCTCCACTTCTGTACACTATAGGTATGAGATAGATCTCAGTCAAGCAAAATTGGAATCAAGATCCGAAAATTTTTCCTTATTTCACAATAAGTTAGATGTGGATCACAGAAAGCTAGTAAGTACTTATCAATTAGTCGATTTTTTTCAATTAATTACTACTTAAACTTAAAGTAGTTTCTTAAGATCAGGCAAAAATAGATGGATTTGGAATGGAAAACTGCTTTTTTATAACGGTAAGAATTGAAACTTCACCAGAGAATGTGCCAGTAAATTAAAAGGCACACGACCTCTGGTGAAAGTAAATAAATCAGGCTAGCCGATAAGCCGGATTCTGTCGTGGACAGTCATTCCTCTAGGCCTTACGTCACCATAAGGCTCAAGCAACCTACCCGGATCCAGCGCGGGTCACGCCATTGGACCCCTATTTGGTCTTACTTCAGGTGGGGTTTACCCTGCCACTGATGTTACCACCAGCGCGGTGCGCTCTTACCGCACCATTTCAACCTTACCTGTGAACCGGAAAACCGGAACCATCGGCGGTATATTTTCTGTTGCACTAGCCGTAGGCTTTCGCCCCCCAGGCGTTACCTGGCACCTTACCCTGTGAAGTCCGGACTTTCCTCTCCCCACCGAAGTGAGCAGCGACTGTCTGGCCAGCCAGGGGCGATTATCCAGATAACCAGCCGAATAGGCAAGCTAACCTTTTAGATCGAGCGCCATTTGATAAAGATCCCGTTTGGAAAGACCTGTGAGGTTTGATGCCACCTGAGCGGCTGTCTTGGTGGGCAAATGCGGTAATAATTCTTCTAATACCTGCTGTCCGGTGAGTTCCGATGTTTCTGCCGTCGTCACTACGCCTCGCACCATCACCACAAATTCACCACGTTGCTGATCTTTATCATTTTCAACCTGCTGTAAAACATTTTCGATATTGCCAGATAAAAAGGTTTCAAAGCGTTTCGTGAGTTCGCGAGCAATGACCACTTCGCGCATTGCTCCCAAAACATCAAGCATATCGTCTAAACAGGCGATAATGCGGTGAGACGACTCATAAAATATACAGGTACGACTTTCACGCTTGAGTAATTCTAATTGTTTTTTTCGTGCGCCAGATTTGGCTGGCAAGAAACCTTCAAAGCAAAATCGATCCGTTGGAAGACCGGCAGCGCTCAGTGCCGTGATAATTGCGCTTGGGCCAGGGATTGGTACAACGTTATGCCCACTCTGACGTAATTCGTGAACCAAATGATAACCGGGGTCACTGATCAATGGCGTTCCGGCATCGGAAACCAACGCCAACTGAAGGCCTTGTTGTAATAAATCCATCACCTGTTCGACCCGCTGACGCTCGTTATGATCGTGCAACGACATCAATGAACCTTTTATACCGAAGTGCGTCAAAAGTTGTTGCGTTCGCCGCGTGTCCTCGGCCAGAATTCGATCAGCCGACTCTAAGGTTTTTAACGCCCGAGCGGTTATATCTTCTAAATTGCCAATTGGCGTAGCAACCACATACAATGTACCAAACTGTGAAACCATGGGCGTAACGACCTAAAATCTTTGTTATGATCGCAATACTGCGAATTCATTATAAATAGTGGAAACTAACCAATGCGTCGAATCTTGATATTGCTGCTGAGTCTAACTTTGGCATCTTGCGGCAAACAAAGCACTACCAGCATTAAAGACTCCATAAATAACGCAAACTACTATCTGGGACTTGCCAAGAACAGCAACCAACCGCAGAAAAGTGAATACCTG
This sequence comes from Kangiellaceae bacterium, assembly GCA_041589565.1. GTDB lineage: Bacteria > Pseudomonadota > Gammaproteobacteria > Enterobacterales > Kangiellaceae > Pleionea. The sequence goes on along the minus strand of JBFHVL010000041.1, from coordinate 14,544 downwards.
CTAAAGGCCGGAGTCATTTTGGCACAAAAGGCTCAATATTTGAAAGCACAGGAGACATTCTCTTTTATCGAGCCCAGCTACCTTTCGCCAATCGATAAAGAAACCTACTATCTCTATTATGCGCTTTCGTTACAGGAGCTTTCGCAAACTGCGGCAGCCTTAACTTTCTTTAAGCAAATTCAAACGCCTGAGAATCACCCTATCGACTGGCAGGTCACCTATCGAAAGTCGTTAGCCAACGCCTATTTAAGCGATGGTAATTATTACGAAGCCGCTAAAATTCGCATTGAACTAGAAGATCTACTGCTTACAGAAGAGCAGCTGGAAGAAAATCATGAGTTTATCTGGCGAGCGCTGAACCAGATTAACCCCGAGTTTTTAAAGCTTTATCAGACCGATTTTTCAAACCCAGTTGTTAATGGCTGGTTGGAACTAGCATTCATTACTCATAAGCATGAAGAACAACCGAACCAGTTATTGACCGCACTTAATGTCTGGAAGCAACGATTTCCGTTACATCCGGCAAGTTCGAAAATGCCGAGTCAATTGCAGCAGGTTGCTAACGCCAAGGTTTATCGTCCAAAACAAATTGCGCTGCTATTACCTTTATCAGGACGTTTAGCGGCTGGCGGTAGAATGATTCGGGATGGCTTTTTAGCAGCCCACTACTCCAACAAAACGATGGCCGATGACACAGTCATTAAAGTGTATGACACGGCTCAAAGTCTCTCGCCAATGACACCTTACGAACAAGCCATTGAAGATGGAGCCGACTTTATCGTTGGTCCATTAACCAAAGAAGCTGTAGAAGCTATCGCAAACCAGGAGCAATTGGCCGTCCCTCAACTTAGCCTTAATCGGCTTGATGCGTTTTCAGTCAATCATCCTGAACTTTATCAATTCGGATTACCTATTGAAGATGAAGCTCGCCAAATCGCGAAACTGGCTATTGAAAAACAACATGAGACTGCCATTGTTCTTGTACCGAGCAATGAACAGGGCGATCGAATTTTACAGGCATTTTCAACCGTATTCGAAGGACTCGAAGGGAGTATTGCAGAAGTTCAACGATACGACGATCCCAAAGAAATTAAGTCGATTATTCAGCGATTACTGAATATCGACTTAAGTGAAAATCGTAACCGACGCCTCGAGCAAATTCTTGGTACACCACTTGAGTTTGTTCAACGCAGACGACAAGACGCGGATATGGTATTTATTGCAGCATCGCCAACCGATGCGCGGCGCATTAAACCCTTTTTGAATTTTTACTATGCTCAAGATCTTCCGGTTTATGCTATTTCACGTATCAACCCGGGATCAGAAAACACTCAACTCAACAGCGACTTAAATGGTATAACCTTTACCGACAGTCCTATATTAATTTCAGACGATCCCAAAGTTCGTCAGCTGAGAAATGACTTAAAAGAAATCGTTCCTAGTATCACATCATCATTTGGACGGTTGTTTGCACTCGGTTACGATGCCTACCGCTTGTTACCCGATCTTAATATATTAAAAGCTTTTCAGCAGTACCAGCAGCGCGGATTGAGCGGCTTACTTTCGGTGAATGCAAACGGTGAAATCGAGCGAACTTTATCGATTGCCCACTTTAATCAAGGGGTTGCCCGTGAAGTGGTTTCGTCAGCGCAAAGCGAAAGAAAATAAACCATCAGGTAGTTTACAATTGAATAGCCCCTCTCAAAGCAAAGGGGGCTATTATGAACAACTCGCTCGAGAGTATTTAGAGCAACAAGGATTAAGCTGCATAAAGCAAAATTTTCGCTGTAAACTTGGCGAAATAGATTTGATAATGCAGGACAAGCACTATTTGATATTTGTAGAAGTAAGGTATCGCAAAAGCGAACAATACGGCGGTGCCGTAGCAAGTATCAGCTATGACAAACAACAAAAACTAGTTCGCGCAGCGAGTTTTTATTTATCACACACGCAACAACATAACAGACTAGCCTGTCGGTTTGATGTCGTTACTTTTAACCAGAACAAACCAAACTGGATACAAAGCGCTTTTGACGCAGAGCCCTTATGATAGACAAAATAAAACAAGCATTTACCGAAAGTATTCAAACGAATATCGACGCGGCCGATACCTTACCCGAAGCCATAGCTCGCGCAGGCGAACTGATGGTTCAGTGTCTTATTGATGGACGAAAAATATTAGCATGTGGTAATGGCGGCTCGGCAAGCGAAGCTGAGTATTTTGTATCTCTAATGTCTCACCGTTTCGAGCGTGAGCGTCCAGGACTTCCAGCTATGGCACTTAACACCGACATTGTCACAATGACTGCTATGGCTAATGAAAACAACTTTAATGATGTATATGCTAAGCAAGTTAGAGCTTTAGGAAACGAAGGTGATGTGTTACTGGTGTTTTCCTCCAGCGGTAACTCTAAAAGCACCATTCGAGCAATGGAATCAGCATTAAGTCGTGACATGCTAATTGTTGCTGTAACCGGAAAAGACGGAGGAACTATGGCTGGACTCATCGGCTCTAATGATGTCGAAGTACGTGTGCCTTCGAACTCTGTTCCACGCATCAGAGAGGTTCATCGTCTGGTCGTGCATACACTAGCAGATTACATCGACAACAGCTTATTTGGAGAAATCGTTTAAATGATTTTAAACCATAAACGTTCGTGTGCCGTCGGTCTTGTTTTGCTGACACTATTCTCTGGCTGCGCTACCCAGCAAAACCAAAGTAGCGAACCTCAAACCACACGCTCACTCGAAACATTTATTGCCGACGAAGCATTAGAAATTAAGGCCGTACAGTCGATATTTAACAATGGTGAACTTTGGAGTAATAGCGATATTGATGTGGTTAGTTTTAACCGAACTTTACTTCTGGTTGGCCAAACACCCACATTATCGTTAAAAAATCGTGCCGAACAACTGGTAAGTTCCATTCCAGGAATTAAAAAAGTTTACAATGAAATTCGTGTAGCAGCGCCAACTGGAAGCCTCTCATATCTCAACGATTTAAGTTTAACATCAAAAGTAAAAGCGGCTCTATTTGTTGAAGATGATTTGGACTCTTCAAAAATTAAGGTTATTACCGAGGACAGTGAAGTCTTTTTACTTGGACTGGTCACTCACGCGGAAGCACAAAAAGCAATTCAAATCGCTCGCAATGTTTCCGGCGTAAAACGAGTTATTCAGGCGTTTGAAATCCACGCTGAACCGCCTCAGCCGTCCAATCACTAAATAGTTACGTGCAGAAACAAAAAAGCCTCATAATAAATATGAGGCTTTCATTTATTGGTACAATAATCCAGTTTGTACCGTTGTAAATTACTTAACAACTTTTAGATGTGATACTTTGGCACTTTTCTTTTTGCTTTGCTCAGGCCCATCCGAAGTATCAAGTTCTTTATCTAGCGCTTCGTCATCAAAAGCTGGAGCATCGCTACTCACTTCAGAAAATGGCTCTTCCACTTCTTCAACGGGAAATGCCATTCCCTGTGCATTCTCACGCGCAATAATCGCCAATATGGATGCGATGGGTAAACGGATCACACGAGCAACACCAGAAAAACGAGCATTAAATGATATTTCATCATTTTCTAGTGATAACCCCTGAACTGCCCCGGGACTGATGTTCAACACAATCTCGCCATTTTGAACGTGCTCGCGAGGTACTTGAACACCAGGGAAGTCTGCATTAACTATTAAATGAGGCGTACCCTGATTGTCCAAAATCCATTCATACAATGCACGGATCAAATAAGGCTTATTACTGCTAAAGTCGCTCATCAGGCTTCGTTAAGTTCACGTTCGGTAGTGGTTAAACTGGCCTGAAACGAGTCGCGCTCAAACAATCGCTCCATATAGCCCTGAACTTCTTTTGCGCCACGACCAGAAAGTTCGATGTCCATTGATTTAAGACGCCACAATAGAGGAGCTAAACAGCAATCAACCAATGAAAACTCTTCACTTAAAAAGTAAGGCGTTTCATGAAATACAGGAGCCAAAGTAATTAAACTTTCTTTAAGTTCCTTGCGAGCTCGCTCCGCTTCCTTATCTTTACCTCGCTGGATCACATTTACCAAGCTATACCAGTCTTTTTCAACTCGGTGCATCATTAAACGTGATCGAGCACGAGCTACTGGGTAAACCGGCATTAATGGAGGATGAGGAAATCGTTCGTCCAAGTATTCCATGATGATTCGCGCTTCAAACAATACCAGTTCGCGATCAACCAAGGTTGGAACCGTGTTGTAGGGATTTAAATCCATCAAGTCTTCCGGCTTGTTCTCGTCGGTGACTTCGATGGTTTCAAAGTTTACCCCCTTTTCCGCCAGTACAATGCGCACCTGATGACTGTAAATATCATCGGCACCTGAATACATCGTCATTAAAGAGCGTTTGGCTACAACTGCCATAGAGTAAATCTCCGAAATAAACTAAAAAGATAAATCTGGAAACACCGCCCGCACTGCAGGCGGCATTAAACATTAATGAATGTCTCTCCAGTATTCTTTTTTCAGCAAATATGCAAACACAAAGAACACAAGAATAAACAAGAGTACATACACGCCCAACGACTGGCGTTTAACTTTAATTGGTTCACCAACGTAATCGAGGAAGTTAACCAGATCTCGAACTGCATTATCGTACTCGTCGGCTGACAATGCGCCTTCAGAAATCAACTCTAACTCGCCTTCTTCAGTTAAGAACTGAACGCCTTGAAGCGGCTCCAATACATGAGGCATTCCAACGTCAGGGAAAACTGTATTGTTTACGCCGTAAGGACGAGCAGGATCTTTGTAGAAAGCGCGTAAGTAATTGTATAGCCAGTCAGCACCACGATACCGAGCGATTAAACTCAAGTCGGGGGGAGCAGCACCAAACCAATTTTCCGCGTACTTTTGCGGCATGGCTGATTTCATCAGGTCGTGAATTTTTGAATCATCAAATATCAGATTCTCTTTCATCACGTCCTCAGGAATACCAAGATCATCGGATACGCGCTTGTAGCGAGAAAACTCCAAGCCGTGACAGCCCATACAGTAGTTCATGTAAAGCATGGCACCGTTTTGCAGCGATGTTTTGTCATCGCTGCGAATATTGGCCGGATCTTTTGGCTTATAGTCACCACCACCAGCAGCAATGACCGCTAGAGAAAAAATGCTAAAGGCAAGTGCGATTATTTTTTTCATTAGTGCGTCACCCTCTCTGGTACTGGTTTAGTCTTATCGAACTTGTGATAGAAGAACAAGAACGGGAAGAAGAAGAAAAAGTAGTACACGGTACAAATCTGAGCAGCCAAAGTACGCGCAGGCGTCGGCGCTTTCATTCCCAGGTATCCAAGAATGAAGAAACATACGACAAACAACGCGAGCCCCAGTTTGTAAATCCAGCCTTTATAACGAATGGATTTTACCGGACTACGATCTAACCAAGGTAACAAAAACAGCACAATAATCGACAGCGCCATCGCAACAACACCCAAATCTTTATGCGGAACCGCACGTAAGACCGAGTAAAAAGGTGTGAAGTACCATACTGGTGCGATATTTTCAGGCGTTTTCAGATTATTTGCCGGAGTAAAGTTAGGTGGCTCGAGGAAATAACCGCCGCCTTCTGGGAAGAAGAAAATTACTAAACAGAAGAAGAACAAAAAGCCCGCCACACCGACAATATCTTTCACAGTGTAATAAGGGTGGAAAGGAATGCCGTCTACGGGAATACCATTGCTATCTTTGTTCTTTTTGATCTCTATTCCGTCAGGATTATTCGAACCTACCGCGTGCAAAGCAACAATGTGTAGGAAAACCATCAGCAATAGTGCTATTGGCAATGCGACTACGTGAAGCGCAAAGAAGCGAGTCAGAGTGGCACCTGAAATCAGATAATCACCACGAATCCACTGTACTAAATCTTCACCATAAACTGGAACGGATGAGAACAGATTGATAATAACCTGTGCACCCCAGTAAGACATGTTACCCCATGGTAGTAAATAACCCATGAAGGCTTCGGCCATTAAGAGTACGAAGATCACCATACCAAAAATCCACACCAGTTCGCGTGGCTTACGGTATGAGCCGTACATCATTCCACGGAACATATGCAAATACACAACCAGGAAGAAAGCTGATGCACCAGTCGAATGCATATAACGCAGTAACCAGCCATAAGGTACGTCACGCATAATGTATTCTACCGAAGCGTAGGCATGTTCCGCTGTTGGCGTGTAGTGCATGGTTAACCAGATTCCGGTTAACAACTGATTTACCAGTACTAATAGGGCCAAAGAGCCGAAGAAGTACCAGAAGTTAAAGTTTTTCGGCGCATAATATTCCGCCAGATGCTCATTCCAAACCTTGGTGGCAGGAAAGCGCGCATCAACCCATCCCATAAAGGCTTGCATCTTAGTCATTACGCGGCTCCTTGATCGACACCAATCATAATGGTGTTATCGTCTTTAAAAGAATAAGGAGGAACTTCGAGATTGTCCGATGCAGGTACGCCACTGAATACTCGCCCTGCTAAATCGAATTTCGAACCGTGACATGGGCAGAAAAATCCAGGCCCCTCAGTCGCAGATAACTCTTTTTGATGTTGAGGCACACACCCTAAATGAGTACAGATTCCAACAACCACAAAAATGTCGTCTCGGATCGAGCGCGTTTCTGTTTTGATATATTCAGGTTGTTTGGTGGTTGGATTTTTGGACTCAGGATCTTTGAGCATGCCCGAAATGGATGATAATTTCTGCACTTGCTCAGGTGTACGTTTGACCACGAAAATCGGCTTACCACGCCACTCTGTCTTCACATGTTGCCCAGGCTCCATTTTGCTCACATCAAGCTCAACCGGCGCACCGGCGGCTTGTGCTCGCGCACTGGGATGCCATGATTGTACGAAAGGTACTGCTATACCTACCGCTCCTACTGCTCCTACCGCAGACGTCGACCAAAGCAGAAAGCGGCGGCGGCCGTTATCGACACCGTCTTTACTCATGCGGATTGTCTCCCCATCGGACTCTAAATTATGAATGATTTGATTATTTTTATTGAAATGCGATATCCAGAACCGAAACTCAGAATGAAAGCAGCATTTCAAACGGCGAAATCATATAGAAATTACCCTACTTTTACAAGGAAAATACCATTTTTCCTTTGTAACCATATGATTTTCAAAGTGATTTTTCTTCCGAATTGAAAAGTTAGAAAATGCAAAACACCCCTGAAAGCCACTATTTAAACGAGTGACAAAGAAATAAATCCTTCTTTAAGGCGATTCCCAGAGAAACATACAGTGAAAAGAATATTTATTTCAGACATAAAAAAACGCTCGAACAAGTCGAGCGTTTTTTGCAAAGCCACAAAAGGAATTGCTTAACGCTTAGAGAACTGAGGACGCTTACGGGCTTTGTGCAAGCCAACCTTCTTACGTTCAACTTCACGTGCATCACGAGTAACGAAGCCAGCTTTACGCAAGTCTGGGCGTAACTCTTCATTGTACTCCATCAGGGCACGAGTAATGCCATGACGAATCGCACCTGCCTGTCCGGTGTTACCACCGCCAGTCACAGTCACGTAAATGTCAAACTGTTCCAAAGTTTCAGTCAACTCAAGTGGTTGACGAACTACCATGCGAGAGGTCTCACGACCAAAATACTCATCAATTGGGCGGCCGTTGATGGTGATTACTCCAGAACCTGAGCGTAAGAAAACTCGTGCAGTGGAGCTTTTGCGACGACCGGTACCGTAATACTGTTCTGCCATCTTCTTTTACCTTTAAATATTCAATTCTTTAGGTTGCTGAGCCGCATGAGTGTGCTCAGGACCTATAAATACACGCAGTTTCTTAAACATCGCGCGACCCAGTGGATTACGCGGCAACATGCCTTTAACCGCACTCTTAATGATGCGCTCTGGCGCTTTTTCACGCAGTTTATCTAAAGTGATAGAGCGTAAACCACCTGGATATTCAGAATGGCTGTAGTATACCTTATCAGTTTCTTTGTTACCGGTAACCGCTACTTTCTCAGCGTTGATCACGATAATGTAATCTCCAGTATCCACATGCGGTGTGTATTCTGGCTTATGCTTGCCACGCAAACGGCGAGCAATTTCTGAAGCAAGGCGACCCAGTGTCTTACCTTCGGCGTCGACCACATACCAGTCGCGCTTCACAGATTCTGGTTTTGCAGTAAATGTTTTCATCGTCTCTTAGCTCCCAAACGGGCTTTGATTGAATAATGTTAATAACCTTAGCCTTTTTGTGCAGTCATCGGGGTAGCCGGCCCGGAGACGCCATATTAATAACCAACGGGGTTTGGGACTCGAAATATGGGCACCTAAAAAGGAGCGCGAATTTTACAGAAAGCCCGAATCAGATACAAGCCTTTATCGTCATTATTTTGCTTAATTAATCAGCAGCCGGCTTCCACTTAGCTGGAGCTAAACCAGATCGGGCCTTTAGTAAGTGTCTGCCGAGAGGTTTATTGTGGGATTATACGCCGCTGAGTTGGCAGGTCCAGCCGCAAGCCAATCCAGTAGCAGGAACAACCTCTAAAGAGACATTATGTGATGCCTCGATAATTGTCGTTACCCCCCTGCACACGCTTAGCCTGCTAAACGGAAACCATTACCTGATACCGTTCAATTGATCCAATTACCTCATATCAAGGTAATTGGAACCAGTAACTTTACCCATTGGTTAAATCAGAAAGCCCCACTTGGGTTAATCATCACTCAAAGCGCACTCTCGAAATATAGGCCAATTAATTGAGCGAGATACAAGCAAACGAGCGATCATAATTATGCTCAAATATTGCTTTTACACACTTAAAGAGCATCCTTTTGATGGACAACTTAAAACTAACAGGAAGACTGAAATTAAACCGTTACTACGCAATTAAACATCGAGTTACCCTTTATTTTAAGAAAAACTGCAAAAAACAGGTGTTTTTTAACGATTAACACTTTATTTAATGGGTAATTTGTTATAAAAGTTTCGGTGGTATATGTTTGGACAAAATTGTCTGACGTCAAAAATCACAATAGGACTAATCAACCGATAAACAAGGGGCTTTGAACCATGGCTGTTAAAAAGAAAAAAGCACCAGCGAAGAAAAAAGCTGCTGCAAAGAAGTCACCCGCAAAGAAAAAAGTTGCTGCGAAGAAGGCGCCTGCCAAAAAAGCACCAGCTAAGAAAGCGGCCGCAAAGAAAGCACCAGCGAAAGCTGCTGCAAAAGCGACGGCAATTAAAGAGCGTTATAACAAGTCTCAAATGCTAAATGAGCTGGCAGAACGCACTGAATTGTCACGCAAGCAAGTTTCATCAGTAATCGATGAGCTTTCTTCGCTTATCGAGCGTCACGTTAAAAAACGTGCCGTTGGTGAGTTCGTAATGCCTGGCCTATTCAAAATCCAGACCGTACGTAAGCCTGCCACCAAAGCTCGTAAAGGAATTAACCCCTTCACTGGTGAAGAGACCGTATTTAAAGCTAAACCAGCTCGTACTGTTGTTAAAGTACGACCGCTGAAAAAGTTAAAAGAAATGGCTGAATAACCATCCTCTTCTTTGGCTATTACAGTCCAGTAAAGAAAAAGAGGCTCCAAGGCCTCTTTTTCTTTTTGTAGTCTCACTTAAGACTCCATTTTAAACTCCAAAGTTACCTGCTGCGCTGCATTAGTCGCTTCCGTCGTTTGTGGAAACTTCCATTTTCGTACCGCATTGATGGCCGCTTTATCAAAAATCCGTTTAGGGTTCGACTCGACAACGATTATGTCAGAAACATCTCCCATAGCATTGATCTGAAATTGTAACGTTACGAATCCTTCCAGATTTTTTAACCTCGCTTCGGTTGGATAGACTGGTTCAATTCGAGAAACAGGCATCAAGTGACCAGGGGTACCGCCAATTTCTGTGCCAATGTCACCCGTTACATCGATTCCCGAATGATCAAAGCTCGGAGATGTGAAACCTCCGGGAGAGACCAACGTCGCTTTAACCGGTTTTTGTTGCGCTTTCGCTTTAGGAGCGCTAACAGGCTTTACAGGCTTCACTTTCGATGGTTCAGGTTTTTCCTGTTTTACCTGATAAGTTTTACGTATTACTTCATCATTCACAGTAACATGATGATAATCTGGCACTTCACGAATAGTACCAGACTCCATTGGATGTGCGGTTACCATCCTGCTCATTCCTATCATCAACAGTAACACGGTAGCGGTGGCAAAAATTAATGACATTAAATACTTCATCGTCCCCTCCATTTTTCTCGATAGTCAACCTTATTAACGAGGACGCAAGTATGATTGGGTTAAATGACTAATGGGAAAAACTGTATCACCACAAAGACTGATTTAAATACTCAGACTTGATGATGTGATTGAACTGATTAATTAAATGTTGTGGATATTCAATGTCGGCCAACTGATTAATTGATCTAACGGCTATAAATAAGCTTTTTTTATAGCCTTCATCCTTATGCTCCAAAGCGGTTGAAATAAATGCATCAACCAAATGTAAAATTTTTGCTGCATCATAAATTGCCACGCCTTTAAGTCCCCGAGGAAAGCCAGAACCGTCTGTTTTTTCATTTGTCTGGAAAACCAGTTCAGATGCTTTACTCCATCCGGGAATTCGCGACAACATACTGCCGGCAGAAAATACTCGACGCCGAATTTGATCAATATCATTTCCTTTCACGACTCGAAAAAATTCATAGGTATAAAGTGCTGCTATTAATTGATCGTCATCTTCCGGTTCGGACATGGTCTGGTTTAATGCTTTGGCCAAACCAATTTGCACTTTCATTCGAACCTGATGAAAAGGATCAACCACTTGCTGACACTCAGATAGATAATGGAAAAATTCCATATCTGTGGCACTAAAGATCGAAAAGGCTTCACCTTCGAGCTGACTGACAGCGACCAAATCTAGAGAATAATGGCCATCTTGAATAGCCAGCTCGCCACGCATCGCCTCTTCAACCCGCCGTTCATCGTCAGCACTTCTTACACGCGTAATGAGCGCCTCTATCAACACTAAGGTGTCGGCATCGATCTGGTTTTGCGTCATTGTAACAGCAAGTAACTCGTCAACAGCGTTAATGGTCGCGATGAATAGTCGGCCATAGGCTGGTTGGTATGCGTAGGCTCCGTTACGGATGTCCTGTACCATTTCTTCCACGACGTGAGTGCACTGGACAAAAGGTTCCAGAAACACCATGTTGCAATTGCCTTTTATTGTGTGAATGGAACGAAATAGACGATTAATTAAAACTTGAGGATCTTCGGTAGATAAAATAGCAGCACAGTCGTTAATGTCTTGAACACAATCTTTAACATCAGAATAAAACTCCTGCCTGACCTCATCATCCAGCTCGGCAAAGTCTTTACATATTGCGTCCAGATCCATATTTAACCGCCACACCTACTCAATGAAACATACAATAAAAGTTCACCCGCATTAGCGGGTGAACCTAGTCTAACTTAAAGTATGGCAAAATTTGGCAGTTTTTCGACTCAGTTGCCTGTAAAAGGCAGCTGAGTTTTAAGTTAACCGACCAACAGAGGGGCGATGACTAAACTGACAATGGCCATTACATTGATCAAAATGTTCATTGCAGGACCAGACGTATCTTTGAAGGGATCGCCAACGGTATCACCAACAACCGCCGCTTTATGCACATCCGATCCTTTACCGCCGAGATTTCCTTTCTCAACATATTTTTTCGCATTGTCCCAAGCCCCGCCAGCATTGGCCATGGTAAGGGCTAGCAACACACAACTAACCAACGCACCACCGAGCATGCCACCAAGCGCTTCGGGACCTATTCCAAAGCCAACGACGACAGGAGCGAATACGGCTAGAGCTCCTGGCAATACCATTCGTTTTAAAGCGGCATTAGTCGCAATTTCGATACAACGAGCATTATCGGGCTCACCAGTCCCTTCAAGCAGGCCGGGAATCTCCTTAAACTGACGACGAATTTCCTTGATCATATCGAAGGCCGCATCGCCAACCGCTCGCATGGTGATAGCACTAACCAGAAAAGGAAATATCCCGCCGAGGAACATACCGGTAAGCACTTCAGGATTACTGATATTGAGTGCAAATCCTTCCGACTTACGGCTTATGGTTTCGATGTAAGCCGCGATGATTGCCAAAGCAGCCAAACCAGCAGCACCAATCGCGAACCCCTTACCTATCGCAGCGGTAGTGTTACCCACTTCATCCAGCCCGTCGGTAATTTTGCGAGTTTCTGGACCCAACTCTGCCATTTCAGCGATACCACCAGCATTATCAGCAATCGGACCGTATGCATCGATCGCCATGGTGATGCCCACTGTGGCCAACATTCCCACAGCGCCAATTCCAACACCATACACACCAACACCTTCGGGTAACAACGAGCTACTGATGAAAATGATTCCTGCAATAGTCAAAACTGGAATAACCACCGACTCCATACCAACTGCCAACCCAGCAATCATGACAGTCGCAGGACCGGTCTCACCGCCTTTAGCAATATCTCGAACTGGCTTGGCGCCAGTGTAATACTCGGTAACCAGCCCAATAATAATGCCGCCGACGGCGCCACTGATCACACAAAACCAGACATTGGTATGGATGTTCATGGCATCAATCACAAAATAAGCAACAACCATCAGCAACAATGTCGCGACAATGGTGCCAAATCGCAAAGCCTGTGCTGGATCGGATGACGAGAAAATCTTGACGATAAAAATGCCCAGAACCGAACAAATCAATCCAGCTGAAGCTAAGGCTAACGGAAGAAACATCAAACCTTCTGCTGTATCGCCACCTGAAGTCAGAGCCGCAATCGCCCCCGACCCCATAGTTGCCGCAATCGCAATGGTCGCGATCATCGAACCACAATAGGACTCAAAAATATCCGATCCCATACCAGCAACATCACCGACGTTATCGCCAACGTTATCAGCAATGACCCCCGGGTTACGGGGATCATCTTCTGGAATTCCAGCCTCAACTTTACCGACAAGGTCAGCACCCACATCGGCGCTTTTGGTAAAGATCCCGCCACCAACACGAGAGAACAGGGCCACAGTTGATGCTCCCATACCAAAGCCATGAATAGCTTCAGCATGCTCAGGATTGGCACCAAACAGCAGATAAAGTCCACCCAGACCCAGTAATCCCATTGATGCGACAGTTAGTCCCATTATCGAACCGCCGAAAAACGCTACCGACAGAGCTTCTGACGGGCCTTTGGTATTCGCTGCTACAGTAGTTCTAACATTGGCATGCGTCGCGGTATACATACCGATGTAACCTGCCGTTGCGGAACATAGAGCGCCAACAACAAAAGCCACTGGCGTGTGCCAGCTGCCAAAGCCAATAAACAATAAAATGGTCAAAACCGCAGCGAAGGCGAATAAAATCGTATATTCACGGCGCATAAAGACCATGGCGCCGAGATGGATGGCATCGGCTATTTTTTTAATTTTCCCTTCACCGGATGGCTGCTTTTTGACGTAAGCGAAAATGAGAAAGGCAAAGATGATACCGGCAATACCCAGGATCGGTGGTAGATACAACAAGTCAGACATAGAACCCCCGCAAGTTAAATAAGCGCCTCTGAACCAGAAGGGTTCAGACGACTAACTGCCGACGGCAAGTGACACTGCGTGGATTCCCGGAATTGCACCGGGGATACGCCACTACTGGCAATCATGATGAATTTAGAACGATCCGACTAATGACTCTCGTCGCCAAGTCAGACTATCTGTTTCTTATATCAACTCATGTTTTTATAACGATATTTAAGTCGAGAAAAACAACTCGCTCATGTTTTTTCTATCTCATTGAATTTATTAATGTTATTCCTTGTGTTGTAACGAATTTATTTTGCAATGCAATAACTGTATAATACGCGCCCTTCTACTGCCGATAATTAACCAATGAGTGGGATAACATGAGCCTGAACAAAGTAGCATCTGGAAAAAACATACCTGATGAAATTAACGTCATCATCGAAATTCCGGCACACGCCGATCCGGTGAAATACGAAGTGGATAAAGAGTCTGGCGCTATGTTCGTCGATCGTTTTATGGCGACCTGCATGCACTACCCTTGCAACTACGGCTACGTTCCTCACACCTTATCCGAAGACGGTGACCCAGTAGACGTGCTGGTTCCTACGCCCTTTCCATTAATGGGAGGTTCGGTAATTCGTTGTCGTCCAGTGGGCGTTTTAAAGATGACCGATGAGTCTGGTACCGATGCTAAATTAATCGCGGTGCCCGTTAGCAAATTGACTCCAGTCTACAAAGACGTTAACGAAACCAAAGATTTGCCAGAATTACTGCTTAACCAAATCGAGCACTTTTTTGAGCACTATAAAGATCTTGAACCTGGAAAATGGGTGAAGATTGAAGGCTGGGATAACGCGGAAGCAGCCAAGAAGGAAATCAACGAAAGCGTAAAACGTTACGAAGAGGCTGAAGACAAGCCAGCTTTCTGATTGTTGTTTAAAGCAAGTCCCAAAAAACCACCTCAAATGAGGTGGTTTTTTTT
>JBFHVL010000040.1:0-20352 GCA_041589565.1 Kangiellaceae bacterium | reverse complement strand
TGACTGATGCAACAGCTGGTAACTCCAGCGTTGTTGCTCACTATTTTCTGCCAGACGATCATCGAGCAACTGGATCTGGCTTTCTCCATAGTGGCGTGACTCTAGGTTGTCGCCTTGCAAATAACGAAACTCCATTCCCAGCTGTGTTCCACGTCGCTCCAGATAACGAGGAGTGATGGTAGCATCGTAATTGGGCGCGATATTCCAGTAAATGGGCTGGCTGTACTCGAATCCGTTGCGCGTACTGTCACTTATTGTGGGAGGTAGTAGTCCCGATTTGCGCCTGTCGTCTACGGGAAAGGTAAGCCAGGGGAAGTAAAAGATCGGCACGCCACCGACTCGAAGCACCATGTCGTCGGCTTCCCCCCAGCCCGACTCACTGTCGATGGTGAGGGATGCGGCTGAAAAGCGCCAACTGTTATCGCCTTCGGGGCAAGTACTGAAGGTAAGGTTGGTTAAATCCATGGACTGATTGGCGTCTATGGCGAGTCGTTCGGCCGAGCCATTGGCACCGGATTGGCGAATGCGAAAACGAGTCTGATTCAGCTCAGCGGTTCCTTGTTGCAGTCGGCCTTTGGCCTGCTCGGCCGAGAAGAGTGCGCTGGGCGTTTCCAGCAATATCCGTTCATTGGCATCGAAGGCACTGTGCTGTCGATCCAGAGTGATTGAGCCAGCTGCTAGCTTCATTTGTGGGTTGCTGACTTCAACATTACCCTTTAATTGCAGTTTTTGATTGCCAGTGGCATTGACGGAATCGGCTAAAACATGAGTCGGTGCGCGCTGAGTGTCAGGAGTCTTTTCTTCTATTTTAAGAGGCTCAGCGGTTGGTAAAGGGCAGTTGGGCGAACTGATAAATCGTCGCTGCTGCCAGGAACTTGCATCAAGTTGAGACTGAAAAGCGGTGGATTGGCTTTGCGATTTCTCGGCCCTCTGTTTATCATCCGCAAACTCGGTAGGCGTACGTGTCGCTGGAGGGGACGTTTGGGTTTCGGCGTGCGCAGGCAGAAAAACACCGCTTGCGATGGCAGCGGCAAGCGCGAACTGGTAATTTGGTCGCTTCACCCGAAACACACGTCCTTTAGATTGAAATCAAAGCGCGTATGATAATGCATATTGCGCAAGTTGTGGGAACCAAAAACAATAAAAATGAATGATTTACGCAAGCAGGCGCTGACCCAATGGGTAGAGCAACAAACTGGACGCAGTGACCTGCAATTGCAGGTTGTCAGTGGCGATGCGAGTTTCAGACGTTATTTTAGAGCGCCTGCCAGCGACGGTCTGCTTAGTGTGATAGCTGTCGATGCACCGCCGGAAAAAGAGCCGATTGAGCCTTTTGTCAAAATCAGTGAACTACTGGCCAGTACCGGTGTAACCGTACCACGTATTTTGGCCCAGGATCCGGAACTCGGCTTTATGCTGCTTTCTGATTTTGGTGATGAACTTTATTTGTCCGCCATCAACGAAACCTCTGCCGACAAGCTTTATCGAGAAGCACTCGACGCCCTGGTAACGATTCAGTTTGGTTGTCAGGATCGGCGCAACGAGTTGCCTGCTTACGATCACGCGTTGTTGCATCAGGAAATGGAGCTGTTTCGCGAGTGGTTTTTGCAACAACATCTGGGGCTTGAGCTAACATCGGACGAGCATCAGATGCTTGATGAGTGGTTTGAAACACTCTCAGCACAAGTTCTGAAACAGACACAGGTGGCCGTGCACCGTGATTATCACTGCCGAAATTTAATGGTATTGCCCGAACATGGGCCTGGCATCATCGATTATCAGGATGCGGTGTGGGGGCCTTACAGTTATGACTTGGTGAGTCTGCTAAAAGATTGCTACATTCGCTGGCCGCGAGAGCAACAACTGAGCTGGCTAGCTCATTACACGAGTCGGGCAGAGCGTGCAGGCATTACAATACCTAATATAGAGCAACGGATCCGCGACTATGACTGGATGGGGATGCAAAGACATATCAAGGTAGCGGGGATTTTTTGTCGCCTTTGTCATCGAGATGGCAAAACGGCATATTTACAGGATGTTCCTTTAACCCTTGGGTATTTGGTGGAAGCCTTACGACTTTACCCGGAAATGAGTCCTTATCTGGATTGGATGGAGCGCCGACTGGCCCCGGTATTACAGCAAAAAAAGATAATGTGGCAGGAGTTTGATTGAAAGCTTTTATTCTGGCAGCAGGGTACGGTACGCGTATGCGGCCGCTAACCGATGCAACGCCAAAACCTCTACTTACTGCTGCTGGCAAACCTTTGATCCAATATCATATTGAACGATTGGCCGCTGCCGGTGTACAGGAAATAGTGATCAATACTGCTTATCTTGGAGGGCAGATTGAAGCTGCGTTGAAAGACGGCTCTAACTGGCAAGTGCAGATTGATTATTCGCGCGAAGGCGAGCCCTTGGAAACCGGAGGTGCCATTGTCTACGCTCGTGAACTATTAGGTGATGAACCTTTCTTGTTAGTGAATGGTGATATTTATTGCGAATATCCGTTTGCACAGTTGCTAAATCAAGCACCTCAAGCTGCTCATTTGGTATTGGTACCGAATCCCGTGTTTAAAGATCAAGGTGACTTTGGACTGACGGAGTCGTATTTGTCGAACCAGCCACCGCTGGATTTTACCTACTCCGGACTAGGTGTCTATAACCCCAGTTGCTTCGCTCATATTGAACGAGGTGAGTCTTTTGCACTGGCTCCCTGGCTACGCCAACAGGCAGACTTAACAGCGGTTTCGGCCGAAGTTTATCAGGGAAAATGGATGGATATTGGAACTCCCGAACGCTTAAAGCAGCTAGAAAATTATTTAAAGCAATTACCAAATAACAAGGAGCAAGGGCACTGATGGCCTGGTGGGGAAAAATCATTGGTGGAGTATTGGGACTGGGACTCGGCGGACCCTGGGGAGCCGCTCTTGGTGCATTGTTAGGTCACAGTTTTGATAAAGGTCTGTCGCAAGACTTCGAGCCGCTGAGCGCCTCGGATCGGGAAAAAATCCAACAAGCATTTTTTAATGCGACGTTTATCACTATGGGACGAATGGCGAAAGTAGATGGTCGCGTAAGTGAAGCGGAAATTGAAGCTGCCAGGCAGGTAATGACGCGGATGGGCCTTAACGAACACTTGCGTCAGGTAGCCATCGAGCGATTCACTGAAGGCAAGTCATCTGATATTGAATGGCTGCAACACTTACAGGAGTTTGCCCGGCTAGCGGCCGGACAACGCAATTTGCGACAAATGTTTTTGGAAATACAAATCCAGTTTGCTTTTGCTGATGGCACACTCGACGAGCAGGAACGCTGGATGCTGGAGCAAATTGGTACCGAACTCAGTTTCTCCAATTTACACTTGCATCGTTTTATTGCCATGGTGCAAGCTCAAATCTTTTTTTATCAGCAACAACAACAGCGTAAAGCCGGCGGAAATTATTCGCAATACAGTCAGCACAATTATCAATCGCAGTCGTCATTGGAGCAGGCTTATCAACTGTTAGGTATTGAATCTAACGCATCGGATCAGGAAGTTAAAAAAGCTTATCGAAAACAGATGGCGCAACATCATCCTGATAAGTTGGTTGCTCGTGGCCTGCCTGAAGAAATGATTAAGGTGGCCACCGAAAAAACACAAGAAATAAAACTGGCTTACGAAACCATTATGGAATCGCGTAAATCAAAATAAAATTAAAACAAATAATAGGAGGATCGGTTTGTCGTTGTTAAAACCGATAGTATTAATTAGTTTAGCTTGGACGTTTATGGCTTCTGCAGATGATCGCATTGCGGTTATGGGAGGCTGGGGTATGGATGATAGTTTAATTCAATCGAAAGATATTGCTTCTGCCTCAGCCTATGGCATCGGTTGGCAAAGCGATGTGCAAGCCAGCTGGCATCATTCGTTGCTAGGCTATGGTAAATTGCTGTTGGTCAGTGAGTGGCATGGGCTGAGTGGCGAGCACGATGGTCAACACTATGATTTGAATATTTACGCAGTGAAACCCACACTTCGATTTTACGCCAGTCCCGATCACAGTAATGACTTTTTTTACGAAGCGTCATTAGGTATCGCCTATCTCGATCAACGTGAGTTTGAAGTTATTAAATTGCCCACGCATTTTAATTTTGCCATGCACTTTGCAGCCGGCTGGCATCTCGATCAATCTCGACGTTGGGATGTGTCGCTTCGTTACAATCATTACTCTAATGGTTACTTAAGTAATCCTAACCCGGGGCTGGATTTCGCGTCACTTGTTTTAAGTTATCAATTTTAAATTTACAGGAAATTATTCATGAGCGCTGATACTGCAATTGTTAATCAACTGGCCATCATGCTGGAAATGCAAGATGCGATGAATCGCAAAGTGCATCCCAACTGGTTCGAACAAAATTTCGAGTGGTATCGCGCCATTTGGATAGAGTGTGGTGAGATGCTCGATCATTATGGTTGGAAATGGTGGAAGCACCAAAAGCCAGATTTAGATCAGGTCAAACTGGAACTGGTGGATATTTTTCATTTTGGTTTAAGTTGCCGAATTAATGGCAAAGACGATTATCAAACCATCGCTAAAAAAATTGCTGATGAAATGGTTCAAGCAAAGCAAGGTGATAGCTTCAGAGATACTTTGGAAATTTTGGCTGCAGGAGCATTAAACACTCAAGGGTTCGATGCCGCGGCGTTTGCTGGTTGTATGCACCAAATCGAAATGAATTTTACTGAATTGTTTCAAAGTTACGTGGGAAAAAACACGCTTAATTTTTTCCGTCAGGATCATGGCTATCAGGACGGCAGTTATATTAAAAACTGGCACGGTAAAGAAGATAATGAACATCTGGTCGAAGTGTTAAATGAGCTGGATGCCTTGGCCCCCGATTTTCGCGATCAAGTTTATCAAGGTTTATTAGCTCGCTATCCGAAGTAAATTTTCGTTAACTTTGGCGCGAAAGGAGAATCACTATGAAAATATTTTGGATTATACTTGGAGTCATCGTGTTGTTATTAGGTGGCTTGGTTGGTGCTGGATATTGGTGGTGGAGCAGCAATCAGGAGCTGATTGAGCAACAGGTAACACAGGCTGCAGAAAAAGCACATTCAGTGGCTGCTAATGGCGATTCTACTAACTGTGTGAATGACTTAAAGCGCCAGGTGGCAGAATGCAGCAGTTTAACCTGTCAGCTCGGTCAGCGTATTTTTATGATGGAATGTTTGGCTCGTGCACCGGTGGCGGAAGGATTTTGTGAGGGGGTACCTGCATCGGATGAAATGATGAATTCTGCGCAATGGTCATTGCAACAATGTGCCGATACCGGAGAAGGAATCAATGCCTGCGTTCAGGCCATGAATGCAGTGCCAGAGTTTTGTGACAGCCACAAGAGTTAATCTAAGAGAGAGTTTACAGGCTTCAGTTAGAAATTTACCGTACAGGTTGACGATTTGTCTCTGAAGCTCTGGTTATTTTCTGGACAACTGCTATAGTTTCAGAATTATGAAACGATAGCATTAGAATCATTTGCTTCATACAAAACTTACTAAATCATTTTCGGTTTTACTTTATGCATTGGCTGGAATAGGAGCTAATTACCTCACTGTTCCTCTTATTGGCTCTGTTGAGCTTATTTTTACTCCAGCAATATTCTTTTTAGCTCTCCGAACTTTATCGCTGGTATCAGCAACTACGGTTATATTGGTAACACTGTCCCACTTAAGTTGGTACTGGGAAAGCATCGAAAATGCGGTGTTGTATCTTCTAGAGTGCTACGTTTTTTATCTTGCTTACAGCAAACGTTGGAACTTGTTTTACGCCGACTTTTGTTACTGGTTAGTCATCGGGGTTCCTCTGGCAATGGCCATGATTTATTTGTCCGGACCAGAGAGTAATGAGTTAATTCCTTTACTATTGATTAAACAACCCGTAAACGCCTTAGCATACTTGCTGATCTCCAATCTAATTCTCTGGTTACCTATATTCAGAAAGAATATCAAGTCGCCAAAATCCGACCAAGGTGGCACTCATAACTCCGAGCGAGTCACCATTGAGCAAGTGTTACGTGATGCCTTATTACTTATGCTATTGCTACCCATTTTTTCCATTGTGTTGTTAAGTAAAGAAGCTATTGACAAACAAACAGCTGAAGACATTTTAAACTTAAATCGAAGTTATACCTTAGCTGCGAAGGTACAGCTTGATGAGTTTTTGCTCCGTTATCAACAAGGGATCGAATCGCTGGCATACACGCTGTATCAGCCTGATAATAAGACTGAAGCCGAAATTCAAAGAATTCTCATTGATTTTCATCAAATATATGACGGGTTTATTACCATGTTAGTTGCTAACCCTGATGGAACCTTGTGGTTTTCCAGTCCAGCAGATCTCATTCAGTCAGGAGTAACTGTCAGCGATCGACAATATTTTAATTTTCCAAAGCAAACGTTAAAACCTTATTTGTCGGATGCTTTTCAAGGTAAAGGATTTGGTTCGGATCCTATTGTTGCAGTAAGCGCGCCGATTTTAAATAGCAAAGGAGAATTTTCTGGCTTAGTGGAAGGTTCATTAAACTTGTACAAGTTTGCATATTTTGTTCCACAGCTGGATAACATGACCATCAAATTCCTAGTATTGGATAAGGAAGATCGTGTAGTTTTTTCTTCCGATGACTTACAGTTAGAATTTTTACAGAAAGCGTCATTAGAGTATCACGAGGACCTGACTTTTGAGCAAGTGTTAAGTATCAATAATCAGACATTACCCTATATCTTCAGTGAGCAAAGCACAACGAATGGCTGGCGCGTTTTTTATTTGACGCACAAAGATGATTACTTGCGAACCATTGCCGAGTCTTACCGCTGGTTGTTCAGTCTTACTTTGTTTGTTGTTGTCTTAGCATTATTTTTAGCTAACGCACTTGCTCGACTGATTAAAAAGCCGATTGACAAGTTACTCGAAGTTCTCGATGCGCTAGGTAAAGGGCTACAGCATCGGCAAAAATCGCCATCAAAATTATTGGAGATCGATCAGCTTTATCAAAAAATATCAGAAACCTACGTTGAGTTAAAACAGGCTCATATTAATGAACAAAAGGCGCTTGAAACAAAAATAACAGCGGAAAAACAAAGCGAGGCCAAAACCGAGCTCTTATCAAAAGTCAGTCACGAGCTTCGAACGCCACTGAATGCTATTCTGGGGCAAACACAATTAATGATGTTGGAAAATCCTCCCTCAGCGTTTTTAGAGCGGCTGAAAAACATTGAACTATCAAGTAAATTTTTAGTATCACTGATCGACGATTTGCTGCAAATGTCAAAGATGGACTCAGGAGCAATGGCTCTAAATTATCAGGTAGTGGAGTTTAACCCGATAGTTGACCGTGCTTTAGGAATGTTCGAAATGGAATGCGAAGATCAGAGTTTGCATCTGGAATGGGATATTCGAGCAACTGAACATTGCTATGTCAAAGTAGACCCAAAACGTCTGCAGCAAGTGTGTGTCAACTTAATCAGTAACGCGATCAAGTATAATCGCCCAAAAGGTAAGGTATTGGTTTATTCGGAGCAGCGCTCTGGAAACATTCGGTTAACGGTAAAAGATACTGGATTCGGAATTGATAGTCAGTACCACAGTAAAGTATTTCAACCGTTTCAGCGATTGGAGCAGGAGCATGGCGATATTGAAGGCAGTGGTATTGGATTATCTTTATCTTATCGATTAATCAAGCAAATGCATGGCGATATGGGCTTTTCATCAGTCAAAGGTGAGGGGAGCGAATTCTTTATCACTCTAAAACAGGTAAGCGCACCCGATACCATTGATACTTCACAACCTATAGAAGACACTATAAATTTAGAAGCTGTGTCTCTGCTTTACATTGAAGATAATCGTGTGAACTATATGATTATTGAAGCTTGGTTGAAAAAGTATCAAGTTCAATCAGTCAAGCGAGCGAACAATGCAGCTCATGCACTTGAACAATTATCAAAATGGAAGCCTGATGTTGTACTGTGTGATTTGGGCTTACCTGATATGGACGGTATAGAACTTTTCCGAAAAATTAAAGAGCTACACCCCGACCTAATTGTTATTGCGTTAACGGCGGATAACGCTGAACATACGCAGTTGCAATGCCGCTCAGAGGGGTTTACTGGCTTTGTTACCAAGCCTGTCGAGTTTGATATTTTAATGAAGGAATTAAAACGTGTTTTGAACAACGGCGTAACGGCTACCTAAACTATTAAGATTAGATAGCTCTATTACGCTTTAATTTAGATTCTAATTTTGGATGTGATTGAGTTTAACTCTTCCGCCATTTGTGCCAGCGAATGTGCCAAGTCATTAAACTGCCTGACATTGGAATGGATCTCTGAAGTTACGCTGGAAATTTCGTTAATGTTTTTGCTGATGTCTTCCGAAACGGTGGTTTGTTCTTCGGCGGCGGTAGCAATTTGAGTATTCATTATATGGATTTCGTTAACGGCATTGGTGATTTCTTCTAACGCTGAGCCCGCAATATTGGCTTGTTCAACACAGGTTGCGGTTGATTCACTGCCTTGCTCCATGGCTGTTACGGCGTCTTTAGCTCCGGTTTGAACATTCTCGATGATTTGTTGAATTTCGGCTGTGGACTCTTGTGTGCGCTGGGCAAGATTTCTAACTTCGTCAGCTACCACCGCAAAGCCTCGACCTTGTTCACCTGCGCGCGCTGCTTCAATCGCAGCATTAAGTGCCAATAGGTTTGTTTGTTCTGCAATTCCGCGAATAACATCCAATACCGTACCAACGCTATTGGTATCGTCTTCCAGTTTGCGAATGACTTCGGAGGCTTCTTTCACTTCATTCGATAGCGCGTTGATGGTGTTAATGGTATTGCGCATTACCTGTCGTCCATTTTGTGCTGATGAATCGGCCCTTGATGCCGACTTTGCGGCACCGGTAGCGTTTTGGGCAACGTCCTGAACGGTTGAAGTCATCTCGGTGACAGCGGTTGCGGTTTGCTCGATTCGGGCCGTAGTTGACTGAGTGCTATGAGCAATTTCTGAAGCGCCACGATTGACCACATCGGCATTCCGGTTTAACTCGTCTGAAGCTTGTTTAATTTGTCCCATAAGCTGGCGTAAAAATTCTTGCGCATTCGCTAGCTCCTGACGCATTTTTCCAAGCTCGTCGGTGGTACTAATGTTAATGGGTTTGCTAAAGTCACCCTGACCAAAGTAGGCCAGATGTTTCATCAATGATGCCATGGGTTCAGCAAATTGTTTGTTAAGAATAAAGTGAACCGAAATAACGAGCAGAATCGCAATTATAATAATGGCAGGCACGGCAAGGGAAATAGCAAGTTCTGCACGCTCGGAGGCTTGCTTCGACAACTTGGCGACTTCAGCGGCAATGTGGTCCGCTGCGCGTTGTAATTGCTCGGTCGGTGCACGATCGATGCCTTTGACAGCGGCATCACCGGTTTTAGGATCAAAGTTGCTATTAACAAAGGTTTCAAATCCTGCTCGATATTGTTGCGCCAGCTGCCCATGGGTGTTGGCAAATTCACTCAATAGGCGTCCAGCTTCTGTACCCGATAAATCTTCTGCAAGGGCTTTGGCCTGCCTTTGTATGCTGCTTTGTTTGTCGAGGAACCGTTGCCAATACTTTTCGCGATCGTTAGTACTGTGTCCACGGAGCAAAACATTTTTCCACTCCTGTACCTGAATTTTAAACTCAGAAACCAGCTCATTGGATTGCCGCTCGTAACTAACCGACTGTTCGACCAGATTTTGGTAATTATTTATACTGCCGTTTAATTGAGAAACCATGTATAGAGCGACCAGAGTTGTCACAACAAGCGCTAAGCCAATTAATACAACTAATCGGTTACGCAAACTGCTTTTCAGAAAGCTCATGGAGTTAACCTCTATGTTGAACGCTCGGACAGACCAATCCTTGAGCGGTGGTTTTACTTTGAATTATTGATAAGCTGTTGGTTAAGTTTAGGTAATTTATGAATTTTTGCTAAAAAATGATGGAAGAAAAGTTGAAAAGATTAGGAGATTGGTTCACTCAATCTCAGCAAACGGTGATTTTGACTGGGGCTGGTGTCTCGGCGGAAAGTGGATTGTCGACGTTTCGTGATCCGCAACAAGGGTTTTGGGCGAAATATGATCCCATGGAAATGGCCAGTCCGGAAGGCTTCGCCCGAGATCCTCATCTGGTATGGAAATGGTATCAGTGGCGACGGCAGCAAGTGGTCCAAGCGAGTCCCAATAGGGCTCATATTGGAATTGCGCGTTTGCAATCGGCTCTAGGCGTTAAGCTGATTACTCAGAATGTCGATGGTCTGCATCAGCGGGGTGGTAGTGAACAGGTCTGTCAGCTGCATGGAACCATTATGCGTAATCATTGCAATTCAGCACAGTGCGATTATTCAGAAGCGGTAAGTAATACACGCTGCGAATTAATGCGTTGTCCAGAGTGTGATAACGACTGGCTTCGGCCTTCGGTGGTCTGGTTTGGTGAAAGTCTGGATCCAAAAGTCATTCAGTTTGCCGAAGCGGAATCTTACCAGTGTGATCTCTTTTTATCGGTAGGCACGTCGGCGCAGGTGTATCCCGCCGCAGGGTTTGCCCAGTTGGCAAAATCTCGCGGGGCACGCGTCGTCGAAATTAATCCTAATGCTACCGCTCTTAGCAGCAGAGCCGATCTGGTCATTGCTCACAGTGCCGCCGAGGTTTTTCAGCGATTGGAGGCGCAATTGCAGTTAAGCTGACCTCGTTGGTTTATAATGCGCGTTTTCGCCATTTAACATCATTGAGCTTACGTGTCTTACTGGTCATTTATTTCTCAAAACTACCGCTTTCTTGCCTTTGGTTTGGTACTGGTTTTTGTCGGCAACTATGGTCAAACGTTTTTTATCTCCGTGTTTGGCGGTGTCTGGCGTGATGCCTTTGCTTTGTCGCATACCGAATACAGTGGCTATTATTCGTTAGCGACTTTGTTCAGCGGGTTTGGCCTGATGCTTCTTGGGGGCAAGCTGGATTCCAGCTCGCTGAAAAGTTTTACCCTTTGGGTACTACTCGGAGTTCTGGTCGCAACCATTGTCTTAGCGACAGCTCAACATCCTTACTGGCTATTTGCGGGCTTTCTATTAATCCGTTTTTGCGGCCAAGGGCTGACTGGCCATACCGCTTACACCACTATGGCTCGGTATTTTGATAAAAATCGTGGTAAAGCCATCAGCGTGGCGGCAATGGGTATGCCTTTGGGTGAATTAATCATGCCATTGACGGCGGCACTGGCGATTGAACATTATGGATGGCGCGCTACCTGGTGGGGGCTAGCGATTATGCTGGTGGTTTTATTTTTGCCGATCCTTTTATGGGGCCTCGGCGACAGTCGCAGCCAGCAACCCAAAGTCAGCACCTCATCCACCGAAATCGATGAAGGACTGGTCCACTGGCAGCGACGGGAAGTAGTACGGGATATGCGATTCTGGTGGGCGATTATTGCGGTACTATCTCCTGCCATGTTAATTACAGGGCTGTTTTTTCATCAGGCGCACTGGGCTGAAAGTCGCGGCTGGTCGCTCGGTTGGGTGGCTTCTACTATGACTTTGTATGCCATAACCCATGCGTTAGGCTCATTATTTACTGGAGCTCTGGTGGATCGTTTCGGAGCTCGCCGAATGTTGCGTATGTACCTGCTACCTCTGGCTCTGGGAATCGCCTGTTTGCTCACTTCGTCCATCTGGGGCTGGGCACTGTTTATGTTTCTTGCTGGCTTTTCTGTGGGGGCCAGTGGACCAACAGTGGGCGCTCTTTGGCCCGAAGTGTACGGTACTCGTTATCTGGGAAGTATTCGCGCTCTGGTGAGTTCGCTGATGGTACTGTCAACGGCATTGGCACCGGTGGTGATTGGTGTGCTTATCGATAGTGGTTGGACGGTTACGCTGATCATGACTTTATTACTGAGTTATCAGGCTTTCGCTTTGATTATTTGTCAGTGGCTCTATCGTGAGCAGGAGCAGGGTATGGCTAGTGAGAGTGAGGTTAAAGGTTAATTCCAACCAATTATCAAAGCGTTGCGTCTTACTACACAAGATTGTTTTAGTTTTAGGAGAAATTCTGTGAATCGATTACAGGTGGCAATTAAAAATATAGTTAGCGTCAGTCTATTGCTTGGCCTGGTGTTTTCTGGTCAGCTATTGGCGGAGGAAGACATCAAAAAAAGTTTTGATATGGAGCCTGGTGGTTTGCTTAAACTGGACACCGATATAGGCTCGATTGAAGTAAACAGCCACAGTAAAAACCGTGTTGATGTTCAAGTTGAAATTGACGGACTGGACGCTGATGAATTTGAAGTCAGCTTTAAGCAGAACGGTGACAAACTGGTGATCAAAGGCGATCGCAAGGGAGGCGGTTGGGGTAGCCGCAAAGTACATTTCGAAATTACCGTTCCCAAAGAGTTTAATCTGGATATGCGTACTGCCGGTGGTTCGATTCGGGTGGATGACTTAAAAGGCGAGGTGCTGGTGAATACCTCGGGTGGTAGCCTCTATTTTGGCAATATCGAAGGTCAAATCGATGGCCATACTTCGGGCGGCTCAGTGACCGTTGATGGTGCCAAAGGTAATGTGGAAGTGAGAACCAGTGGTGGCTCTTTAACCTTGGGCGATATTGATGGCGATGTGTACGGCCGTACTTCCGGTGGTAGCATTCGTCTTGGAGCCGTTAGCGGTGAAACCAATATTGCTACGTCGGGTGGCAGCATTCGTATCGAAGATGCCGGCGGCAAAGTAAAAGCCAAAACCTCGGGCGGCAGCGTGGATATTACGATTTCACGACAACCCAAAGGCGACTCCGAAATCGCCACTTCAGGTGGCAGTATAACTGCGCGACTGGCTGAAGATATTGCGGTAACTCTGGATGCACGCGGTCAAAAGGTACGCAGTGAATTTGAAGTAAATGGCGAAACATCGGCCAAATATAAGCTGAAAGGCCCCATTAACGGTGGCGGACCCGAACTGGAGCTTCATACCAGTGCTGGTAATGTTTACATTAAGAAAAAATAAGCTCTCCCGTCAACAACCCATACACTAATCTCTGACAGGGCATTCACCAAAGTGATTGCCCTGTTTTTTTTGTATTCACTTTGTTAATCACGCTCTCTGATCTAAGCTTAACTCCAGAGCAAATAATAGAATTGTTGGAGATCTGCGGTGGAGCTTATTGATTATTTGAAAATTTTGGCCTCAAAGGATGGTTCCGATCTTTATTTGAGTACAGGCGCGCCGCCCTGTGCGAAATTTCAGGGCGTGCTTAAACCACTCGAGCGTGAACCCATGACCCAACAGCGAATTAACGAAATTGCTCATCAAATTATGAATAAGGATCAGGCTGAAGAATTTCAGCACAATCTGGAAATGAATTTGGCCATATCGGAAAAGGGTGTTGGGCGATTCAGGGTAAATATATTTAAGCAGCGTAATGATGTTGCTATGGTGATCCGTAATATTAAAACCGATATCCCTAATTATAAAAATTTAGGTCTTCCCGATGTGTTAACCAAAGTGATCATGGAAAAGCGCGGGTTAATTTTGTTTGTCGGTGGCACTGGGTCAGGTAAGTCGACCTCGCTTGCGGCGTTAATTGATTATCGCAACACTAACGCCAAAGAAGGCGGACATATTATTACCATTGAAGATCCCGTTGAATTTGTCCATCGCCACAAACGATGCATAGTGAATCAACGTGAAGTGGGTGTCGATACTTTGAGCTTTCATGAAGCATTAAAAAATACGTTACGACAGGCCCCCGATGTCATTCTAATCGGAGAGATCCGTGATCGTGAGACTATGGAACACGCTCTCGCGTTTGCTGAAACGGGGCATCTGGCTATTTCCACTTTACATGCTAACAATGCCAATCAGGCACTGGATCGAATAATAAACTTTTTCCCGGAAGAGCGCCGAAACCAGCTGCTTAACGATCTATCCCTCAATTTAAAAGCCTTTGTGTCGCAACGGCTGGTCCCTACGGTTGATGGCAAGCGTTGCGCGGCAATTGAAATACTCTTAGGTACACCGACCGTTCAAGAGATGGTTAAGCGTGGTAACGTACACGAAATAAAAGAAGTGATGGAAAAATCACTGAATCTAGGGATGCAGACCTTTGATCGAGCCTTGTACCGATTGTGGGAAGAAGGCCGTATTTCATTGGATGAAGCACTTAAAAATGCTGACTCCCCAAATAACTTACGATTGATGATTAAACTTGCCGGTAAATCGGAGCAGGATCAGCCGAAACCTAAAGCTGAAGAAGCCAAGGAAGAAAAAGTTGAAGCTAAAGAGCCAGAGAAGTCCGTCGTCACCTCTTCTGGGCTAAAATTGGAACTTGAGCAAATGGCAGATGAAGAAGATGAGGAGCAAGATGCAGGCCCTGCATCGTTTAAGATTGATGAGTAAGTGCGAACGGCATGAGTGCTGAACTAATAGCTAGGCAGTTGGTTGTATTGCCTATATAGCGTCATAGTCTTTACAACAATGAAAAAGACAAATAATTGCTATAACAACTAATAAAGCAAATAAACACCGGCGTATAAAACATTATCATAAAGTTCAGAAGATGAGTATGCAGAAAAAACTTTGACGCTTTCAGAAAGGTTATAGCTCAGGCGTATTTCATGGTCTGACTGTGAAGAAACAAAATCATCGGAGTAAAATCCAAGGTGAAGGCGAAGCTCCAGCACTTCAGTAAATTTGTGATGATAGTTTATGTCAGTATAATCACTGTTTAAGTGTTGATCATGATGGTGAAAGATTTTCCAATCATAAGCCAATAGACCAGCAGACCATTCAGTTGTGTGTCCTCCAACGCCAGGGAAAAAGTAGCGTATAACGCTAGTTCTTAAAGTCACATCATCATTAAGCGAGTAGTCGTAGCCCGTAACCAAGTCAATTTCCCACTCTGTCTCTCCTAAATAGCTCCAATTGCTTCCGAATCCGCCGACCCACCATCCTTGCTTGAAAGCCAAAATATAATCTGCTTGCACCACAGCAGAGCGGTCGTTGTAGTCGATGCCTCGAAATATGTACCGGCTGATGATTCCCGCTTTTCCAAATCCAAAGAACGACTCATCTGCAGACGATATGAATGTCGATGCGGAAAGATATGACAATAACAAATACTTAATTTTTAGCATGCTCTTCTCCTTGAAAATTAACTTTAGTCTCTAAAGACCAAAATGACACTTCTTTGGGATTATTTTTAGCGAAAAATATCCCTAAATAAGGTGGTAAAAGGCAGAAGAGTTACCTACTATTAGCTAGACTTGGCAGGAATAAGACATGATTTATGTATAAAAGTGCTATTAACATCTCTGTTTCATGCATTTTATTGTTAGTTATTTCTCTATTAAATGGATGTGAGCAAAAAAAGGAACCCTTACGGGTCGCCCTACTTGAATGGCCTCCCTATGAGTTGGCGTTTTGGGCGTATGAAAATAATTGGTTTACCAACGAAAATGCGGTTTTGCTGGAATATAAAACTCCAGCCGAAGTAACTCGTGCTTTTACCACTGGAGCGGTCGATATAGTTGCAGTAACCAGTGACTTTGCACTCACCCTCATGGAACAAAATCCTGATACTCGAATTTTCATTGTCATCGATGCTTCCAATGGGGGTGATACGGTTCTGTCAAAGTCACCGATGGATAGACAAAGCAACTTTAAAGGTAAAACTATTGGAGTGGAGTCAGGTCCTTTGGGAAGCTTTATGTTGGCGCGATTTATGGATAAATTCGCTATTGAACGAGCGGAACTTACAATTAAGTATGTGGACATACCTGGCCAAGAAGAAATGTGGGATCAGGACCAACTGGATTTACTGATAACTTATGACCCTATTCGAAGCAAATTAAAGGCAAAAGGGGCACATGAAATTTTTACTTCCAAAGAGATCCCCAACGAGATTATCGATGTGTTTTTAATACGCGAGACGAAGTTGGAATCACAGAAAGAGAATCTAAAAGCCTTTATTACTGGATGGTTTAAAGCAGTGAGCGACTTACATGAAAACAAGTCTTCGTTGTTTTCCTTTATTGGTCAACGCGAGAATTTGCCAGCAGGGACAGTTCAATCTATTTTTAAAGAAGTCTATGTGCCAGGTTATGCCGAGAATATGGCGCAACTTTCAGGGAAAAACATTGAGTTTCTTTCTGGTCTGGAACTTCATGAAAAAATCATGATTGAAAAAAAATTAATGAAAAGAAGTGTTGATAAATCGAAACTCGTCACCAATGAGGGTTTGCTGTTAATAGAGAATCAATAAAGTGCGACAGAGCTTAAGAACCTCTCTGCCATTAACCTTATTAGCATTCTTACTGGTAGCTTCAGGCATTAATTTCTATTCAAAATCTCAAGAAACAGAACTTGAAATTCG
Organism: Kangiellaceae bacterium; assembly: GCA_041589565.1. GTDB lineage: Bacteria > Pseudomonadota > Gammaproteobacteria > Enterobacterales > Kangiellaceae > Pleionea. The sequence goes on along the minus strand of JBFHVL010000040.1, from coordinate 3,932 downwards.
CTCCGAAGCTAAACAGCAACTTAAAATTATCGGAAATCTAATTTCTGCCAACGTTGAAACCGGAATACGTTACGGTCTTTCAACGATTGTTCATTCCGCAATTGAACAGTCTCAATCATCAAGAAGTATTCGCTACAGCTTTCTAGTGGACGATAGAAACTACATATTTAGCTCTAATCAACGTGAACTACAAAACAAACCTCTTTACGAAATAACAGAGAATATTCTTTCAAATTATCTTGCAAAACTGCCGTATGGCTTTCATTTGGAGTTTGCAAAGTTAGATTCTCCATGGTTGATCTATCAAATACCCTTGGTTCGGCAAAGCGAAGACAATATATTCGCTCAAAAACTGGAAAGGTTAGTTTTAATTTCAAATATTCAAAGTCAGCTCGACAAATCAAACGTTCTGTTATTAGAGGAGCTGATGCAGTGGTTATTTATAAGCTCATTGATAACTCTGTTGCTTTGGCTGGTACTAAAATATATCGTCGTTGATCCAATCGCATATCTAAGACGACTTGCTATTTCGCTTGCAGAAGGAACTCTAATAGAGAAACAGGGGAACATTCTAATGAGTGAATTTGAAAGCCTAGATCGGTCGATTCGTGATGCCGCCAAGAAGATTAATGATTTAGAATCGAGTTATCAAGAGCTTTATGACAAAAATCCAGCAATATTTATAACCGTTAATGATAACTATGAGATCGTTAATATTAATGATTACGGACTGAACACTCTAGGGTTCAAAAAGGACGATATTCTAGGAAAAAATGCCAGTTGTTTGTATGAGGTAGAAGATCGAGAATTATTTCTACAGTATCTCGAACAGATCGTCAGATCCTCCTATCCAATGAATCATTGGGAATTACGACGATTAAAGAAAAGTGGGCAAGTTTTTTGGTCGAGAGATGGAGCTAGGCTAATTGAACAATTTGGTAAAAAGTACATTCTCATTGTGTCACAAGACATCAGTGATTTGCATAAAATGTCACAAAAACTCAGTTATCAAGCATCGCATGATGATTTGACCGGTCTTGTAAATCGCCCTGAGTTTACTCGGCTTTTGTCGATGTCATTAGAAAAAGCCCAAGTGCAAGGAAATAATCACTGTGTTTGTTTCCTGGATTTAGACCAGTTTAAAGTAATAAATGATGTTTGTGGACATGCTGCGGGCGACGCATTATTGAAACAAATTTCAGAGCTTTTAAAACAGAGCTTAAGGCGCGATGATGTTCTTGCTCGAATTGGTGGCGATGAATTTGGTTTGCTGTTAGAGAGCTGCTCACCAGAGAAAGCAATGGAAATTATTCAAACGATGAGAGTCTTGTTATCAACTAACCGATTTAATTGGGGTGACAAATTTTTTGATGTTGGAATAAGTGCGGGAATAGCAATCATCAGTAAAGATACACGTAGCATTCAAAATGTCCTAAGTGAAGCAGATAGTGCATGTTACTTAGCCAAAGAGAAAGGAAGGAATCGTAGTATTCTATTTAACTCTAGTAAGGACGATGGAGCATCCTTGCTCGGTGAAATGCAATGGATTGATAAGATCAACGCTGCATTGGATTCCAATGATGGATTTACTTTATATTTTCAAAGGATTAAGCCACTTGGTTCGGCTAAGGCTTTGTTCTTCAAAGGCGAAGTATTAATAAGAATGAATTTAGACGGAAATGTTATACCACCAGGGGCATTTCTACCTGCGGCAGAACGATACAATATGGCCTATAAAATTGATCATTGGGTAGTGAAGAAAGCATTGACTATCCTGAAAGAGTATAAAGATTCTTTGCCTGATGATTGGAGCGTTAGTATTAATTTATCAGCACAGACGATTTCCCGTCCCAATTTTAACGTTAGTATACTTGAGTTATTGAAAGCGAACTTAGATATCAGCAAGCATATATGTTTTGAAGTAACCGAAACCGCAGCTATGGCTAATTTGAATGGAGCATTAGAGTTTATTTTAAAGCTCGATAAACTAGGAGTGAAATTTGCGCTAGATGACTTTGGAAGTGGTTTTTGTTCGTTTGGTTATTTAAAGAAAATGCCTGCACAGTTTGTGAAGATTGATGGAATGTTTGTTAAGGAGTTACTTGAAAGCGAAGTTGATAAAGAACTTGTTGCTTCGATGAATAATATTGCTCACGCTTTGAATAAAGAGACGATCGCTGAGTACGTTGAAAATGAAGGTAGTGTAACCATATTACGTAATATCGGAGTCGATTATGGTCAAGGTTATTTTATACACAAACCCGAACCTTTGGTGAATTGTTTGCGAGACCCTCATGGTTCCACTCAAGGAAGTGCTCGATACGGAGCTAAGGCGAGTTAGAGTTAAGTATGTTTTCTATTCATGACCATTATCCTTATTGATGAGTTATCATCAACTTAATAGGTGGAGCTAGACGCCGGTTTATGCTAAATTTCTGCGGACAAACCATTAAACAAATGAAAAAGCTATGGAAACAGAATTCTTAATTGCAACTCTTATCAATATTGGCATCAATTTAATTTATACCTTATTAGCTTTAATTATTGGCATCATCGGCTTAAAAGTTGTGGATGACAAACTACTTAAGCACGTAAATATTCAAGAAGAATTAAAAAATGGTAATGTAGCTGTAGCTATTTTTGCCTCAACTATTTTAATTTTTGTCGCTCTTATTGTTTGCTTTGGTTTAAAAGGCTAATTCTTTTGTATGAAAAATTTATCAGCGATTGTGCTGTTTGTTGTTATTTTTTTCGTAATATTACCAAGCCTGCTGAAAAAGAAGCAGTCATTGGATCTGCCTGACACTGAAGTTCGCATGCTGGAAGTAGCAATACGTACAGCAGAAAATGAGCTTAAAACCTCTTCTAACACTAATCCTTCACAGCGCGGCTTTATGCAAGTGTTTGGCTCAAATAACGCATTTGATGACGAACTGGTGCGGCAGGAAATTAGTAAGTTGCCAGTCACGCAACAAAGCTATTCTTATTCCTGGCGCTGGGATGGTATTGATAAAGCCGCTGAAACGTCGTTTGCAGTAGATCGTCAGCATTATTTTGTGAACAGTTTTTTGGTGGGGTTTGCGCCCTTTAAGACCGATCACTCTTGGGTACCTTTGTTGACTTTGGCTCATCGTAAAACATACCAATACGATGAAGTGACTTATCCCGGTTTAAAAGATGTTTGGCAAAACTCTAAAGATGCCTTTATCCAAATGCGCGGAGACTGCGAAGATCATGCTTTGTCGCTTGCCGACTGGTTAATTGAAATGGGTATTGATGCACGAGTTGTGTTAGGAAAATACAAAGAACAGGGACATGCCTGGGTTGTCGCTATACTCGACGGCAATGAATATCTTTTAGAGGCTACCAGTAAGCGAAAGCAAAACCGTTGGAGTGCTTATCCCTTGGCCCGTTACGAGACGGATTATCAGCCTCATGCTCAATTTAACCGTGAGTTTTATTGGGTCAATGAAACAGGCGTTCGTACCACTCGATACACCGGAAACCACTGGGTTTTAAAATCTAAATTTATAAAGAAGAGTTAACCTCTAATTCTCATATTAAAGCTGTAGAGTGTTTAGGTAGGTCTTTATCTTTAAACAAAAACCGCATGTTTGGAGATGAAAATATCTGGTGGCTATATTGCCGTCAGTAGGTTGGCAGTGAGCGAAGTGAACCCCAGCCTACAAAAATGAGCAGCTTGATACGTCTGCTGTAAACAAAGAGCAGACATCTAATAACCCGAATATAGATCAATATTTCCAAGATGTTGCTGCGGGCATCTGGATGCATGCTGAAGTCAATCCAGGTTTCTCAAGTAATGAGGAAATGCAGAATGCCGCAGATAAAGTTAACAGAAGTAAGAGTAAAACTGATGGAGATATTGAAGCATCAGAGGAACTTCTAGAGTTTATTCGTATTATTGCAGTACC
>JBFHVL010000039.1:0-20651 GCA_041589565.1 Kangiellaceae bacterium | reverse complement strand
CTTAGTGCTGAACAAATCGAGTTTCAACAGGAAGATAAGGTAGCGACGGTAAAAGCAATTTTGCAAAAGGCTCAAGTTGAACATTCGTTTGAGACGGTTGTTGGCGGTGGTAACAACTTGTTAACACGGCCTAGTTCAAAGCAGCATTTTTTATTTCAACTTGAAGACGGTACTATCACGATTATAGAACGACGTCCCGATTTAATGCGTGCGTTAGTGGAGCTACACAAAGGTCATGGACCATCTATATTCAAAGTTTACCAGGAGTTTATGGCTGGCGCGCTTATTGTCATTTTGTTAAGCGGGTTATTGCTCGGTGTTCTTTCGCCAGTATTACGTAGGAAAACAACGATTATTGCATCGACTGGCGCTCTCGGATTTATCGCTTTTGCGATGGTTTTCTAATTAATCCTGGCTGTAGGACGATAAAGTAATATTAGGATTGCCATCGGTCTTCTATGGATTGATGGCTTGCCAGATCGTGTTCAATTTGTTTGAGTTTGTCCAAGTCCAGATCTCTAAACTGCTCAATGTTAAATTGAATACCATACTGGTGACCTACTTCGGTTTCAAAGCGGTAACGAATAATTGCGGGTATTTGATTGAGTACAATTAGGCGGTTATCCAAATTATATTGAAAACTTAAATAACATTCCGACTGCTCTTGCAGTCTATTGGGTGAATAAAGGGCTATACCTTTGTGATTAAAGTTAACTGAAACCATGACATGAATATCGCCCATAAAGTGCATGACTGTGTCGCTAAAAAGTTCGGAACACAGGTATCGGGGTAAACGTCGTTTATCGTCAGGTTTCGTCTCTTCCATAATCTTATTTCTTTAGTACCAGACCTTTTTTCAGGAACTCCCGAATATCAACGCCATATTTTCCGTTGGGAATTTCACCTGAAATCATATAGGGCTCACCATTTATGTCATTCGGTGAGTCACTAAGGTCAATAATAAACTGAGAAACCGGTTTCTTATTTCTATCTAAAACCATAAGTACACGGGGTCTTAGTTTATTCTCTTTATTCGACGCTATAACTATACCCACTTCCTCATTGGTCATGCGAACTATGGAGCCAGGAGGATAAATGCCGACAAATTTTATAAACTCTAAAGCCAAATTTTCGTCAAACTGTCGATTTCTGTTTTTATAAATGATATCGAGTGCATCCATCGACGAGCGCCCGCTGTCGTAGCACCTTACACTGGTAATTGCATCGTAAGTGTCTACGACTGAAATTAACTTAGCATAGTAGGGAATCTGATTGGCTCTTAGGCCTCTCGGGTAGCCCATTTCATCGATGCGCTCATGATGAGTGAAGGCAACATCAACGGTAGCGTGGTCAACGTCCTTAACGGAAAGCAGCAAGTCTCGGCCAAAAACCGTATGTTGCTTCATGACTTCCATTTCTTCATCAGTAAAGCGCCCCGGCTTGTTTAATATTTCATCTGGGATTTTTGCTTTTCCGACATCATGTAATAAGCCACAAAGGCCAATTTTTCGGATTTCTTCTTCTGGAAGACCCAGGTGGCGTGCAAAGGCCACTGAAAGTATGCAGACATTCAATGAGTGCTCGGCGGTGTATTCATCTTTATTTTTGATTTTGGTTAACCAGGTCAGGGCGTTAGCATTGCTAATAATACTGTCGACTACTTTATCGACAACATTGCGTACTTTATGAATATCGAGTGTGCGACCAATGCGAATGCCATCCATGATGCTTTTGGCGGTGAGTTTGGCAAATTTGTAGCATTGGCGAGCATTGCCAAACTCCTGCTCCATAGGAATCTTATTGATGTAGGTTACTGAATGCTCTAAATGAGAGTCTGGCGCAGCGCCTGGTTTCTTTTTACCTGATTTGAGCTTTTTGCCTCGCCCAGCAAGGCCTTGATTACTTTTGCGCCTCTCTTGAGGGGATGTGAGAGATTGGCGAGTTTCAATATAAACATACTCGCACTGCTCAGACAGCAGGTCGATTTCTTCTTGCGAGATGATTAAAAAGCCTTGAAGGACAAAAGAGGTTTCCTCCCATGGCCGGTCGAGTCGGCAAACGTACATTCCGATCTCTAATTCACCTATAAATACTTTCTTTTCTTTGAGCTCGTAATGCATCGGTACGAAAGGGGCTCACGGTGATGATATTCTAGATATATAGTATAGACTAGAGATAAAAGAATGCAGAAATTCGTTGCTAATTTGTGATTGTTCAGAGACTCAGGTATCATCCGCGGCCTCTGTAAACGGTTATAGATTAATCTAGTTAACGGTTTACAACGCACTTCATTTCAAGTTTCCAGGTTTATCTATGCTTTTACATTCAACCAAAGCCGATTGGTTCGGTAATCTTCGAGGCGATATTCTCGCCGGTCTGGTAGTCGCTTTGGCGCTCATTCCAGAGGCAATAGCCTTTTCTATTATTGCCGGAGTTGATCCTAAAGTGGGGCTTTATGCCTCATTCTGTATAGCGGTGATCATTGCCTTTGTGGGTGGAAGACCGGGGATGATTTCTGCCGCAACCGGTGCGATGGCGCTGCTAATGGTGACGCTGGTTAAAAATCATGGGCTGGAATATCTTCTGGCGGCTACTTTGTTGACCGGCATGCTGCAGATCATCGCGGGCTACCTTAAGCTCGGTAGTTTAATGAGTTTTGTATCACGCTCGGTGGTTACGGGCTTTGTAAACGCGCTCGCCATTCTTATCTTTTTAGCGCAGTTGCCGGAGCTCACCAACGTGACTTGGCATGTCTACGCTATGACAGCGGTTGGATTGGGGATTATTTATCTGTTTCCCTATCTGCCTGTGGTGGGCAAGGTAATTCCTTCACCGTTGGTGTGTATCCTTTCATGTACCGCGTTTGCCATGATAATTGGGCTCGATATTCGAACCGTTGGTGATATGGGGGAGCTACCCGATACTTTACCCATATTCCTGTGGCCTGATGTACCGCTTACCTGGGAAACTTTGGCCATTATCTTTCCGTATTCCGCAGCATTGGCTGTGGTAGGCCTTTTGGAGTCGTTGATGACGGCGACCATTGTTGATGACCTTACTGATACTTCCAGTGATAAGAATCGTGAGTGTAAAGGTCAGGGGATTGCCAATATTGGTGCTGGCTTGTTAGGTGGTATGGCGGGGTGTGCCATGATTGGACAGTCGGTGATTAATGTAAAGTCCGGTGGTCGAGGGCGTCTGTCAACCTTTATCGCCGGCGCTGTGTTGTTGGTACTGGTGGTGTTTTTAAATGATTGGGTAGCGCAAATTCCTATGGCAGCGCTGGTTGCCGTAATGATCATGGTTTCTATTGGCACCTTTGACTGGCAGTCCATCCGTAATCTTAAAAAGCATCCGTTATCCACCAACATTGTTATGATTTCAACGGTTGTGGTCGTTGTTTTTACCCACAACCTTGCCTATGGGGTTTTAGTCGGAGTGCTGCTGGCCTCCTTGTTTTTTGCCAACAAGGTCAGCCACTTTATGTATTTTGAGAAAACCTTGGATGACGACAACAGTATTCGAACCTATACCGTACACGGGCAGGTGTTTTTTAATTCAGCTACTAAGTTTTTGGCGCAGTTCAACTTTAAAGAAGCCGTATCAAAAGTTATTATCGATCTCAGTCGCGCACACTTTTGGGATATTTCTGCGGTGCACGCACTTGATATGGCGGTAGTGAAGTTTCGTCGAGAAGGTGCCGAAGTTGAAGTGATTGGGCTTAACGAAGCGAGTGAAACCATTGTCGATCGTTTCGGCGTTCACGATAAACCGGAAGAGTTAGCGCGCGTACTGGGAGGTCACTAAAATGAATGACAAAATAAAAACACCGGTAGTTTTGTGCGGAATCGATGGATCAAATATTAGCGACTCCGTTTGTGACTACGCCAGCTGGATAGCAAAAAAAGTCGACGCGCCGTTAAAACTTTTGCACACCATCGAACATAATCCTGTGCCTGCAGTGGCTGATTTAACCGGAACCATCGGTCTAGGTGCGTCAGAAGAGTTGCTACAGGAACTCACCAAGGTGGAACAGGATCGCTCACGACTTCTCATCGAACAAGGCAATCAAATGCTCAAGGCTGCGCGTGAACGAGCTGTGGCCAATGGCGTTGACCAAATCGAAATTCGTCAACGGCATGGTGGATTGGCGGAGTCTTTAATTGACATGGAAAATCAAATTCGAGTGCTGGTGGTAGGTATTCGCGGTGAAGAGCATCAACATGAAGATACTGGTGTTGGTACTCAACTGGAATCTACCATTCGTGCCTTGCATAAACCTATTCTTGTCGTCAATAAAGCCTTCAGTGAGCCGACAAATATTATGCTGGCCTATGATGGCAGCGATGCCGCAAATAAAGCTCTCGATTTGGTCAGTACCAGCCCATTGCTTAAAGACTTACCGTGTCATCTGGTACACGTGGGTGATGACAATAGTAAAGTGGATCAGTTACTGGCGGTTGCTGAGCAGCAATTAATTGCTAGCGGTATTCAGGTTGAAAAAATAAAGCTTAAAGGAAACATCGAAGAAGTGCTGGCTAAATATCAAATTGAAAATAATATTGATTTAATGGTGATGGGCGCATTTGGTCACAGCCGTATTCGTGAGATTTTGCTCGGAAGCTTTACTGCGAAAATGTTGGAGAAAACGCAGCGGCCGTTGCTATTGTTACGTTAGGCGGAAGGCCGATTCAAAGCTTGCAAAGGATGTGATAAGTGTTCATAACAACCCTTAAGCGTAAATAATGATTAGGTTTTGGTTGTTTTTAATTATATTTCTGAGCTCTTGCACCACTGTAATACGTACAGGTAAAACACAAACTATTGTTAGATTAGATACTGAAAATAATCTTTGGTATGAAGGTGAAATATCTGCAGAATCTAATAAAGAGTTATATAGCTTGTATGAAAAATCAAAGGAAAAACCAAATCAGCTCATTATCAATAGTCAAGGTGGCGATGTACATGCTGGTATGGATTTCGGTGAGTGGGTAAGAAGTAAGAACTTACTATTGGTTGTTGATAGAGGGTGTGCTTCATCGTGTGCAAACTATGTATTTACCGCTGCTAGGAAAAAGGCTTTAAAAAAGAACTCTGTTTTAATATGGCACGGCAACTCCTTCCAAGAAAGCATTGATGCGTTAGTCAATGAAGATCTCGATTATGCAGTTGAATGGAGGTTAAGAGAAGAGACGTTTTTTCGAGAGATTGGCGTTGACTATAATATCTGTATAGCTGGCTTTGAACAAATAAGCTTTTGGGACAAACTAAAAGCTTTTTTCACTCAAAGGCCTATTGCTGGGTTTGATTATTCGCTTGAAGATATGCAGCGTTATGGTATTGACAACGTCTCTCTATTAGATGGCGAGTGGAACTGGAGAAAGTACTCAAGTCAATATAATGTCATCAGAGCAACTTATACAATTTCTAAGTAATGTGCCGCGGCACTTTTTAATTATGTCGATATTTAGTTATCTAAGCTTCACAACAAAGGCTATTTTAGAAGAGTAAGTTCATAGTAACCAAAGCAATTCTTCAACGCGTCATTTTTTTTACAAATACCACCACAAATAACGCTAAGGTAAAACTTCCAATAAAGGCTTCCAGTGCGGCAAGTGCGCGGGCAAATCCCACAGGAGCTAAATCGCCATAGCCCAGCGTGGTAAAAGTGACCACGCTAAAATACAAGCTGCTCAAAAATACTTTGGTATTTTCCAAAAATCCTAGCTCTGGATTAAATCCCAGTGACTCCCCACTAAATGAAAGCCCAGCAAAAAAGTACATCATGGCGAATGTGATAATAGTGGCTATGGAAAATAGGATTACGCGAAGCGGCTTTTCCCCGTAGCCGCAAAATAAATCGACAATTTTTGAAATAATACGACGCAGCGATCCGCGAGGCATTTGCTTGCGGCGCATGATCATCTCTTTCTGAAAAAAGTGACCCGCTGTTTCAAACAGGCCTTGTCGCTCGGCCGTTTTTCTCAAATTTCGATAGATTTCTTCGGCTTGCTCGTAGTAGTCAAGCTTTGCTTTATGCGTTGGGGCGGTTTTAGCCTGGCGTTCCTGTATAACTTCTTTGCCCCAGTAAACATGCTCTATCTTGGCATTCTCAAATACGGTGCCCAGCAAATTACAGTTTTCCAGATTAGCGCAATGTAAATTAGCGTAACTAAAATCGGCTTTCATTAACGAAGACCCAGATAAATCGAGCATAAAGCAGTGGGCGTGACTCATTTTCGCGCGGTATAGGTCGCAGTTAGTCAATTGGTAGCCATGCTTGGCATTGTGATTTACTAAATTAATCGACTCCAAGTTGCATCGAGCCAAGCGAAATCCGTGCATGGGCTTGCCGGTTTTTGCACGAAGCTCCAGCCTTTGCTTAATATCGTTAAATCGATAACAGTCGAGCGTTTGCCACTCGTCATCGCTTTCGAGTAATCGTTGTTTGGGAAGCGTGTTGGTTTCTGTCATAAGCGAACCAGAAATAAAATCCATCTTTATATTAGGTGTTTGCGCCGACACCCCATTTATCTAAGTGTAGTCAAATTCTGGCTTTTTGCCTGATACAATTCATTAGAGTTTATACACCGACAGGCGATCACTGGTGCCTTTGGCTCCTGCATGCGTAGCACCCGCGACGACATAAATTTCATTGGCAAGAGTGACTGCTCCCAAACCGTGGCGGGGAACTGGCATATCCGTAAGGTGCTTCCATTCGTCGGTACCGGGAAGGTATTGCCAAACCTCTTTATAAACACCTCCACCGTTATCAAAATACTCGCCGCCGAAGACAACTATCGAGTCCCCCAAAGCAGCGGCCGCCAATCCACCTTGAGTTTGTGGCATGGGTTTTAATGAGGACCATTGATTTGTACTCGCATCATAAACCTCATTAACCGCCAGGTTACCGTTACGAACTGTGCGACCACCAACGATGTGCCAGCGATTATTAAGCAGTACACCCGCGGCGCTATTTCTAGCTGTTGGAAGAGGAGGACCCTTGGCCCATTCTTTTGTCGAAGGATCAAAAATAAGATGCTCATTGATATCGTCATGATGTTGCCACTCGCCATTATTTAGGCTGAATGGACGTCGACCACCGGCCAGGTGTACTTTTTGATTTATTACTGTGGCAACCGTTTCACACATGGGAAACGGCATCTCGGCGATTTTTTTCCAATGCTTCGCTTTTTCATCGAGCATTAATACATCTCGACTCGCGAACCAGCGACCGCCATTTCCAATAACAAAGCCGCTAAACGCATACAAACTCTCACCAGTAGAAATTAAGTGTGGGTGGTGGCGAGGTTCCGGCAAACTGACTGCTTCCATCCATTTATCTTGATCTGGCCTGTAGCGCCATACCTTGTCGCTCACGCCACTCGACTCAGTAGTGTCAGGTGAAAGTCCGCCTGCAACGTATATCTGACCTTTATGAACTGTGGGATAAATCTCTTGTACTCGAATCGGTAGTGATGCTTTTACATCCCACTTAGCCCAGCTTGGAATCGAAAAACATAAAGACGATAGAGAGCTTAGTTTGAGCAACTTGCGGCGATTTAGATTCATAGCATTATGTTTATATGATCAGCAGTTAATACGTTGAAAAGTGAGTAATGATTATAGTTCCTGAGACAGTGAAGCGATTAAGAATAATGTGTAGCTAAGAAAAACAATGAATCGCTTAATACAATGAGCGGACGTTATGATTTTTGAACAAGTTGCGCTAGATACGCAACTTAGGTGAAAGTAATACGCTGGCGGAGTTTATCGAAGGCTAATCAAACAGCTCGAAGGGAGGCTAGGTGACTCGAGTCTTTCACTTCGTTGCTACGGGCAGACAATCTCACTTGGAGCTAAGTTAAGGTAAATACTAAAGAAAGTGGGGTAACAGCTTAAATTTTTCTCGACAATGCCTGCTGACCTGTGTATATTCGCGGCCAGCAAGAAATAAAGTCTCCATTTAAGATCTACAAAAGGCTGTATTCATATACGTTGCCGTCCTGCAGTTCTCAAAGTTTAAGTCTAAGTTTCAAAGCTACTCACGCCGAAAGGCAAAAATGTACCAAATATAGGATGTCACTATGTCTACAGTTAAAGGAACCGTTAAGTGGTTCAACGAATCTAAAGGTTTTGGCTTTATTCAACAAGAAAATGGCCCAGATGTATTTGCTCACTTCAGTGCAATCACTGGTTCAGGTTTCAAAACTTTGGCTGAAGGCCAGGCTGTTGAGTTCACCATTACTCAAGGTCAAAAAGGTCCTCAAGCAGAGAACATCGTAGCTTTATAAGTTCGATAAGTTCCTGATTCAAAAAAGGCGAGCCCACAAGGTTCGCCTTTTTTTATGCCATTTTAGTTACTTCTGCTTTGGCTTGACGTATAGCTTTTTGAAGGCTTTGGCGATTAAATTTCCTTCGACATCAACCACATCCACTTCAAACTCAGGCTCGTACTTGCCCAGCTCATGGGCTTTTTGACGGATGCTTTCGACTTGCTCTTCACTGAGTCTGAATTCGCAGTGCACATCGGTTTTGCCCGGGGCGATGTACTTAATGCTGGCGCCTTTGTCCCATACAATATAATCACGACCTAGCCGGTTGGTTAGCAACAGCACATAAAAAGGGTCTGTCATAGAGAAGAGGGAACCACCGTAGGCTGTACCGAAATAATTGCTGTTCAGCATGCCCTTTTTCAGCTTTACCTTCACGTAATCCCAGTTTTCGCTGATTTCCATAACCTTAATACCGGCACCCAGATAGGGAGGCCACAGGTTTAGGATGCGTTTAAGCCATTTGGGGGTGAGTTTGCGTCGCATAGGATGTTTTTCTGGTCATACCAGTCGATGATCGTAGCGACAGAACGGGGGAAATGCAAACGTATCTGTAATTTGAGACTATTCTTCGGCCGGCTTCTTTTCGGGCTTTATCCAGACGGCGAATATAATACCCAGCTCAAACAGCATCCACATAGGAACCGCCAGCAGGGTTTGTGAGATGGCGTCGGGTGGTGTCAATAACATCCCAACCACAAAAGCACCGACAATAATATAGGGACGTTTTTCCTTAAGGCTGGCAACCGTTGTTGCTCCAGACCAGATCAGCAGCATAGTGGCAATCGGTACCTCAAAAGCGATACCAAAGGCAAAGAAGAGTTTAAGCATGATGTCCAGACTGTCGGTCATATCGGGAATGTAACGGATACCTTCCGGGATCACCGAGGGGAAAAACTGGAACATCAGCGGGAAAACCACAAAATAGCAAAAGGTCATTCCGAGATAAAACAGCACGATACTGCTGACCAAGAGGGGCACCGCCAGTCGCTTTTCATGCTGATACAGGGCAGGAGCAATAAACCCCCAAATTTGATGCAGAATCACTGGCATCGACAGAAACAAAGACAGCACCAGAGTTAGTTTAAACGGAGTAAAAAATGGCGCGATCACACTGGTAGAAACCATTTCGCTGCCCTCCGGGAGGCTGGCGATCAACGGCTGCGAAACAATTAGGTATAAATCGTTGGCAAAATAAATCAGTCCCATAAAAATAATCAGAATCGACAACACTGCTTTTAACAGGCGAGAGCGCAATTCAACCAAATGCGCTAGTAAGGGCATTTCCTTATCATCGGGTGGCGTCTGAGTTTTCGTCATTGCTAGGAACCGGTCTTAGGACTGGATGGTTCTTGGTGAATGGTGTTGTGCTGATCGGCTTGCGGGTCATCTTTGCGCGGCAGCGGCTCAAACTCTACCGGATTCTTACAGCCAGACATATCGTCCTGGGCCTCTTCCGATTTTGCTTCTGTCTTCTCGCTGGCATCACTGCTGGCTTCTTCCTTCGCTCGATTCAGTTCCGCTTGCTGCTGTTCCATTTCACGGCGGAATGCTGCGCGGGTTTCTTCAATTTGTTGCTGTAGATCACCCAGCTCCTGCTGGTTGATCAATTGATCCATCTTTTGTTGCTGTTCTTTCAATTGCTGGCGTAACTCATCCAGTTGTAACTCACGATTGATTTCATTTTTAACCGAAGTGAAGGCGCGCTGCGCTTTACCAAACCAGCGCCCCAAAGCACGCGCCGCCACTGGCAGCCGCTCGGGGCCCAGAACCAGTAGCGCAACAATGATGATGACGCAAAGCTCAAAAAAACCAATGTCAAAAGGCATAGATGGATTCTATTGCAACCAGTTATTCGTTTAGAATTACTTGGTTTTCTCTTCTTTGTGGGTTATTTCACCCTCAATGGTTTCGCCTTGCTTCTGCTCCAGATTCGCGGCTTCTTCTTCGTCTTTTTTGTCATCATCGTCTTTGATACCTTCTTTGAATCCTTTTACTGCGGCTCCCAGATCGCCACCCATATTACGTAGCTTTTTGGTGCCAAATAGTAAAATCACAATCAGCAAGATGATTAAAATTTGCCAAATACTAAATCCCATAATGATTTCCTCATGATCACATCAAGTGATGATTACTTAAATTGTGGCTACTAAGCAAAAGGCATTGGGCCGCCGCCGAGAACATGAAAGTGAATATGAAACACTTCCTGTCCGCCGCCTTTTTCGGTATTTAGAACCGTGCGAAAACCTTCAGTTAATCCCAGTTGCTCGGCAATCTTGGGAATGGTCAGCATAATATGTCCCATCAATTCACGATCGCTTTCATCCGCAGTTTTTAAACTGCGAATGTGTTTACGCGGAACCACCAAAACATGGGTCGGCGCTTTGGGGGCAATGTCATGAAACACCACCAGATGATCGTCTTCATACACTTTATTCGAAGGGATCTCGCCAGCAATAATTTTGCAAAACAAACAGTCGCTCATACTTGCTTCCTGTGTTTGATAGGCATTGGGTTAATGGTAACTCACCGCTCGCTTCTTACCAACTCCAGACACCGCAAAAAGGTGACAAAAGGGTCACAAATCAGCTATTGCGGACAGCCAGAATAAAAGCCACACCAGCGGCAATCAACGATAGTCCGGCGCCATCAATAAAACCGGCATTGAGTAAAAATCCCGAAAACAGGGTGATGCTGACACCAATGGCTGCAAACACCGTCAACCGGCGGCGTTTTTTTTGTTGACGATTAAACTGCTCCAATTGCTCGATCAGCTGTTTTAACTGTTGGTTGGAGTTCTGCGATTCTTGTAAGAAGCTCGCTAATTTCTCTGGCATTTCGGGGAGCTGTTCCATCCAAATGGGCCATTTGTGTTTTAACTTGTTAATCACCGCATTGGCTCCGTACTGATCTTTCACCCAACGTCGTAGGTAAGGCTGCGCCGTTTCCCATAAATCTAATTCGGGGTAAAGCTGACGGCCCAGGCCTTCAATGTAGAGTAAGGTTTTTTGCAATAATACCAATTGCGGTTGAACTTCCATTTGAAAACGACGGGCAACCTGAAATAACTGAATTAAAAACTGACCAAAGGAAATCTCTGACAAGGGTTTGCCAAAAATAGGTTCACAGGCGGTACGAACGGCAGCTTCAAAAGCTTCAATGGAGGTTTTGGGGTTTATCCATCCCGATTGAACGTGCAGTTCGGCGATGCGGCGATAATCGCGATCGAAAAAAGCTAGGAAGTTTTGCGCCAGATAGCGTTTATCTTGCTCTCCCAACGTTCCCATAATGCCGCAGTCGATGCCAATGTAACGTGGTTTTTGTGGATCACTGACATCAACAAAAATATTGCCGGGATGCATATCGGCATGAAAAAAGCTATCGCGAAACACCTGAGTAAAAAAGATTTCCACTCCGCGGTGAGCCAGCTCTTTCATATTGGTGCCTGCCGCTTGCAGTTGCTCTATATTAGCCACTGGAATGCCATGTATTTTTTCCTGAACCATCACTTTTTCGCGCGTCAGGTCCCAGTAGACTTGAGGAACATACAACAGTTCGCTGTTTTCAAAATTGCGCCGTAGCTGCATGGTGTTGGCCGCTTCGGTGCGTAAATCCAGCTCCTGATAAATCGTTGCTTCATAATCCGCCACCACCTGACGTGGTTTAAACCGTTTACCATCGGGCAGATGTTCTTCAATCCAGGCGGCGAGTTGTTTTAGCAGTGCTATGTCCCGTTCAATTAATTTACGAATGCCGGGGCGAATCACTTTAACAACAACTTTTTCACCATCGTTTAATTTGGCACTGTGTACCTGAGCAATGGAGGCTGATGCCATCGGGGTGGATTCAAATTCAGAAAAAATCGATTCAATAGGTTGTCCCAGTTGTTGCTCGATGCGAGCTTGCGCCTCGGACTCTGAAAACGGTGGCACCTGATCCTGCAGAAAGGCTAACTCGGTGGCGAGGTCCTCGGGCAATAGATCACGCCGTGTTGAAAGCATCTGTCCAAACTTTATAAATATCGGACCCAATTCGGTCAATGCTTCGCGTAATCGTTCGCCGCGTGGTTTCTGTTTTTCGCGGGCCGGAGTGAAGGCAAACAGTTTTAACAGTGGACTGTATTTGGCCAGTGGCGTTAACTCGAGCAATTCATCGAGTCCATGCTTAATCAGCGTACGATTAATGGAAAAGAGTCGTGTGAAGTTTTTTATCGCCATCAGGATTTAATTTTTTGTTGTAATTGTTGAATGCGTGCATGCAGTCGATTGACATCACTTTTTAAATTGTCGAGTTCGTCGTAAAAAGTTTCAACTTCAATGGGATCGGGCGTCATGCGAAATTCTTCCTTCGCATATTCGCTTAAATTTTGTTGCGCTGTATTAAATAAACGATTGAATTGCTGATGCAGCTGCTTAGCTGTTTGTCCGATTTGATGAGCAATCACATCACCGGTGTATTTGGATAGCTCTTCTTCCCAGTCGACTTCCAATGATTGCCAGAATTTTTGAAACGATTGTGCGGTACTGACTTCGCCTTCAAACAACACTTCGCCTTTAAACAGCGCATCGCCACCACGTTCGGTGCTGGCCATATTGAAAAATGCAAAGCTGGTTCCTTTCAGGGTCACCTGGCAGGGTATTTCTTTTTGCGTATCGATACAGATTGCGTCTTCGCCTATATCGAATATGTAAGTGAGTTGCCAGTCCGTCAGCTCAATAGCAACGCGTTTATTGATTAAAGGCTTTATTTTTTCCTGGGCATCAAGATCGAGCGAGACCAATTTGTTGACCGCTTTTTCCAGTACCGCCGCTGTTGCCAGGTTTAAGGTGAGCATTGAGTTAGCGTCTTCTAAAATTTAAAACCGCGATGAAGCGCAACAATACCACCGGTCATATTATGGTATTCCACTTCGTCAAACCCCGCATCCAGCATCATTTGTTTTAGAGTGTTCTGATCAGGGTGCATGCGAATAGATTCGGCCAGATACCGATAGCTTTCTGAATCATTAACAAGCAGTTTGCCCATAGCGGGTAGCAAATTAAAAGAATAGGTATCGTAAACTTTATTCAACCACTCGTGTTCGGGTTTGGAAAACTCTAGCACCAGCAATCGGCCGCCCGGTTTAAGTACGCGATACATACTTTGTAGCGCTTTGTCTTTGTGGGTGACGTTTCGCAACCCGAAACTAATGGTAATGATATCGAAACTGTTGTCTTCAAAGGGTAATGATTCGGCGTTTACTTGTGCAAATTGAATGCGATGGCCGTAGCCTTTGTCGGTGAGTTTATCACGCCCAACATTGAGCATGGACTCATTGATATCGGCCAACACAACTTTGCCTTCGTGTCCCACTTTATCGGCGAATTTTGCCGCGAGATCACCCGTTCCGCCAGCCAGATCCAACACCGCCTGGCCTTTGCGCACGCCACTCATTTCGATGGTGAAGCGCTTCCATAAACGATGAATGCCCATCGACATAACGTCATTCATGAGATCGTATTTAGCAGCTACTGAGTGAAATACATTGGCTACCAATTTTTGCTTTTCATTAACATCGACGGTTTGATAACCGAAGTGGGTTTTATCTTTCATTCGCTTTGCCGTTTCATTCGATTCGAGAGGCGAGGTTGCGATCAATCCGCTTTCTTAAACAGCGGCTTTACTTCGCGCGTTTGTCCTTCTGCTTCCAGCCGTTGCACATAGTCCTGCCAGTTGCCTTCAAACGCATCGCCCAGTTCGCGTAAAGTCTGCCAAGTATACAGACCTGAGTCGTGACCGTCATCAAAGGTCAGTTTGATAGCGTAATGCCCAACCGGTTCAATGCCAATAATCTTTACGTCTTTTTTGCCTGCGACTAACTTGAGTGGGCCACCACCATGACCTCGAACTTCGGCAGAGGGTGAGAAAACGCGTAAGTATTCGGCACTGAGCTTGAAGGTTTGATCGGCAAAGATGACTTCCAGCTGCTGGCTTTGTTGATGGAATTTAATATCCGAGGGAGGGGGTGTTTGACTCATCTTGCTCTACTCGCAGCCGTGTTGTTGAAACTAATATAGCCACTGTCGTCGCTGGTGTTACTCGCATTAACAGTGGCCAGGGAGGTTTAGATTATAAAATAAACCGGCTTAAGTCTTCGTCTTCTGCTAGATCGGCCAGTTGCTGGTTGACATAATCGGCATTGATCATAATGGGATCGGCAGGATCAGCGGCATTAAAGCTGATCTCTTCCAGCAGTTTTTCCATAACCGTCTGTAACCGACGAGCGCCGATATTTTCGGTACGTTCATTTACCTGCCAGGCAATTTCGGCAATGCGGCGAATACCGCTGGCATCGAAATCAATCATGCGGTTTTCGGTGGCTAATAGGGCAATGTACTGTTTGGTTAAAGCCGCATCGGTTTCCGTTAATATGCGCTCGAAGTCTTCAACGGTCAGTGATTTAAGCTCAACGCGGGTAGGCAGTCGACCTTGCAGTTCGGGAATTAGATCGGAGGGCTTGGCCAAGTGGAAGGCGCCCGATGCAATAAACAAAATGTGATCGGTTTTGATCATGCCGTATTTGGTGCTGACGGTGCAGCCTTCAACTAAGGGCAACAGATCACGCTGTACCCCTTCGCGTGATACATCACCACCCGAAGTTTCTTGACGTTTCGCGACCTTGTCGATTTCATCGATAAACACAATGCCATTTTGCTCAACGGCTTCGACGGCTTTGTTCTTTAAGTCATCGAGGTTAATCAGGCGCTCGGCTTCTTCTTCGCTGACGAGTTTGAAGGCGTCTTTGACTTTCATTTTCCGGCGCTTGGACTTACTGGGATTCATGTTCTGGAACATGCTCTGCAATTGGCTGGTCATTTCTTCCATGCCGGGTGGTGCCATGATCTCGATGCCCACTTGAGGACCGGCGACTTCAATTTCAATTTCTTTGTCGTCCAGCACGCCTTCACGAAGCTTTTTACGGAATAACTGGCGCGTCGTACTTTGATCTTCTACAGGTTTGTCTTCGGTATCAAAACCCGTACTGCGTGGACGGGGTAGCAACGCGTCGAGAATGCGCTCTTCGGCAGCGTCTTGTGCGCGGTGTTTAACTCGCTCCACTTCCTGCTCACGCAGCATTTTAAAGGCGGCATCCACCAGATCGCGAATAATGGAGTCGACATCGCGGCCCACGTAACCTACTTCGGTAAACTTGGTGGCTTCGACTTTTATAAAAGGGGCATTGGCCAATTTGGCCAGTCGGCGGGCGATCTCGGTTTTACCGACACCGGTGGGACCAATCATTAAAATATTTTTTGGCGTGATCTCATTGCGTAGCTCTTCTTCGACCTGCATGCGTCGCCAGCGATTACGCAGGGCAATGGCAACGGCGCGCTTTGCCGCGTTTTGGCCAATGATGTGTTTGTCCAGCTCGTGGACAATTTCTCGAGGTGTCATTTGTGTCATAGTGTTTGGAATTCTCTGTAAGTGTTCGGTTTGCGTGTTAAGTGTGGTTGCTGAATTTAGTCGAGAACTTCAATCGTGAGGCTCTGGTTGGTGTAGACGCAGATATCTCCCGCAATTTTTAATCCGGCTTCGACGATTTCGCGGGCACCCATATCAGTGTTTTCCAACAGAGCTTTCGCCGCTGCTTGGGCGAAGGAGCCGCCTGAACCTATGGCCAGCAGACCGCCGTCTTCATGTTCAGGCTCAATCACATCGCCATTTCCGGTAATAATAAAAGAATGTTCTTTATCGGCGACAATCAGCATGGCTTCCAGTCGTCGTAGCATTCGGTCGGTTCGCCAGTCTTTGGCCAGCTCAACTGCCGCGCGCAGAAGTTTGCCCTGATGCATTTCCAGTTTGGCTTCAAAGCGCTCAAAAAGCGTAAAGGCGTCCGCTGTGCCTCCAGCGAATCCTGCTAATACTTTGTTGTGATACAGGCGGCGCACTTTGCGGGCATTGCCTTTCATCACGGTATTGCCGAGTGAGACCTGTCCGTCGCCACCGATCACCACCTGGCCGTTACGACGTACCGAAAGAATCGTGGTTCCTCGAAATTGTTCCAAAATAGACTCCTGATAGAGTTTTTATGTACCCGAAAGATTGCCTATGTGGGGGCAAACCTGGTGAATTCAAGGTAAACAAAGCTGGGTGCAGCCTGATTCAGGACGCGCTATAGTTAACCGGAGCGCAGGCGTTTATGTCTGATTTGATCAACTTAAGAGGGTAGACCATGCCATTTAGTCAGGAATTGATGGATGAGTTGAATATTTTGGTTCGTTTTAATCTGAATACCAGTCAGGAAGGGATAAAAGTCCATTCAACTGCCGATGCCCACTTGATCACGGCGGCTGAACGGCTGTTCCAGAAACAACTGATCACCCAGAAAGATGGGGGGTATCTTACTGATTTAGGAAGGGAAGTGGCCGAGCACGCTGATGCGATTGTGAGCATTATGCGTAATAACTGACGACAGACTATTGCCATTGGGTAAGCTTTATCTTGGCTTGCCCCTTTAATTTCATGCGTTCGGTGGTAGAATGCCGCCCCCGTTTTCCGTCTTGCAACATAGTTACTATGAATGAAATGCCCGTCGTAGGTCAGCGCTGGATCTGCCATTCCGATGCCAGTCTTGGCTTAGGTCAAATTCAGTCGGTGGAAGGCCGCCGCATCGAAATCTTTTTCCCCGCCGTTAACGAATCTCGACATTTTGCTATCGACAATGCTCCTTTAAGTCGCATTGTGTATCAGGTGGGCGATCGTCTGAGCGATATGGACGAGGTGGAGTATCAGGTTAGCGAGGTGCTCGAGCACCGAGGGCTAAAAATTTATGTGTGTGAAGATGCTAATGGGCAAAGCCATCAGATCACGGAAATGCAGTTGAATTGCTATGTTCAATTCAGCGCACCAGAGCAGCGACTGCTAAACGGACAAATTGATGACGAGTCCAGCTACCAATTGCGTTATGACACCTTTGAGCGCCTGGATAAATTAGCGCAAAGTCCAGTCAATGGTTTAATGGGCGCCCGTGTCGAGCTGCTACCGCATCAGGTGTATATCGCGCGCGAAGTGGCATCGCGTTTTGCGCCAAGAGTATTACTGGCTGATGAGGTTGGACTGGGAAAAACTATCGAAGCCGGAATGATCATTCACCATCAATTGCATACTGGCCGATCGTCTCGCGTTTTGATTCTGGTGCCTGACTCACTGGTACATCAGTGGCTGGTGGAAATGCTGAGACGTTTTAATTTGCGTTTTGCTTTGTTTGACGAATCTCGCTTTGCGGCTTTGTCGGAATCGCCTGATATTGATCTCGACACCGGAGAGCCGGTTAATCCCTTTGAAATGGAACAACTGATCATTTGCAGCATCGACGGCCTGATGCGGCATAAAGCCATGCAGGATGAGTTGCTGAAATGCCACTGGGATTTATTGGTGGTGGATGAAGCGCATCATTTACAATGGAGTGAGCAGCAGGTAAGTGCTGACTATCAGTTGGTGGAGCAGGTGGGCCAGCGTGCCAAAGGCCTATTATTGTTAACAGCGACGCCCGAGCAGGCTGGATTGGACAGTCATTTTGCTCGTTTGCGTTTACTAGACCCGGATCGCTTCCACGATCTGGCGGCTTTTCGTGATGAAGCCGGCCAATATGAAGGAATATCGCAGCTTGTCGATAAGCTCAACCAGCAAGGTGCTGTTACTGGAGCGGAGCTAAAATCAATATTACCGCAAGGCATGGCATTGGAACTGCCCGAAAACGAATTGGATAACAGTGCGCGCCAACAATTACTTGAGCAGCTTATTGATCAACATGGAACCGGACGAGTTTTATTTCGTAACACCCGCTCTGCCATTAGCGGATTTCCTGAACGCCGATTGCATACCTATCCATTGTCTTGCCCGGAGATTTATACCCCGGAAGACGATGAGCCTTTGCATTTGGGTTGGGCGGGATTGACGCCTGAACGGGAGTTGGTGCCGGAAGTGTGGCTATCACGAGATCCCAGGGTCGATTGGCTGGAGCAAAAGCTTTCTGAGCTTAAGCCAGAAAAAGTTTTGGTGATCGCACATCACGCCAGTACCGCGAAAACTTTACAGTCGCACTTTAGTAAAAAGCTGGGCTTTAAGTGCAGTTGCTTCCATGAAGGCATGACTTTGGTAGAGCGTGACCGTGCCGCGGCTTATTTCGCCGATCGTGACGAAGGTGCACAAATACTCTTTTGCTCGGAGATTGGCAGTGAGGGCCGCAACTTCCAATTTGCCCATCACCTGATCTTTTTTGATTTGCCGGGCAACCCCGACTTAGTTGAACAGCGCATCGGGCGACTGGATCGTATTGGTCAGCGTGACACCATCGAAATTCATGTGCCCTATCTGCAACCGTCGGCACAGTCTGTTTTATTCGACTGGTATCATCAGGGATTGAATTTATTTGAGCAAAGCTTCAGTGCGGGTTACTCGGTTTTTGAATCGAAATTGAGTACTTTATCTGAGGCACTACAGTCTCCTGAATCCGATCACGGAGGGTTAATCAATTCAACACGAGACCAGGTCTCTGAATTAAGACAGCAAATGGATCAAGGGCGTGATCGGTTGCTGGAGCTTAATTCCTGCCGACAACCGCAAGCCGATCAATGGGTAGAGCAAATTCTGGAACAGGAAGATCCGCATCAGTTGGGCAACTACTTTGAGCAGTTGCTGGATGAATTTGGTGTCGAGCAGGAAGATCATTCTACTTTAAGCTGGGTTTTGCGCCCTAGCGATCATATGAAACACAGCTACTTTCCCGGCTTGCGCGAAGAAGGTACTACGGTCACTCTAGATCGACTGAAAGCTTTGTCGCGTGACGACATTGAGTTTTTAAGCTGGGAGCATCCCATGGTGGTTGAAGCTATGGATATGTTGGCGAAAAGTGATACTGGGAATGCGACTGCAGTAACCATTTCGGTAAAAGGCTTAAAGCCAGGAACATTATTAATGGAAAGTTATTTTACTTTGCAAAGTATCGCTCCGAAAGAGCTGCAAATTCACCGCTTTTTGTCGCAACAACCGATACGCGTGCTGATTGATGCAAATGGAAAAGACTTATCCCAGGTGGTGAGTCATAAGGCACTTAATGGACTGAGTCAGCCGTTGAAGAAAAAAGTGGCGCGGCAGGTGATTGAGCAGGTAAAAAAACAAGTTGAGTCGATGGTTTCACGCAGCGAATCTCTGGTTGAGTCTCGCGTTTCCGAGTTAAAACAATCGGCGATGGCAAAAGTGAATCAACTGCTGGGTGGTGAATGTCAGCGACTAAAGGACTTGAAAGTCGTTAATCCGAATATTCGTGATGAAGAAATCGTCATATTGAAACAATTGATCGAACGAAGCTTGAAGCATATTGATAAAGCCTCTTTGCAATTGCAGGGCGTCAAGTTAATCGTCGCGAGTTAGCACTCGATGCGTTAAAGCTTTTTATTTTTCGATAAGAATATTTTGTTAAATGCAAACCGAACGGGGCTAAAAGCTTTAAAGCTTTCGGCCCCAAATTTTACAATCGTTAATATCATTTTCCTGTAACCGGTGGCGAATGGATTCAGCCTGACGTTTGCTGGCAAAAGGCCCCAGTTGAACACGGTAAAGTTGCTTGTTATTCCACGTGACCGGTTCGATTTTGCTTTCAAATCCTAACAGCGCGATTTTCGCTTTTAAGGCATCGGCATTTTCCTGCTGACTGAAGGATGCGCATGGCATGATGTATTGCATTGAGACTTTGTTTTCAGGGCGCTTTAACTCGTCTTCCGGAATGATCACTTCTTTATCTTCCAGTAAATCGTAAAAGGTATACTTGGGTACTTCCGGCTCTTGTTTTGGAGCAGGCTCAGGTTTCTTTGGTTCGGGCTTTTTTATTTCTGTCGTGAGTTGCGGCTTTTCGCCATTAGGAATAAATTTTAAATAAGCCAAAAACGCAATAAAGCCACCAACAATCATTCCTACAATCAACACGGCCGCGGTCGGGAACCCGGTTTTTTTACGGCGGGTAGCGCTGGCACCTTTGCGTGATTTGGCTTTGGTTTTTTTTGCGTAATCTCTGGCCATAATTTTATTCATTTTATTGTTAACGAAATCACTCACCGTATCGGAGAGTGAGTTGTTTCGGTTAATTGACCCTTACATACTCTCAGGAGCGCTTACTCCAAGCAAATCCAGTCCATTAGCAATGACCTGTTTGACGGCAAGGATAAGCGTCATGCGCGCATCACACAGGTTTTTATCGTCAACAATCCAGCGCTGTTCGGGTTTATCTGACCCCACTTGATAATAACCGTGCAGGGCGGCTGCCAGTTCTCTTAGATAGTG
>JBFHVL010000038.1:0-20760 GCA_041589565.1 Kangiellaceae bacterium | reverse complement strand
TTCTTTTACCCCAAGATCGATCAGCTCGCCTTCTAATGAGCTTCCTTCACCATACATAATCTGGAACTCAGCTTGTCTAAAGGGAGGTGCGACCTTGTTTTTAACTACTTTGACACGAGTCTCGTTACCGACTACTTCGTCGCCCTGCTTAATTGAACCGGTACGACGAATATCCAAACGAATTGAGGAGTAAAATTTAAGCGCGTTACCACCGGTGGTAGTTTCGGGCGAGCCAAACATTACGCCTATCTTCATACGAATTTGGTTGATAAAGATAACCGTACAATTGGCGCGTTGAATATTAGCAGTAAGCTTACGCAGCGCCTGAGACATTAAGCGAGCTTGTAATCCCATGTGTGAGTCGCCCATCTCACCTTCTATTTCGGCTTTTGGCGTTAATGCGGCAACCGAGTCAACAACGATAATATCTACTGCTCCGGAGCGTACCAGCATATCGGTAATTTCCAGTGCTTGTTCACCGGTATCGGGCTGCGAAACCAGCAAGTCATCCAGGTTAACACCGAGTTTTTCAGCATAAACGGGATCTAAAGCGTGTTCTGCATCCACAAAAGCCGCAGTACCATTATTCTTCTGACAATTGGCAACCGCCTGCAACGCTATAGTGGTTTTACCGGACGACTCTGGCCCGTAAATTTCAATAATTCGTCCTTTCGGGAAGCCGCCAACACCTAGCGCTAAGTCCAAGCCTAATGAACCTGAAGAAATCACCTCAAATTCCCTGGCATTTTGCGGATCGCCCATGCGCATGATCGAACCCTTGCCGAATTGGCGCTCTATTTGTGATAAGGCCGCGCCTAAGGCTTTCTTTTTGCTATCGTCCATCGTTTTCTCCAGACAAATGTTTATTATTTAAGCGATACAATGGGGTCATTATTCCATATAACTACTCAAATGAATAGTTATTTTTTAGGTAGTTGTTTTGCCACCAAGTTCAATAACTCATCAAGCGCGTATTGCACCGTTTGTCGTCGAACTAAATCTCGGTCGCCTTGGAAATAATACAGCTTAGCGGTAGGCACTCCAGACTTTTTCTGCCAAGCTATCCAAACGGTACCCACTGGTTTATCGGGGGTGCCACCGTCAGGACCCGCGACACCACTGACGGCAATCGACCAATTGGCTTTCGAGTGTTTTAACGCACCTTGGCACATGGATTCAACCACTTCCCTGGACACTGCGCCGTGTTTGCTTATTAATTCATCACTGACGCCCAACATAGTTTGTTTTGCGTGATTACTGTAGGTCACAAAACCACAGTCAAACCAAGCCGAACTACCTGGTAAATCAGTTATGGATTTGGCGATCCAACCGCCGGTACAAGATTCGGCAGTGGCAATAATCAGGCCTCGACGGGTGGCCTCTTGAGCAAGAGCGCTCAAGATTGAATCAATATTGTTGGACATTTAATCAGGCTCCGACCTTTTCCCAATTTTCTTTTGTTTCACGGTAAAGGGTTCGAGTACAATCGGTGCCATGAAACAAGGAACCAATTCTATACTAGACGACCTGAAAGCGCACACTCCGATGATGCGCCAATATCTGTCGATAAAAGCGGCGCATCCCGATCAGTTGCTGTTTTATCGTATGGGTGACTTTTATGAGCTGTTTTTTGACGACGCCATCAAAGCGGCTGACCTATTAGATATTACCTTAACTAAGCGAGGGCAAAGCGCTGGCGAGCCTATTCCAATGGCTGGCGTTCCCTACCATGCGGTCGATAACTATCTTTCCCGATTATTAAAACTGGGTGAGTCAGTCGCTATATGCGAACAAATTGGCGATCCTGCGACCAGCAAAGGACCCGTCGAACGTAAAGTTGTTCGAATTTTGACACCTGGTACAGTTAGCGATGAATCCTTACTTGCTAGTGATGCAGTACAACTACTCGCAGCTATTTTTCAATCTCGACGAAATCATGGTCTAGCCTGGCTTGACTTGGCAGGTGGTCAATTTTGGGTCGGAGAATTCGCTACCAGCGAAGAGCTGAAAAGCGAAATACACCGATTACAACCGGCTGAGCTTTTAGTGTCCGAAAAAAGTGACGGTAGTTGGAAGCATCATTGCTTACGCGAGCTACCCGATTACTACTTTGATATCGAAGAAAACCGAACCAGCTTGTGCAAAAAGCTAGCGGTAGAAAGTTTAGCCTCTTTTGGTTGCGACTCGTTCAATGAAGCGATCGGTGCAGCAGGCGCTGTACTACAATACGCGGAAGAAACGCAGCGCGGCACTTTGCCGCATATCCAACAATTAATTCCTTATTTTAATCAAGACTGCATTCGCCTAGATTCAGCAACTCGAAAAAACCTTGAGTTAACACAAAATCTTCAAGGTGCTGAAGACAACACACTACTCTCCGTTTTAGACGAAACCTGCAGTGTGATGGGAAAACGCCTTTTAAAGCGCTGGCTACATCAACCATTGGCACAACGGTCATTGGTGCAACTGCGTCATCTGATTGTCAAAGAATTGATTCAACATGGCACCCACGATATTCGTGACTCGTTAAAACATATCTCTGATATTGAGCGCATTGCCACTCGAATTGCGTTGGGCTCTGCACGTCCGCGGGATTTAGTACGCTTAAAACACAGTCTGCTTCATATTGAAGAGTTACGAGCACAACTTACCACTCCTAAAAGTAAGGTGCTGAAATCTATTGCTGACGAGTTGGTTAATTTAAGCGAGTTACAGTCCTTACTGGGCAAGGCTATTATCGAAAACCCGCCCGTTACCATCCGAGATGGTGGTGTGATTGCCGATGGTTTCGATAAAGAGCTTGATCGCCTGCGTGATCTAGCCTGCAACGCCGATAGCTTTTTAATTGAGCTTGAGCAAAAAGAAAAACAAAACACCGGCATTTCAACCCTAAAAGTAGGTTTTAATAAAGTTCACGGGTTTTACATTGAAATCTCACGAGCACAAAGCCAGGAAGTTCCTGAACACTTTATTCGTCGACAAACATTAAAAAACGTCGAACGTTTTATTACACCAGAATTAAAGCAATACGAAGAACAAGTATTATCAGCTAAGGCTAAGTCTTTGGCGCTGGAGAAAGATTTGTATCAATCGCTGATTGTACAAATACAGCCTCTAGTTCGAGCCATTCATGCAACCGCACAAAGCGTAGCCGAAATCGATGTATTACAGTCCTTTGCCGAAACAGCCATCAACTTCAATTATGTATGCCCAGAACTTATCGACGAAAAAAAGATTATTATTGAAGATGGCAGACATCCTGTCGTTGAGCAAACCACTCATCCATTTATCGCTAATCCGATCCAGCTCGATAAAACACAAAGAACACAAATTATTACCGGGCCGAATATGGGCGGCAAGTCGACCTATATGCGCCAGACTGCATTGATCGTTTTAATGGCCAATATCGGCAGCTTTGTACCAGCAAAAAACGCAAAAATAGGCCCAGTTGATCGAATATTTACCCGAATCGGTGCATCCGACGACTTAGCCTCGGGCCGTTCCACCTTTATGGTTGAAATGACCGAAGCAGCCTATATATTAAAAAACGCGACACCAAATAGTCTGGTGCTACTTGATGAAATTGGTCGTGGAACCAGTACTTTTGATGGCTTGTCGTTAGCCTGGGCCATTGCTGAGCATATTCACAATTCGGTAGGCAGCTTTACTTTATTTGCAACTCATTACTTTGAAATGACCGATTTTGCGGAACAATTTGAAGGTGCACAAAACTTTCACTTTGGCGCGCAGGAACATGGTGAAAAACTGCTCCTCGAACACCGTATTCATCCAGGTCCAGCAAGTCAAAGTTTCGGTATTGAAGTTGGAAAACTTGCAGGACTTCCTGCAAAAGTTATAGAAGCCGCTCGATTTCAACTCGAGCAGTTAGAAAACCATTCCGAACGTGCAGTATTAAAAGAAACACCTGTAGAAGCGCTAAAGCAAAACTTAAAGTCGGCGCAAAAAGAGCAAGTATTCAAACAGATTAAAGCACTGGATATTGACAGTTTATCGCCGCGAGAAGCGTTAGAACATGTATACCAGTGGCAACAACAAATTAATTCTTCGGAGTAAATTATGGCTTTTGTCGTCACCGAAAACTGTATCAAATGTAAATATACTGACTGTGTGGAAGTCTGTCCGGTCGATTGTTTTTATGAAGGCCCTAATTTTTTGGTTATTCATCCCGATGAGTGTATCGACTGCGCATTGTGTGAACCAGAGTGTCCAGCTGAAGCCATTTATGAAGAAGACGATGTACCTGCCGATCAAAAACACTTTATTGATCTAAATGCAGAATTAGCAGAAAAGTGGCCGAATATTTCCGAGAAAAAGGACCCTCTTCCAGATGCTGCCGATTGGGATGGCAAATCAGATAAATTACAATATTTGGAAAAATAAAGGTTCTGCTGCTCTTGAGCAACCAAGAGTCGTAAAGGCTCTAGGTTTTATATAGAGAAAAGATTAAACGTCGACAAGAAAATTAAAAGTAAGTATACACTGGGTGCTTAACTTACAGTGACTTTATTCTTACCTTCTCTTTTTGAACAGTATAAAGCATCGTCGACGCGATCAAATAGACTTAGAACAGTATCTCCTTTTGAAACCATCGTTGCTCCGACGCTTACAGTCACTTTATCGCCTAAACCAAACTGGTGATTCGCTATCAGGTTACAAATTTTATTTGAAAGCTCGACCAGCTCGGATTTTTCAGTATCGACCACTACAATTACAAATTCTTCTCCACCCCATCGTCCGAAAAGATCAACTTGACGCGTGTGAGAGGACACTAAATCACAGAGTTCAACTAAAAGCTTATCTCCTTCCGGATGGCCCAAACTATCATTTATCTTTTTAAAATCGTCAATATCGAAAAGAATCAATCCAAATGTCGAACCGTAACGATTAAATCTGGACAGCTCGTATTCTAAAAATTCTGTTATGCGGTATCGATTCCAGGTATTTGTTAGCTGATCCCGCCTATAAAGGGTTTCAAGCTCGGCTTTTTTCTTAACCAAATTAAGGGTAACCTCTTCTTTGCTTGAAAGGAATACGCCGGTTACGTAGATGCATAAACCAAAAATTCCAAGAAAGAACTGCAACTGCATTATTGCGTTTGCCAATGCCTCCTGAGCATAGGGACCTTTTCCATTAACTGTAGCTATGATAGATACCGCTCCAACAGCGAGGAGTACTGTAAAAGCGACACGTTGTCCGTAATACAAAAAACCATAAAGGGCTATTGGAACACCCAATAAAGCAATAGATTCAAGTGTAACCGGGACTGTAATTAGCTCAAAATATAGGCCAGTAATCAAACTAGCGTAGCTTGCCAGAAGAATTAAACCCAGTAACTCTTTGGAGTATTGTATTCGGGAAGGCAAGCACCATGTTATTACCATTGGGGTGAATATTAGTACACCTAATGCATCACCGAAAAGCCAAACTCCCATTGAATTCAATATATCTTCAAACGGAATAAATGAAAAAATAACAAGGCCACCAACACCCAGAGCTGAACTAATAAAAGGACCAGCAAATACGCAGAGCGTGACGAACCAGAGTAAGTGACGTGATCTATTAAAAGGGTTGCGCGTTTTGCACTTGCTACAAACAAGCTCCGCTAAAATAACACATGCAACTACATCTCCTACACCATTGAAAGACGCCGCAGCGATAGAAGAAATAGCTATAGAAAGTGAATCTGCACTAAAGTAAGCCCAGATATTGCCCGAGAATGCTCCAATAAAAACGCCGGGCCATATGTAACTGCCACGTAACAAGGTCCATGCCACCATAACACCCGATGGAAACCATAGTGGCGTTATATTTCCCGGATCAATAGCAAAGAGCTGACCTACCCTTGCCAAAATCACATAAGTGATAGCAACCAGTATTAATTCAATGTAGTGTAATGATTGTTTCATCTACAGTTTTTTACTGATAATTTAGTAAAGTGTAGATGCCCCCGCTGTAATTACCAGATCTTTAGCAATGAACTGCATTACTAAATTTTAATTAAGCGGAAACAGCCTTCCTGTGGCATAGTTATCGGTTGATATGACTATTCAGTCGTATTTTTGTTCAGCAAACGCTATTTACTTTTCTTCCACTCTTCAAACTTTCTTTTATCTTCATCGGAGGCTCGTAGCCAAATAGCCTTTAAACGCTGAAGCTCTTCTGATTCACTCACAATCACCGTGTTACCCTCGTTCTCCAATAAGGGCGATCGCTCAATATTGTAAACCGGGCTACTAGCAAATTCCCGAGCTTGCTCAAGGCGAACCGGTCGTATCGATGTCATCACATAACGGAACTTATCCTGCACATCAAAAACCACGATAATTTCTCGTGAAACAACTTCTTCAAACTCACTATCTGCCAAATCAATAATGTCACTGTACTGAACTATAAATTTGTGAATTCCTGGCTCGACGACTAGCTTTTTATCTTGATCGAATAGACCTTGTTCGTATGGCTTATCATTGTGTTTTAGAATATCAAACTGTTCTGGAATAATTATTTCGCTTGCAGCGTATATATTCATAGTCAAAAACAATGAACATAGTCCGGTTGAGTACCACCTGATCTTCATTCTACTTTCACCTAAACCCTAATTGAGTTGTTAATTTAATTCTTGATCATTTGACAATCCAACGATACCTGAACTCCACTTTTCACCTGCGTTTGCCAGCAAGTTTTGGAGCCGGGTAAAAAGCTCGTCAACCTGAGCTTCAGTAAGTTCACTTGCCTGTCGATATTCAACCTCTCGCTTTAAATCATTGAGAAGGTGATAGGTTGTTCTTTCGTGTATCCACAGTTCGTCAGGCTTTCTAATTCCTTCGATTGAAGCGATAACGCCGCTTAACGCTCCAACTGTTAGGATGACAACATTAAAAATAGTTTGTTGCTCAGGTAAATATAAAGCCAATCCGGCTAACAATGAAGCCACAGCTGAAAAAGCAAAGGCTGAATATCGAAATCCACGATGCATTTTCTTATGTTTTCGTGAGTCATCTCCGAACATTTTTATCTTTTTATTTAACTCTGCAAGTAAAAATTCTACTTTCTTCATGTCATCAGCAACCTTCGTGCTCGTGTTCGGTTGTTTATTAAAGTCTTTCACCCAACAGCTCTATAACTTCTGGATGATAGATAAATTCAAGCAACTCATCTTGTGCTTGACCAAACCTGCTCCGGTTTGTTTTTATTACTCGAATGGCTTGTCTCAGCTCTTCCTCACTGGTTGTCTGCACTGCATCCTGACTAGCGACTCGCTGTCTAAGGGCATCGAGATCTACCTTATTTCCCGGGCAGCTTTTTTGTGTTCGGTAAGTCTCTGATAAAACACCCTGATCAATCAATATATTTATCTCTCTATGACCTATAACGTTTTGTATGGGTATAGAAAACTGTCCACTCAAACTCTTTATCTTTGATATCAAGGATCGATACTGCGCGCTGGTGAAGTCTTCGTAATCACCATGCCCAATGCAACATATTCCTATCGATTTTGAATTAATTCCTCGAGCATGGGCACCAGACGTATTGATGGGGCGCCCTTCTTCAATTAAGCCGTCAGGTTTACCATCGTGCTTATCGTTCAAAATAACAAAATGATAACCGATTCCCGACCAACCTCGAGCGCGATGCCACTGATCAATAACTTTTGCGTCACAGTTTCGACCTTTAAATGCGGCAGTATGAATGACTATGTACTCTGGTTTCATATTAGCCTCCATGCCATACATCGACATTTGCGATATGTTTATTTCAATAGAGCCCGCTCCAGTATAGTGTCATTACTGATTAATAAACAATCAGATTGGTATGACGCATACCCACATTTTATAAAAAAGGCGCCCTGAGGCGCCTTTTGATCATACAAATTTAAAAGATTACCAGCCGGTAACTTCCTTTAATGCATCGGCAATTTGCGCAAGGCTACGTACTGTTTTAACACCAGCGTCTTCAAGCGCTGCAAATTTTTCATCAGCAGTTCCTTTACCACCTGAAATAATCGCACCGGCATGACCCATACGTTTACCCTTTGGAGCGGTAACACCCGCAATATAAGATACAACAGGCTTTGTTACATTTGCTTTGATATAAGCGGCCGCTTCTTCTTCTGCAGTTCCACCAATCTCACCAATCATAACGATCGCTTCAGTGGCGGGATCTTTTTCAAACATTTCCAAAATGTCGATGAAGTTAGATCCTGGAATGGGGTCTCCACCAATACCTACACAAGTAGATTGACCGAAACCAGCGTCAGTCGTCTGCTTTACTGCTTCGTAAGTTAAGGTACCTGAGCGCGAAACGATACCTACTTTACCGGGCAAGTGAATATGACCTGGCATAATACCGATTTTACATTCACCAGGAGTAATAACACCTGGGCAATTTGGTCCAATCAAACGAACGCCTAGGTTATCGCAAGCGATTTTTGCTTCCAACATATCCAAGGTAGGAATACCTTCGGTGATACATACGATTAATTTGATACCTGCATTAGCCGCTTCCAAGATAGAGTCTTTACAAAAAGGCGCAGGAACGTAAATCACTGAAGCTTCGGCTTGCGTTGCTTCGACTGCTTCTGCAACGGTATTGAAAACCGGTAAACCTAAGTGTGTTTGTCCACCTTTACCGGGAGTCACACCACCGACCATTTTAGTTCCGTACTCAATGGCCTGCTCTGAGTGGAAAGTACCCTGGCCACCAGTAAAACCTTGGCAGATTACTTTAGTATCTTTATTGATAAGAATAGACATTATTGACCCCCTGCTGCTTTAACTGCTTGCTGAGCCGCATCGGTCAGACTTTTTGCAGCAATAATATTTAATCCGCTCTTTGCTAATAACTCAGCACCTTTTTCGGCATTGTTACCTTCGAGTCGAACAACTACTGGAACCTTAACTCCTACTTCTTCGACAGCGCCGATGATACCTTCAGCAATAAGGTCACAACGAACAATACCACCAAAAATGTTAACCAAAACGGCTTTTACATTTTCGTCGGACAAAATAATTTTAAACGCTTCGGTAACACGCTCTTTAGTTGCGCCGCCGCCAACGTCAAGGAAGTTTGCAGGGAATCCACCATGCAGGGCAACTATATCCATGGTTCCCATGGCAAGACCTGCACCATTAACCATACAGCCGATGTTGCCGTCTAACGCAACGTAGTTTAATTCCCACTGTGCAGCGTGAGCTTCACGCTCATCTTCCTGTGAAGGGTCATGCATTTCGCGCAATACAGGTTGACGATATAATGCATTGCCATCAACACCGACTTTTGCATCGAGACAGTGCAAATTGCCGTCGGTTTTAATCACCAGAGGATTGATCTCAATTAGCGCCAGATCCTTTTCCGTGAACATTTTCGCCAATCCCATGAAGATCTTGGTGAATTGTTTTACTTGATCGTTATTAAGACCTAATTTGAAAGCCAGCTCACGACCTTGATACGGTTGTGGGCCTACTAACGGGTCAAGCGCAACCTTGTGGATTTTCTCAGGTGTTTCTTCCGCTACTTTTTCGATTTCCACACCACCTTCAGAAGATGCCATGAAAACAACACGACGCGTTGAACGATCAACGACCGCACCCAGATACAACTCATCAGCGATATCGGTACAGCTTTCGACCAAAATTTTACTAACTGGCTGACCATTTTCATCAGTTTGGTAAGTAACCAGGTTCTTACCTAACCAATTGGCCGCAAACTCTTTAGCTTCTTCTTTTGTAGAAACGAGTTTTACCCCACCCGCTTTACCACGGCCACCTGCGTGTACCTGGGCTTTAACTACCCATTTATTACCACCGATTTGACCACAAGCTTCGAAAGCTTCCTTGGGAGTGTCGCAAGCAATACCATCAGAGACAGGTAAACCGTACTCTCTGAAAAGCTGTTTGCCTTGATATTCATGAAGGTTCATTTCGCTCTTCCAAATTTATCAATTAAAAACAAAAGGGTTATAAACAAATAAAGCTCCGAGTCAAATCGGAGCTATTAACTCACTACGGCTTAAAGCTCCAACAAAATTCGTGCTGGATCTTCGATGTAATCTTTGATGGTTTTTAAGAAACCTACTGACTCGCGCCCATCGATAATGCGATGGTCGTAAGAAAACGCCAGATACATCATAGGACGAATCACAATTTCACCATTTTCTACCACCGGTCGCTGTTCGGTACGGTGCATTCCTAAAATACCACTTTGTGGTGGGTTAATAATGGGCGTCGACATTAGCGAGCCAAAGGTTCCACCATTGGAAACCGTGAAAGTACCACCGGACAGGTCTTCCACTGTCAGCTGATTATTTTGTGCTTTTTGGCCGAACTCCATAATCGTTTTTTCGATTTCGGCCATGCTTAACTGGTCAGCATCACGAATTACAGGAACAACAAGTCCACGTGGGGCCGAAACTGCAATACCTACATCAAAATAACCGTGATAAACAATGTCATCACCATCAATTGATGCATTGACTGCTGGATAACGTTTTAATGCTTCTACCGTCGCTTTGACGAAGAAAGACATAAAGCCAAGTTTAACACCATGGGTATTTTGGAACTGCTCTTTGTATTTAGCGCGCAGATCCATTATCGGCTTCATATTAACATCATTAAATGTTGTTAAGATTGCTGCCGTATGTTGAGCATCTACCAAACGTTCTGCAATACGTTTTCTTAAACGAGTCATTGGCACCCGCTTTTCTTCGCGAGGACCCGCCGAAATATTTGGCGCGGCGACTTGTTGTGATGAGATCGAGTTTTTTGACTGCTTTCCAGCCTTTACGAAGTTTTCAACATCTTCTTTAGTAATACGTCCGCCTTTACCTGTCGCAGGGATCTGGCTCGCATCTAACCCGTGCTCGTTGATCAATCGTCGAACTGCAGGACTTAACGCATCACTGGCAACATTTGTGTCGTCGGCAGAAGTTTCTTCTTTAGATTCTGCTTTTTCATCTGTTTTCGGTGCTGCACTAGCGGAGGCCCCAGCTTTAAACTTGGCAATAACTTGCTCAGCGGTGACGGTATCGCCTTCGTTGCATATTATTTCTTCCAACACACCGTCATCAGGCGCAACAACTTCCAAAACAACCTTATCGGTTTCGATATCAACCAGGTTTTCATCTCGTGCGCAGGCTTCGCCTGGCTGCTTGTGCCAAGTAGCAATGGTTGCATCAGCTACAGACTCTGGTAACACTGGAACTTTAATATCTGTGGACATGGTTTTTTAACCCTTTTACCAAAATTTTAACTTTAATATTTGCAAACTTTTTACGATTTTTTTCCGAGCGCATCTTCCACAAGTTTTCGCTGCTCTTCTACGTGTTTCGATGCATGTCCGGTTGCCGGTGCGGCAGACGCCTTTCGTCCAGCAAACTCAACGTAACCACCTTTTGGAATCGATGCTTGGAAGTTATGTCGGCTGCAGTACCAAGCGCCTTGATTCTTGGGTTCTTCCTGACACCAAATAAATTCTTTCGCATTTTCGTATTGCGCAATCACTTTTTTAAGGTGCTTTGGAAACGGATAAAGTTGTTCGATCCGAACAATAGCAACATCATCTCGCTCGTCGGCTCTGCGCCGCTCCAGTAACTCGAAATAAACTTTGCCGGAGCACATTACAATGCGTTTAACTTTCGACTTATCGAGGTTATCGATTTCATCGATCACTGGTTCGAATTTACCGTTGGTTAATTCATCAATAGAGCTCGTCGCTAAACGATGACGCAATAAACTCTTTGGTGACATTACAACTAACGGCGACCGCCACTTGCGAACCATCTGACGGCGAATCATATGGAATACTTGTGCTGGAGTACTTGGCACACAGACTTGCATGTTATGCTCTGCACAAAGCTGAAGAAACCGCTCAAGCCTTGCAGATGAATGCTCTGGGCCCTGCCCCTCGTAGCCATGGGGCAAAAACATGGCCATTCCACACAAACGCCCCCACTTATGTTCACCTGAACTGATAAACTGATCGATAACAACTTGCGCACCGTTAGCGAAATCACCAAATTGTGCTTCCCAAATGACTAACGCGCGGGGTTCAGTAGTAGCGTAGCCATATTCATAAGCTAAAACCGCTTCTTCTGAAAGTACTGAGTCAATGACCGAGAAAGGCCCTTGCTTATTGCTAATATTTTGTAACGGTTGGTAAGTAACGCCACTCTCTTGATCGTGTAAAACCGCATGACGATGGAAAAAGGTCCCTCGTCCACTATCCTGACCAGAGAGACGCACACGGTAACCGTCGTCGAGTAACGAAGCATAAGCCATGGTTTCTGCGAAGCCCCAGTCCATTGGTAATTCGCCTTTAGCCATTTTCTTACGATCATTCATGATCTTGTTAACTTGAGACTGCAGTGTCAGATCTTCTGGTACATGAGTAATCCGCTCAGCTAACGTATCAAAATGTTCACGGGTGATCGATGTCACCGAAGGTGTTAGCCAATCATTCCCAAGATAAGGTGTCCAATCGACCGTAAATTCATGCTCCTTCATCGGTAACCAGTTACTGACCACATTTTTACCTTCGTCCATTTTGTCGCGGTATTCAGAGGAAAGAGCATTAGCGTAACCTTTCTCAATCACACCTTCTTTTTCGAGCTGGTCTGCATAAAGCTTACGCGTAGTAGGATGCTTGCGAATTTTGTCATACATTAAGGGTTGAGTAGCTCTTGGCTCATCAGCCTCGTTATGACCATGTCGGCGATAACAAACTAAATCAATGACTACATCTTTTTTGAAAGTCGTACGAAAATCGAGTGCGAGTTGAGTAACAAAAATTACCGCTTCTGGATCGTCTGCGTTGACATGAAAAATTGGCGCTTCGATCATTTTCGCGACATCGGTACAGTAAGTGGTCGAGCGCACATCATCGGCACGATTGGTTGTGAATCCAACCTGGTTATTGATCACGATATGGACGCTGCCACCTGTCGTGTAACCACGTGCCTGAGACATATTGAAAGTCTCCATGACCACACCTTGACCGGTAAATGCAGAGTCTCCATGAATAACAATAGGTAACACTTGAGAGTAAGATTCGTCTTTACGTCGCTCCAGTCGAGCGCGCACTGAACCATGAATTACTGGCGAAACGATCTCTAGATGCGATGGGTTAAACGCCAGAGCTACGTGAACTACGCCTCCGGGAGTATTAATATCTGAAGAAAAGCCCTGATGATATTTAACATCACCAGAACCTTTGTCGACATTCTTTTTACCAGCAAACTCAGCAAACAACTCTTCTGGCTGCTTACCCATCAGGTTTACAAGAACATTTAACCGTCCTCGGTGAGCCATTCCAAGCACGACTTCTTTAATACCTGCACTACCTGAGCGCTGTATCAACTCTTCAAGCATTGGAATTAAAGAGTCTCCGCCTTCAAGTGAAAAGCGTTTTGCACCAGGGAATTTATTATGTAAATACTTTTCAAGCCCTTCTGCGGCTGTTAACCCGGAAAGGATCTGCTTTTTAACGGCAGGACTAAATTCAGGCGTTGCTAAAGAGCTTTCAAGGCGCTCCTGAATCCATTGTTTTTGTGCCGGATCGGTGATGTGCATGAATTCCGAGCCAATGGTTCTACAATAAGTCGTATTCAGCTCGTCGATAATTTGTTTGAATTTTTTGGACGTCGCTCCGTACATTGACCCGGTTCGGAACTCAGTATCGTAATCAAGTTTCGACAGTCCATATTTAGCGAAATCCAGATGATCAATTCGAGCCTGCCTCCAGATACCTAATGGATCAAGACTCGAGTACTGATGCCCATGAGCACGATAAGCTTGAATTAACTCTAGAACATTGACCTGTTTAGCATCAAAAGAGGTATCACCCGAGCTCGAAGCTGAACCCATTCGATGCTTGTTAAGGCCTACCTGCCTGAAATATTCCCTAATGGGAGCATGGGCAACTTCACCGTTACCATTGCTTTTTGCGTAATCGTCGAATTTTTTTCGCCAACTCTCGTCCACAGACTCGGGATTATCCAAGTACTTTTCATAGACTTCTTCTAAATAGGCGGCACTTCCACCCGTTAGAAAACAAGCGGCAAACTGTTCTTCAAGGGATTTTTCCATGATTTGCAGACTTTAATGTTGTTGTGAACAGTAAAAATAACAAACGCTTTGAAGATTGAGCTTCAAAGCGTTGATTGTTAACTAATAATAGTCGAAATGTTGAACATTTCCGGTTTTTTATACACCTTTTGACAGCAGCATGGAGCGCACATGTCCAATAGCTTTTGTAGGGTTCAAACCTTTTGGGCAAACACTCACACAGTTCATAATGCCTCGACAGCGAAATACACTGTAAGCGTCATCTAAAGCGGATAAGCGTTCGTCTTGTTCGGTATCGCGACTATCCGCCAAAAAGCGGTAAGCTTGCAATAGTCCCGCAGGACCCACAAACTTGTCCGGATTCCACCAAAATGAAGGGCAAGACGTCGAACAACAGGCACACAAGATACACTCGTAAAGGCCATCAAGCTTTTCGCGCTCTTCAGGCGATTGCAGACGCTCTTTTGCCGGCGGCTCATCACGATTTTGCAGATAAGGCTTAACTTTCTCATATTGCTTGTAGAACTGAGCCATATCGACAACTAAATCACGAGTAACCGGTAAGCCAGGCAATGGACGTACGACCACTTTTTTACCCAGTGCAGAAATGGGTGTGACGCAGGCTAGTCCGTTTTTACCATTAATATTCATACCGTCAGAACCACAAACACCTTCACGACACGAACGACGGAAAGTCAGGGTGTTGTCCTGCTCTTTTAACAACAATAACGCATCCAATAGCATCATATCTGAGCCTGCAGGAATATCGAGATCATAATCCTGCATTCTCGGCGCGTTATCAGTTTCTGGATTGTATCGGTAAATTGAAAATTTCATTGATTCGATACCTGCCTATTAATAGCTTCTGACTTTCGGTGGGAAAGGCTCAACGGTCTCAGGCTTCATGTTAACTTCCCGAGTATCCATTTCACCCGTCTTTGGATAATAGAGGGTGTGAACCAGCCAGTTTTCATCATCACGATCTGGATAATCTTCACGGCTATGGGCCCCACGACTTTCTTTCCGGTATTCTGCAGCTTTTGCGGTAGCGCAAGCCACGGACATTAGGTTGTCTAACTCCAGACATTCCACTCGCTGAGTATTGTAGGCTTTAGACTTATCGGTTAGAACAGCATGGTTTAAACGTTCACGAATTTCTTCCAACTCGACCAGACCTTTTTGCATCAACTCACCGGTTCGGAATACACCAAAGCAGTTTTGCATTGTCTTCTGCATATCCGCTTTAATTTTTGCGGGGTCTTCGCCATTTGAGCTGTCTTCCCAACGATTCATTCGAGAGAGTGAACCTTCAAGATCGCTGTCAGTATAGTTGCTAAATGCCAGACCTTCTCGCAACGCTTCCTCAAGATGAAGTCCTGCTGCTCGACCAAAAACGACCAAGTCTAGCAATGAGTTTCCGCCAAGTCGGTTAGCACCATGTACCGATACACAAGCGACTTCACCAACTGCATAAAAACCTTTAACGATTTTTTCTTCGCCATTTGAAGTTTTGGTAACGACCTGTCCGTATTTATTAGTTGGAATACCGCCCATCATATAGTGACAGGTAGGAACAACTGGAATCGGCTCTTTTACAGGATCCGCATGACCAAAAGTGCGAGACAGTTCCAAAATCCCAGGAAGACGTTTATTCAGTGTTTCTTCGCCTAAATGATCCAGTTTCAGATAAACGTGATCGCCATTCGGACCGCAACCTCGACCCTCAAGGATTTCCTTGGTCATGGAGCGAGCTACTACGTCACGGCTCGCAAGGTCTTTGGCATTTGGCGCATAACGTTCCATAAAACGTTCGCCGTCTTTATTAATCAGGTAACCACCTTCCCCACGGCACCCTTCAGTAACCAATACACCAG
The DNA here is from genome assembly GCA_041589565.1 of Kangiellaceae bacterium. Classification (GTDB taxonomy): domain Bacteria; phylum Pseudomonadota; class Gammaproteobacteria; order Enterobacterales; family Kangiellaceae; genus Pleionea. The sequence continues at coordinate 4,808 of JBFHVL010000038.1, read as the reverse complement.
CTCCAGCAATACCAGTTGGATGGAACTGCCACATTTCAATATCCTGTACCGGAATGCCTGCACGCAGTGCCATACCAACGCCGTCGCCAGTGTTGATTAATGCGTTGGTGGTCGATTGATAAATACGACCCGCTCCACCAGTCGCAAACACAGTGGCTCTAGCGCGGAACATAGCGGTTTCACCGGTCTCGATCGACATGGCGATAACACCGCATACGTCGCCCTGATCGTTAGTTACCAAGTCTATTGCCAACCATTCATTAAAGAACTGAGTATTTGCGGCGAGGTTTTGCTGATACAAAGTGTGTAGCAGTGCATGGCCAGTACGGTCAGCAGCTGCAGCGGTACGAGCCGCCTGCTCACCACCAAAGTCTTTAGACTGCCCACCAAACGGTCGTTGATAAATTTTGCCGTTATCCATACGGGAAAACGGAAGTCCCATATGCTCCAGTTCGTAAACTGTTGCCGGGCCGTTTTGACACATATATTCGATAGCGTCTTGGTCACCTATGTAATCAGAACCTTTAACGGTATCGTACATATGCCAGCGCCAATCGTCCTCGTGCGAGTTACCCAGCGCAACGGTAATTCCCCCTTGCGCCGAAACCGTATGAGAACGAGTAGGAAATACTTTTGAGATAAGAGCCACTTTTTGGCCGGACTGTGCCAGTTGCAGAGAAGCGCGCATGCCTGCTCCACCGCCGCCAACAATAACTGCATCATAGGTATAAACTGGAATTCCCATTTATACGCTCCACAAAATCTGTATGCCCCAAAAAATGATAACCAGACAATAAATAATCAATGCCGCCTGGAAAATCATACGAATTGAGAGTGGTTTTAGATAATCCGTAGACACGATCCACATACCTACCCAGATATGTAAACTCATTAAAATCAAGGTCAAAATACTAAAGGCTTTAACCAACGGCTGCTGAAAAAAGGCAACCCATAGTTCGAAGCTCATTCCAGGATTATTAGCTACAAACCAAGTCAAGTAGATAGCAAAAACCGCCATAACTACCGCACTCAGTCGCTGTATAAACCAATCATGTAAGCCGCTACGGCCTAAACTGGTAACTGTATTTACCATAACCAGACTCCTATTAGCACTGCGGCTACAACTCCGAGAAAGATGACAATAAATGCACCTCGAGAGCCACCTTCAAGAGTTTCACCGATACCTGCATCCATCAATAAGTGACGAACACCGGCAATAAGGTGGTAGGCGATGGAAGATAAAATGGCCCAGAACATCAACTTACCGAAACCGGATGCGATGTAACTGGACGCCTCATTGAAACCTTGTTTTGATTCCAGAGAAGCACCGAATAGCCATAAAAGAATAGGGATCCCGATAACTAGAAATACGCCGGTAATTCGATGAAGAATCGACGAAATAGCGGTTACCGGAAAACTGATCGTTGTGAGATCGAGATTTCTTGGTCTTTGCTTGTTCACGGCTGACACTTTCTTTATTCGTTGAATTAGTCAAACAGAACGCCAGACGAACCTCGGCGCCCTCCTTTGTGTTGATACTTGTTTAAAGCTCATTAGATGGTGATTTAAGGACTTGCAACCCTGTTAAATATACACAGATGGTTACATACAGCTGAGCTATACTAACTATAGGCCAGCATGGAGCCTTCGCAAGTTCGCGCAAATTATATAGGCGCAACTGCTTGTTTACAAATGGATTTGTGCTTTGCAGGAAAAGGAGTGATTTTTGTATAAATATTAAGCATTTTCACATATTTAAACACAAAGTGGCATTGACAAAAAAATTCTGCCACCTATAGTTACACCCAAATTTTATTGCAGCACGACATAAAATCGACTGAGGAGTCAACGAATGACACAAAATACCGCCAAACTCACCCTGCATACAGGTCAAGAAATTGAGTTGCCGGTTTACCAGCCGACCATGGGTAACGATGTAATCGATGTAACTGCATTGGTTAAGCACGGCGTATTCACCTACGACCCCGGATTTATGTCAACCGCCTCCTGTGAATCTCGAATCACCTATATTGATGGTGAAAAAGGTATTCTTTTATACCGTGGCTATGCGATTGAAGATTTGGCAGTGCATTCAGACTTTATGGAAGTCGCCTACTTATTGCTGAATGGCGAACTGCCTGACGCCGAGCAAAAACAAGATTTCCTCGATGAAATCAATAACCACACCATGCTGCACGAACAGTTGACTCACTTTTTCAATGGTTTTCGTCGTGACGCACACCCAATGGCGGTAATGGTGGGTGTTGTTGGCGCACTCTCAGCTTTCTACCACGACTCTCTGGATATTAATGACCCAGAGCACCGACGTAAAAGCGCCTTCCGCCTCATTGCGAAGGTGCCTACTATTGCCGCGATGTGTTACCGATATTCAATGGGCTTTCCGTTTGTTTATCCTCGTAATGAAATGTCTTATGCAGAGAACTTCCTGAATCAAATGTTCTCAATGCCTTCGACGGATGAAACACCAGATCCCGTTTTGGTTCGTGCTATGGATCGAATTTTCACTCTTCATGCAGATCATGAGCAAAACTGTTCGACGTCCACTGTTCGACTCGCTGGTTCTTCTGGTGCAAATCCTTTTGCGTGTATTGCCTCGGGCATTGCAAGTTTATGGGGGCCTGCTCATGGTGGTGCCAACGAAGCATGTCTACGCATGCTCCACGAAATTGGTGATGTAAAACGCATTCCTGAATTTATTAAACGCGCCAAAGACAAAGACGATCCTTTCCGATTGATGGGCTTTGGCCACCGCGTATATAAAAACTTTGATCCACGGGCAAAAGTGATGCGTGAAAGTGCACACGAAGTACTGGAAGCGTTAGGTGTTCAGGACGATCCTATATTAAAGGTCGCCATGGAGCTTGAAAAAATTGCTCTGGAAGATCCCTACTTTGTAGAACGTAAACTCTATCCCAATGTAGACTTCTATTCGGGCATTATTCTTTCGGCTATTGGAATTCCAACCAATATGTTTACTGTAATCTTTGCGTTAGCACGTACTGTTGGCTGGGTTGCTCAGTGGAGCGAAATGATCAGCGAGCCAAACCAAAAAATTGGCCGTCCCCGTCAAATGTACAATGGTCAAGTACAGCGCGATTTTATAAAAATTCAAGATCGTTAATGCTTATAGCTTTGCAAAAAAAAAGGGAGCCTCGGCTCCCTTTTTTATGGTCTGGACCGATTATAAATTAACTCGGGTTATTCGTCGTTTTCATCGAAATTTAAGCTAATTTGCACTATCTTTCGCATATATTCTCGCTCTTTCTTAAAGCGCTTTTTCATTACATCCATCTCAGCTTCGAGCATCATGATTCGTTTTTCAAGATCCGATGCATTCTTTACGCCAGATTTGGAATGCTCTTTTTCTTCCATGCTCTTTGCAAGCGCCTGATTTTTCATTACATCAGGCTGCTCAATGGCAATTTCTTCAGCTACCGTTTTAACTATTTCTCCATCGATACGGTGTTTCTCTTCCAAGAACCCGTAGAGCAATAATCGATCACACACGGTGTTAATACGGCGAGGTATACCTTCTGAGAAATCATAAATTTGTTGATAAGCCTCCGCAGTAAATGAAGGGTCATCCTGCCAGTCTACTTTTCTAAGTCGATGCTCTATATAAGCTTGTGTTTCTTCTGCGCTCAAATGAGCCAGATGATAAGAAGCGGTTATTCGTTGTCGAACTTGTTCCATATGAGGCACAGCAAGGTTCTCTCGAAACTCAGACTGTCCTAGCAAGAAAATTTGAATCAGAGTTTTACCATCAGTATGAAGGTTTGATAGCATTCTTAACTCTTCGAGACTTTCAAGGGGAAGGTTCTGCGCTTCGTCAACCACAAGCATGCAACGCTTACCTTCTCTTTGACGAGAGATGAAAAAGTTTTCCAGGTTTTTTATCAACGAGGTTTTTTCGCTACTTTTATGCGCCAGTCCAAAGGTAGCTGCAACCATTCGCAAAATATCCGTTGAGTCGAGCTGGGTATTAATGAGCTCTCCAGCAACTATGTCTTTTTTATTTTCCAGCGAACCGAACAATGTGCGCACCAGCGTACTTTTTCCGGTACCTACATCTCCAGTAACAATAATGAATCCTTCGCCTTGAGACAGGCCGTAACGCAGGTAAGCCAATGCCCGCTTATGCGTACTACTGCCAAAGAAGAAAAAGGGATCGGGTGCCAGTTGGAATGGCTTTCCTTTAAGTCGATAGTATGAATCGTACATTTTCTCTCCCTTGGTTTAACGTGACCCTTTCTGCCAAACGATAATTTGGACCGTTTGAAGCAGAATAGTAAGGTCAAGAAATAAGCTAAAATTCTTTATATAATAGAGATCGAACTGCAGCTTTTGCTTTGCATCTTCATCGTTATCTCCATAAGGGTAGCAAATCTGCGCCCAACCAGTAATTCCGGGCTTTACTCGATGCCTCATATTGTAGTAAGGAATAATTTCACTGAGCTGCTCCACAAACTGAGGTCTTTCTGGCCGCGGCCCCACAAAACTCATATCGCCTTTCAATACGTTGAGCATTTGAGGGATTTCATCGAGTCGGGTCTTACGCATAATAGCTCCGACCTTTGTCACCCGTGCATCATTTTTCGACGCAAATTGAGGCCCGTCTCGCTCGGCATCCACAACCATACTGCGAAATTTGTATATCGTGAAAGGTTCGCCGTTTTGACCGGTTCGAATTTGTTTATACACAACAGGCTCTTTCCACTTTGACTCACGTTTAATCAGTACATAAAGCACCAAACAAACGGGAATCGATAACACAAGAAATAAAGAGC
>JBFHVL010000037.1:0-20988 GCA_041589565.1 Kangiellaceae bacterium | reverse complement strand
CCTCAACAAAGCTACGGCCAGAATAAACCTCAACAGGCTCCACAGCAACAAGCGGCCCCAGCCGACGATTTTGGCGGCTTTGACGACGATATTCCGTTCTAGTCAGTACCACGCTCGAGTCAACAAACCCCGCTTTAAGCGGGGTTTTTTATGGTGCTCTGTATTGTAACGGGACAGAAAAGACTGTATCTAATTGATTATTCAGATGAAATTTTCTCAATGGTATAAATCCTTTGGAACCACGCAGATTATTAATTTTCGACTATGCTTAAAGTATCGAAAAACTAAATGAACTTTGTCCGAATACCATAGTTTTTAAAGAATACTTAAAAGGGATGTTAATGAAATTATGAAGCGGGTAGTAATTCGAGTTTTTATTCTATGGTCTCTGGTCATTCTGGCGTTACTGTTATTGGCTAATCAGTCGAGTCAACAGATAACTAACCAGGCGATGGCTCAACAGTTGTCGTGGTTGGAACGCCAACAAATCGATCTCCTACAAAAACTTCGTAATGTGAATTGGGCCGAAGCCAATGAGCGGCGTCATGTGATTGCGGAGCTGTCATCGCTACCTTCAGTTTCTGCAGTTCGAGTGATTACTCATGGCAATACGCTAGACGCTTTTGAACCTTCAAAGCCGATCAAAAACAAACATACCATTCGCATGCCTGTGATATGGGAATCGGGTTTAGTTGAGGTTGATATTAATCTCGACAAATTTGTACCGGCGGTCTCTCAGGGGATTGGGCTATTCGAAATCCTCACGGTTACCTTATTAATGGGGGGGCTTGCCGTACACTGGTGGATGGTGCAACCTGTGTTGCGATTAGAAGATAAATCTAAAGCTATTCTAAGTGGTAATCTCGATGAGGAGCAGTTCTCCGACGTCGATACTCATCCGTTAACCTCTCATCTTTCAGTTAATTTAGTACTCAACGAATATCAAAAGAGCAAACGTCAACAAACTGATTTGTCTAACCGATTAAGGCAGCACTCTTTTGTTGATGAACTTACTGGACTTGGAAATCGCGATTATTTCGATGCAGAGCTTGAAGTTCATTTGAGTCAGGAGGTCGGTAGTGTTCATGGTGCCGTAGTATTATTCTCCTTTGAGCCTCTTCTCGAATTGCAACAGGAAAAGCGCAGTGAATTTAATTCGCTAATTCAGCAAGTCGGCGACTTTTTTCATCGATTTGTCGATGAAGAAGACCTGTGCTGGGTAGCGCGACGTGATCATGTTGACTTCGCTTTACTCACATTGGAACATGCACCCGATAAAGTCAGGCGGTTATGTCAACAAATTGTACGCGATTTGCAACGTTCAGTGTTTGATTCGACCGAGTTCAAAAATCATTTTATTAATGTAGGCGTTACTTTTTTTAGCTCCGGGGATAAATCTTACGACGTGCTTGCCAGTGCCGATATGTCGCTTCGACATGCGCAGTTAGAAGGTGAAAATCGAGTTCATATGTACACCCCTAAAAAACTTTCTCGCGATGTCATCAAAGGGGGCGTGCGGTGGCGCTCGTTTTTGCAATCAATTTTAGAGAAACGAAAAGTCACTTTGTTTTATCAATCTCAAATCAGTGAAGTTGACTCCGATCAACTGAGCTATGAGGTTTTGTCGCGTATTGAAGATAAAGGAAAAATGATAGCCGCGTCGGTGTTTTTGCCGATGGCAAATCGTTGTGGTCTGGCTTCGGATTTTGATCGTCTGACCATTGATAAAGCATTAAAAGAAATGGCATTCAGTGAGCAGTTTACGGATGTTAAGTTATCGATCAATGTTTTCTCAGAAAGTTTGCTTAACAAAGAGTTTGTGAGCTGGTTGGTGCAAAGAATAGGTGGTTTGCCTGAGTTAACCCATCGAATATATTTTGAAGTCAGTGAATCGGCAGTTTCCCGTGCCTTGGATAAATTAAAAGAGCCGATTAAAAAAATTGCCGAGTTAGGTTGCCATTGGTGTGTTGAGCATGTGGGAAGTCCAAGTGCGGATTTATCTTATATTACTGACTTGCCATTGAGCCGGTTAAAGTTGGCTCAGGCGACGGTTCGAAATATTGAGCAGCATCAGGATAAGGAGTTGTTTGTCCAATCCCTTATTACGGCGGCTCATCAAGCCGGGTTAGAGGTTTGGGCCGAAGGTGTTGAAAGTGAAGCCGAATGGCTAAAACTGGTTGAACTGGGCGTCACGGGAGGGCAAGGCTATTGGTTTGGTAGCCCTCAAAGTAGCCTATATGTAGAACCTAAAGCAATTGTTAACCAGTAAGCCTCATGACTTGCCACATAAAAAGGTGGTTAACACGCTAAATTAATTTGAAGTTTTTGAAAGAAAGTTAAGGGCTCTTTTTTGGATCGTCGAAAACCTTTAGGCTCTATAACTTGGCTGCCATTTTTAATTGCAAATTCACCATAACGCTTTAACTCACTTTTTCCTTCAACCAAAGCAGCGATGCTCGTGGCATTATGCGGTAAGTCAAGAAACGACAGGGTTTGCTTTAAAATTACCTCTGGCGCTTTGACCATATCTTCATAACTAACGATTAATTTTTTATCCGAACAAATTTGGCTTAATTGCCGCTCTCCTTCTTTGGTATAGTTTTTATACAAACGAATTGCCTGTTGGGTGGTTTTTGGAGCCCAGGCTTTTCCCCACTGTTTTCCTGCGGCTAGCAGAGACTCAATGACTCCATAGGGTTCTCGTGTTACATAAATGAATTTAGCTGATGGGATAACTTTGTTAATGGTCGATACATGAATTAGGTGGTCCGGTGTCTTCTCCAGAAATATGTCATGATTATTAAATTCTTCACATGCGGAAAAAACGTTGTAACTGTAAGTCGACAGTGAGGACCAGAACTGTTGTTGGGTAAAGTAAGCAGGAATTCCAACGCCGCCTCGACCGTCCTTAAAATGAAGAGCATTGTTCCACTGCTCCACCATAACCGAGATAAATTGGTTAAACAGATGTGACTCCTGTGCGGTTGCGATTTTATGATGATTAGAAAGCATGCGCTGTAGCCATGTTGTGCCACTGCGAGGAACCCCCACAAGGAAAACCATTTGTTTACCTTCTTTCATATATAGATCATTCATGTCAATTACCTCGTTTTGGTTGCCGCAAGATTGTGAGCGGATTTAGTCGTTTGGCTATCGAGTAGTTTTGGAAATATCGAGTAATAAACAAACGAAAAATAAATAATCGCAAGGCCATATATCGTCACAGTAACTGCACTCGCAATGGTCAGAAGATTGCTCTCTGTATTGAGAAGTAAAACCAGTGTTATCAGACTTGCCATCACAAATTGAAACTTGAGTTCGGTATCCAGATGACCACGCGATCGCATCAACTGATTGATACTCTCGATTAATGCCCTTGGTATCGCAGAGAGCAACAGTACTGTGATGATCGGGATTGCTCCATGACTTACCCAGCGCTCGCCAAAAATCAGTGGAATATAAATATCCACCAGACTAATTTGCAGCAGAACTAAAGCAATGATGATCGTTAAGAACCAACCACAGGTATAAAGAAACTCTTTTTTCAGGGATTGTTGGGACTGATTACATAAATGCGGTAGTAAAGAATTGCTGGCAGAATGGATGATAGTACTACTGATACCAAGTCCGGCATTGTAGGCAAAAAAGTATAAGCCAAGCGTTTTTAAGTCGAAGAAATATCCGATAACTAGATAGTCAATATTATTTTTAATTACCACTAATATATCGGTTACGATAGCGTAGTTACTTGACGAAAAAACATGAGAGAAAATAGAAGTGATTTCGGTGGTTTTGTAGTGAGTTGAGCGCCATGAGCAATAGTGTCGATGCACGAATATCCAGATCGTCACTACGACCACTTTCGATATAATAATCGACCAGATGTCGAATAATAAAAGTAGCAGTATTAAAGATATTAAGGATTCAAAGATAGCTTGTAATACTTCACAAAGAGCTACTATTTTTAATCGACCATACCTTAAGTTCAAGCTAACCTGAACCATGGCAAATGGTAGCATGAGGTGTGACAGTGCGAGTGCTACTACGGGTAACAGCAATGCATCGTCGTTGTATGCGTTTGCGACTAGAACTCCGAGTAGGCACTGTAATAAAAAAGCGAAGATGCTCAAAACCCAGTTCAATCGAGAGCTTGCGACACAAATATCATCGACTTCTTGTTGTTTTGCATTCACTATGCGTGTTTGGGTACTTCGTCTTATAACAGCCGATACCAACTCGTGTACGGTTAGAATGATAGCTAAAGCGCCATAGCTTTCTGGCATTAGGATGCGGGCAATCACAATACTGAGCAGTAGCCGAAAAATTCTGCCAAGAATCTGTGCTAGGGCCAACCAGCCCATGTTTATAATAAATGGGTGATTCAGGGGAATAAATTTTTTAATAAAGCTAACCATTGTTGTTAATTACTCTGCGTTATTTGCTGAACTGAGCAAATTGTTTGCCAATGTGATAGAAGGCGAGTGATGGTCGCCTGGATCTCTATCGGCCTTAAACTGCTTTGTTTTGCATCGGTTCGGGGTAAAGTAGTGATCGATTTCACAAAACTCATAGGCTTCGGCCGAATGCGCTGGATTGATTGTGATTTGCGCACGACTCAGCAGACCAACAGGTATTTTTTGATACTGCTTGCTCCACGCCGACGGTTGGCAAAAATGAAAAGGTGAACGGCCTGTAAGCCGCAGAGTGCCGGTAAGCACTTTAAGCAGTAATGGTATTCTTGCAATCCAGGTGTTGTTAACCTGTAAAACAAAGCCTTCGCTCAACGCAGAAGGTGTTAATGCCGACTGCTCCAATGACTGATTAATCGTTAAATCAATACGCCGAAACAGAGGTGTTCGAGTAAAACACTGAAGGGTTAACAGTAGACATAGTAAAGGAAACAGTAACACCAGCGTTAAAAGAGCCACCGCTCGTTGCCAGAGTGGCGTAGTAGGGGTTATTTGAGTGGAGCTAAGTACAGATTCATCGTCAATAAAAATATGTTGATTCAAATCCACTCGATACATGCAGTTATTTGCAATCACCGCGTTTTCCAAATTGACAGAGCTGCCTACGAAAGTATCATCAAGAACGATGCTATTTTTGAGACGAGCACCGCGGTCAATAACACAGTTTTTACCGATATATACTGCTTCGGACAAGTGCGCATAAGGGCTCACATGGCTACGATGGTTGATGTACACACTACTGCGATGCAGGCTTTTACTCGATACTGAAGTCATCGAACCGATTGTCGCTCCGGGGGCTATATTTTTACCAGAGTGTATGACAGCTCGTTTTCGATTGCTGACAGTCGATAAGACAAGCGTATGATATTCTTGGAGCGAATTAAGTTGATAAAAATCTACGGTACGCTCGGTTTCACAGGCTCGTTTTAGATGAACCCATTTCAGTCGGTTGACTACCATCATCGGCTCAACCAACAACAAAGTTGCAAGCCCGACATTGAAGTTTGCACTGACTTTAGTCTTACAATCCAACCAGTTTTTAAACACTATGTCGCCTCGGCTACATAGGCAGGGGTAGCTAATAGCATCACCTTGTTGCTTAAGTAATGAAAAGTAATCCTGTCGAGGTTTACTATATAAGAAGTTCAGTTTTACTCCCCATTGAGCGCCATTTTTAAGTTCTTCCTTAAGACGGTCGATATGAGTATTTGCAACAATATGAATGGTTTTAGCTCCTGCTCGTTGCAAACTCTCTATATTGTGCTGGACAAGAGATTTACCCAGCAATGGAAGTAACGCCGGATTAAACCACTGGTTAAGTGGAGAGAACTCCTCACCTTGACGATCGCAAAATAAGATGGCATCCATATTAGCTGGCTCCTCGACCGGAAATTATGATCGGAATGGTTTGCAGAAGCAGTTTAAAATCACTCCACATTGAGTGACGGTAAAAGTAATCGATATCGAGCTCTGCTTGTTGTTCAAATGTTAGGTGATTTCGACCTTCAATTACCCAGCTTGAAGTGAGCCCTGGCTTAATGTTAAGTCGTCCTCTTTGATACAGAAGGTATTGGGATACTTCATTCGGAAGCGCTGGGCGAGGTCCTACAATGGACATTTCACCGACAAACACATTCCAAAGTTGGGGAAGCTCATCAATGGAATACTTTCGAATAAACTTGCCGACTCGAGTAATTCGTGGGTCATTGGTGATTTTGAACATGACACCACCCTTTTTTTCATTTAAGTGCATTAGCTCCTGCAGTTTGCTTTCGGCGTTGGCCTGCATAGATCGGAACTTCAACATTTCAAACAACTCTCCGTCTAGGCCAACTCGATGTTGCTTAAAGAATAAAGGTCCTTTGGATTCGAGTTTGATGGCAAGTGCCAGTAAAGGAAGAAAGGGCAAAAGCAGCAATAGCAGAGTTGACGAAACGAAAATATCGAATAGGCGTTTGGAAAATTTTTGATAAACCAGTCGAATTCGAAAAGCTCGTTTAACCCACCACGTACGAAGTACTGTGCGTATTCGATGATATCTATGGTACCGGGAGGTCACTTCGCGTTTGCACTGTGTGGCTACTTTGTATTCTCGCAAAATGCGTAGAACAAAGGCGATACTGCCAATAATATAGCGCTTCCAAAGTCGGTTAGGCTCCTGTGATAAACGCCAAATCCACTCCAGCCTGTAGCCTCTAACCCATTGCGGTGCGCGAGGAATGTTGTCGCTGTAAAACTCAAATAAGCCTCCCACCGCAATCAATAACTTACTGTTAATTCCAGCCCGATGGGTGTCAATCCAAATTTCCTGCCTGGGTACACCCATGGCGACGAATACAATATCGGCTCCGCTAGCGTTGATGGTAGAAATAATCTGTTCGCTCTCTGACTCTGAAAAGTGACCATGATGGGTGCCACAAATAATACTTTCGGGGAAGTTGCTTTGAATCCAGTTAGAAACTTTTTCTGCAGTACCAGGTTGAGCTCCCAGTAAAAATATTTTTTGTTGTTTAGCAGAAAACAGTTTGCACAAATGAGGAAAAAGATCAGTTCCATTTAGATTATGGGGCTTTCGATTTTTCATTACCGTAGAGCCCCATTCAGCGCCAATGCCGTCGGGAAAAATAAAGTCCGCGTTATGTAAAGCACGACGGTACCTGAGATTATCGCAACTGATGTTAAAGCAATGGGCATTAACAAAATACAGAGATGATTTTCGTTGTGAGTCTAGGGCTTTGGAAAGCCGCATGACGCTTTGATTGATATCTTCTGCGGCGAAATCAATGCCAAATAAAGTAATTGGCTTTTCCTCGTTAATGGGCTCGTCGCTTGAGCTCTGGTGTTGTTGTATCTTTAAGCTAGTCATAGTGTTAGTTACTCAAGTGTTTTAGATACAGATTCAAATTTCGAGCCAATTTTTGAAGTTACTCTTAGCGCTGATCGGACGCATTTATGCAAAATTAAGGCAAGGCAGACCTGCAATTATCATCGTGCTTTGCAATATGCAAACCGAATTAGAACTATTCATTGATGGTTTTGAGTTGAAACATTCCCCATATCTTCATAAATGCCTTCTCAGTGCTGTTAAATAGGGTAGGAAGCACCGTTAGCATTGTTGCTGCTAATAAAGTCGCTAAACAACGGCCCGGCTCATCGACTAAAATTCGTGCATCAAGTTTTACGGCTCTAAACCATAACTTTATCGAGTTGAAACCTAATTTCAGCCTGACTGCTTGGCGGGAGAGATAACGTAACTGGTAAGCTTCAGCGTAGTTTCCGTAACGAAATGCAAATGAAGGTGCGAAGCGTGCGACTTTTTCTTTTACCATTCGCCATGATGAATATTGAGCATCGAGACTGGCTGACAGTCCATGCTCATTTAGTCGGTAATAAGTCAAGGGCTCGGGTATCCCTTCAAACTCCCAGTTTGTTGTTAATGCGATACGGATCCAGCATTCAATGTCTTCCGAACGACGAAAACTCTCGTCAAAATACATGGGTTCAAAGTAACCATTGCAATTTGCAAAGTACATGATGTCGCTAAATACGGCGCGGCGTATCACCGGCGCTGAACCATTTCCCACCGGATTACGCAGAAATATATTTTTGGGAGTAATGTTTTTCAATTTTGGCATTTGGTAACAGTTGGTCGGCTCTCCACAGGAGTCGATAAATGCAGAGCGACTGAAGGAAACACCTACCTGAGGATTAGCTTTTAAATGTTTGAAGTGCAACTCCAATTTATCTTTGTGCCACATGTCATCGGAGTCGAGAAATGCTAGATATCGACCGAGAGAGTTTCGTATGCCAGTGTTTCTTGACGCAGCCAGACCTTTATTTTTCTCGTGAGTAATAATTTTAATACGAGGGTCATTAAAGCTTTGGCAAATTGACAAACTATCATCGGTGCTACAGTCATTGATTATAATAAGTTCGAAGTCTAAAAAGGTTTGTTGCAATACAGACTCAATGGCCTGGCTAACAAACCGGTTAACATTGTAAACCGGCATAATGACGCTAAAACATGTCATGATTCACTCCCGTAGCGATAGTAATGATTGATAAGTTTTAATTATTCTTATGGAAATATTGTGCCAACTGTAAATTGAGTTGGTTTTTTCACGCCCCTGATGACCGAGTTGTTGTTTTAATATTGGATTATTGATGATTGCTTGAACGGCGATAGCAATCTGCTGAGGCGATTGGTCAACCAATAAACCTGAGTGGTTGTGCTCTATAACCTCCTGTAGGACTGGGATGTTCAAAGCAACTACCGGTTTTGCAAATTGCCATGCTTCCAGGTAAACAGCTCCCAGACCTTCATTGGATGAAGGCACACAAAGCAGATCGCAAGCACTAAGTGCATTCGACTTTGTGAATTGACATTGGCTTTCTAGCCAGTGAATTTGGGGATGCATGGAAAGATTTGCATTTTCAATTGCTTTTTGCGAATCTGGCCCAAAAAACAGAAAATGGGTACTGGGATGTATACGCCATACTTCGGGAATGGCTCGAAGCAACAGCTGAAAGCCTTTATTGAGGGTATGGCGCCCAAGAAACAACACGAGAGGATTATCACTCATATGAAACTTTTTTCTCAGGAGTTCGGGCCGGCTTCTGTGTTCTGTTAACGGTCCGACGGGAATTACATCGATTTTATCTGCGGCAATATTTAAACTAGTTAAGTAGTTTTTTTCGTAGTGAGTTAGGGCAATTAATCGATTTGCTTTTTTGAATATATGAGTAAGTAGAGTACCAGGTTGACTATGAATACCGTATTGGTCAAACGATAATAAGGGAGTAATAACAAAAGGTTTATTTAACAAGCGAGCCAAGTGGTAAGTTGCCACTGCCGCTGGTGTTAATCCGTTATAAATAATATGAACCAGTTCGGTTTTTTTTACATGATAGAACAGCTTGCATAATGTATTTAAGTAAAGAGCGACATCGAAGATAAACTTACATAAACGATTACGTCGATAAAAAGGTACAACAGCTTTAAGTATCATTCGCAGTAAAGGCAGTGCTGTAATACTTAGGCTGGTAATTTTATCTTCTATACAGTGGTAGTTGGTTTGATAACAAATACCTTCTTCATTGGATTGAGCGTTTTTATTATTAAAAAAGCATACATGTACTCTGTGATACTTACCAATAGCTTGCATTAGCTTGCGTGTGTGCATTTCGGAGCCGCCGATAATCGGCCAATATCGAGCAATAACGCATAAAAGTTTCATGGTAAGTCTGCCGATGTTTTCTGCTGATTTCTCCCTTCTTTATGGACGACCCCGATAATGATTAATGCAGGCCAAAATAAGTAGGCGAGAATCTCCAGATTTTCTCCCAATGTATAAGCAATGAGTAAGAGCAACAATAAAAGCGCTGTCGGAGCCAACCTTGAAACTTTCATTGCCGTTAAGATGGCACCCACACTGATTAACATTGGAAGGAGTAAAGCAAGAAGACCGATCAGTCCTTTTATAAACAAAAGCCCATACCAGGTGTGATGACTACCAATTGGCATATATTCCACAAGGTGAGGCCCTCGTTCAACAATACCGTGTCCCCATATTGGGGCTTCATTCCACCAGCGATCAATAGCAATTCGAGCGAGAATGCTGCGTACTCTCGTAGAGTCGGCCCTAGCTGACTTTATCGCATCAACACTGTTTTCAAGAGTTTGTACTATAGGTTCAGAAAATAAGGTAAAGATTAGTGAAAATATCGACAAGAAAAACATCAGACGATAACCACCGAGAAACTTTAACTGAAACTTGAACGCCAATATAAAGAGCATAAATAAAAGCGCTAATCGCGATTGGGACATCAGGATCATACATACGGCGGCAGTAAACCCGATTCTTCGCCAATAGGTCGACTTCTCCTCAAACGCGAACACTAAAAATATATTAGCCAGCATTCCTAAGGCAGGTGCCCAGGGTGTAAACAGCCGCCATCGTGGTAATCCGCTGCCCGGATCAATTTCATAAAGGGATAGTGCAAAGAACTCTGGACCGGGACCACCGATCACCTGCAAAGGTGATACGTATAATGTTTGCGGCAAGCCGAGAAGCCATGCTCCAATGAATAAGGGCATTAATAGCAGTGTATGTTGACAGATTTTCATGCATGCCCGAATGATTAGGCATGGTCTTACCGGTAATGCGCCACACAGGATGAAAATGGCAAGTAAGGCCCATCCTTTTGCCCATCCAACGGTCGATTTGATTAACTGAATGTTACTTAAATTGAAATTGAGGTGGCCAACCACCAGTGCCAATAACATGAGCAGCATGCCGACTACCCAACAGAAATGGATACTCGAAAATTTAAGGTTGCTATCTGTCAACTGTTGAGAAGTTATAAAGTTAATAAGTAATAAGAATAACAGGCTCCATCCAACGACAGGCCCTACAAGATAAAGAGCTCCCAGAAAATAAAAGGGATAACAGAATATCAGGGCGTACCAAATTAGCTTTTCAGCTGAATTCTGCGGAGTAATGGTTTGCGATACCATAATAATAGTAATCCAAGTCCTAAAAATAGATTAGTGAAAAAAGCACCGACGATTGCTAACTTGATGGGAAGTGTGTCAGCTGATTCTGGCATATTGGGTGGGGTGAATAATTGAACCAATGGGTAGGAAGCAAAGTGATCCGCTTTGCCAATGTCATGTTTTGCCAATGCAGTAGTAAATACTGCGGTTGCCACTTGCTGCTTTCTTATCAAATCTTCAACTTTTACCGCGTCATTGGTTGAGGATTCAATTCGCTGACTCAACTGTTCAGAAACTTCAGTTAGACTTTCGATCTCACTGGCTAGGCTGGATTGTTCGGATTTAAGTCGAATTAATTCGCCAAGTATGGCGCTCTCAAATTGTGAACTGCCTATTTCAATTAATTTATTTAAAGCGATGCTATGGTCATGAATCAGTTTTTCTCCACGCTGCCGAATATCTTCATTGACCGCATGATGGGCAGCTCTAAGCTGCTTGAGCTTGGGATGATTGGTGCCCCAGCTGCTTCGAATGGTGGATATTTGAGTATGAATGTCGGCATGTCGTGATAAGTACTCCTGGAATAACTTATCGTTACGCAGTTTTACAGCATAAATGATTTGTTGATCACTTAAGTTAAGCGATTGTTGCAAGCTGACGATTTTTTCACTGATCGCTTGGTGTTGAGTGCTCGTTTCAGTTATTGCAGACCGTTTGTTTTCCAGTTGCATCACCAACTGATTAAATTGTTCGATAGAAAAAATGGTTGATCGCGATTGAAAATCAGCTTTGTTTTTTTGTGCTTGCTCTAATTTCTTGCTAAATGATTCAATTGCATTAAGATGACTTTCATTTATGCGGTTTTGCTCATCTTGGCGAAGAGCTTCAAGATGGGACTGGAACGACTGATACAAGGCATCAGCTTTTTGTTTTACTTGTTCAGGTGAAGAACCATAAATCTTAAACTCCATCAGAGCGGTTTGGTCGGTAAGCTTTACTTTAGGCTTACCGAATTCATCACTAGTCATACTGACACTTTTTGCTGCAGTTTGAATAACCGATTTACTGGTAGAAATTGACTTGTAGTTAACGCGAGGGTCAATGCTTGAGTGACTGAATGGTGAAGTGTTTTTTGCAGTTGCCTGACCAATACTTTCCAGACTGACTGCATGACCTTCACCGGTGCCGGGGATGATCAAGGTCCACTCGCTCATATAGCGCTCAGGTAAAAGGGATAATAATACTGCCATTGCTAACCAAATAGCGCTGGAAGCGTAAAGAAAATATCGAATATAAAATCTGCGTCGGTTCCCAGGGGTATGGGCTTTACCCATACGGAACCATATTTTAAATGTGCTCCACCACCCTCGATTTTCATACAAGTCATCGATAACATCCGGATGCTGAGAGTCTGATAAAGACTGTGAACGCACATCGATTACCATGTAAACAACCCTCGCGTGATCCAGGAGACCGGGAACAGAATGTCGCTAACGGTTTTGCCGATGTCACGAATATTAGTAACACGAGAGTCGTAACAGACAATACTGTCGTTAGGCATAATAAAAGGATTAAGATCGAGTCGATTAGGGGCTCGCAATAAGTCTTCAATGCGACGCTCAATAGCAATCGGTTTTCGAGTGAGGGGATCAGAAGAGACCAGTACCACCAGGCGGTTACTATTGGTTGAGACGGTTCCACCAGCGCAATTACCTGAGACTACTGCATTAAGCAAAGTTGACCCATAAGGCAAACTGGTAGAGTGTTGGCCTACAGCAGAGCTTGCATTATCAAATGCGGGTCGTGTCAGATTTGAAATAAATATTCTCGCTCCTGGCGGAGTAATAGCCGATGGCTTAATTAACTCAATTTGTGGCGTGCCGATTGAGTTAACGCGAATCATATCGCCACTGATAAGTGGCAAAGAGATGGTAGGGTGACCTAGTACAACACCCGCAAGATCAATGGAGTATACTTGGCCGTTTCGAATCACTTCGATTTGTCGGATGTCAGCGTCGGGTGTGACGCCCCCTGCAGACTTTAGAGCGGCCGGAAGTAGTCGTTCTATTGGAAAGTCGCCGCTATTGTTTTCTCTTAGGAGCAGGCGGGCTTCATTGCTACGAACATTAATTGTTACCTGGCCAGGATTAAAGACAGCGCCCGAGACAAAAACCGTGACCGGAGCCCACTCGACAATGGCTAAATTCAAGTAAGCCATACCTTGGTTAAAGATACCTTGTTCAACCAGTCGCTGATTGATGACCCTTTCCAATTCTGTAAGGGTTAGTCCTGACGCTTTTATAGGCGGCAGGTAGGGTAGTTTAATGCGGCCATCAATATTAACCTCAAGTGTCGTACTGAATTCGTCATTACCTTCGTTAAAGACTCCCGAAAATAACGGCGTTTTTGGCATCCAGGCTTTTAGCCTGTCGCCTGGTGATAGAACTGGCGCTGATGTTAATTTAGATAACTCTGTGTTTTTATTCAGCTGTGACGTTACCGATGAATAATTGGGTAAGTACGACTGGCTCGGTTTTACAAAAGTCAGCGGTGTTTTTCTATCATGAACAATACCTTCAAACCAGTGTCGACCAGTTATCGATTGCTCAAATTGATGGTTGTTTACATTCGGTGATGCACACCCTTTAATGAGCATCACCAGTAAACAAAAAGTGAGTTTGGTTTTAAGCATCATGAGATCAGGCCGCATTAATATGTTCAACTAAAGCGGTTTTGTTTTCGTAGATATCGAAAACCTGATGCAAACGAGTTAGCTCAAGTAGCATTCGCGCATTATCGTTCGGCGACATCAGACTGACATTGGATGATAATTCTTCTGCACGTTTGAACACGGCAACCAGTACTGCCAGTCCGCTTGAGTCGATAAACGCTACTGAACTTAAATCCAGTGTAATGTATTTAAAGCCTTCATCGACCATGCAGTAGAGTTGATTGCGAACAGCCTCTGCATTAGCGTAAACGATATTCTCTGGCATAGTTGCGATGGTAACTCGACCAACTTTTTCATAGGTAATTAGCATTTTTACTTCCTCGCTTTATGAACTGTTAATTTGATCAATTCAATAAGCGTGCCATACCAAACTGTACTGAAGGTGTGCTAAATGAACGTTTTTATTCGAAATGGCAAAGTGCATTTGCATTTTGCAGTGCAGTTTAATGACTATGAAATTGCTCATTACCAAAATGCTAATATTGGTATTTTGATTGAATAGATGAGGCTAGCTAATATAACTAGGTATTGTGTTTTCTAGCCATGAGAGGATACGGGATAAAAAGGGAGAAACTGTAATCGAGAATGGGTTTTGAAGGTTCGTTAAGTTAGAGTTACGCGCATTGGATTATGCGCGTAATTCCGACCGAGTAAAGAATTGGCTGAAGCTTGATGCTGTCACGGGCTTGCCGGTCAAATAACCTTGCACTGAGTCACAGCCAATATCACTTAGTTTGTCCAACTGCTCCTGATTTTCGACGCCTTCGGCAATCACATGAAGACCAATTTCGTGACCAATTGAAACAATGGCTCGAGTAATGGCTTCAGATTTTGGGTCCTCATCAATACTTTTTATAAAGCTCATATCAATCTTCAGCGTGTCCAGTGGCAGGGTTTTCAAGTAACTGAACGAAGAATATCCGGTGCCAAAATCATCCATAGCTATACGGATCCCCATATCTTTAAGTAGCTTCAAATTATTGAGTGCGGTACTGCTGGCATCGATCAATACGCTTTCGGTGAGTTCTACCTCCAATAATTTTGGAGACAGCCCATATTTTTTCAGCTTGGCAACAAGTGCATCAATCACATAACTTTGCGTTAAGTTAGAAGCATCAAGATTAATGGATACGGGAACCAAATTACGACCTTGACTTTGCCAGAACTTCATTTGATTAAGGGTTTTATCGATAACTAACAAGCTCAGTTTATTCATTAAGTTGCTGGACTCCGCAATTGGAATAAATTCACCAGGAGACATAAAGCCAAGTTCTGCTGAATTCCAGCGTACCAGAGCTTCCATACCACACAGGGCAAGTGAGCGAGTTTCAAATTTTGGTTGAAAGTGAACTTCCAGTGCTTGACGATCGATATCTCGACTCAGTAATTTTTCAATGCGACTACGCTTGTCGATATCGGACTTAATGTTTTGATTATAAATATTTACCGTGCTGTTTGAATTGCTGTTGATGGCAAGAATGGGCAGTTCGATCATTTCTTTGGCCGTTACAGGAGAGTAATATCCGTGACACCCGCCGATTTTTACCATAACGGCATTAGCATAGTGATTATTGGAAATATTAGTGAAGGCTTGAGATAACTCTTCGAGGAACACGGAGAACTCCAGATGCTCACAATCGACTACAGTGATGAAAAGCTTATTTTGACCAGTACGGTACAGTGTTTTTCGGCCATCATCTCGAATATTCACTTTAATTGTTGTTAAGCATTGGTCTAAAAGCTGACTGGCGCGGTCTTTACCGAAAAGGTTTTGAATTTTATCCAAATTGTTGATAACGATTTCAATAGTACCAAATCGCTCAAGGTTAATCTGGTGCTCCATATCGACTCGCTCCATGTCCTTTTCTAATAGCGTACCATTGGGTAAATTAAATTCCGGATCAAAGTTTAACTGTTTATGCGTTTCATATAAGGCTCTTTGATTTTCTGTTTCATCGTTAATGGTTAAGTAAAGTTCTTGATTCTCACCCTTATACAGTTGCAGGCGAAAATGGACTCCGGATTCTTCTGATAGGGTAGAAAACCAAAATAAACTGGAAGATTCTTCATCGTTGTTTAAGAAAGCAGATAATGCATGGTCGTTAAAAGAAGAGCACTGTTTTACCAGCTCGGTCAGATTATTAAACTGACTGATGGTCGATTGAATACTTGTGGGTATTTTTTTATCGCGTGTGACAATGGTTAGCTTATTCGTGACGGGTAATGCAATGTCATTCGCACTTTGCAACGCACTATACAATTTTGAGTTCGACGTGTTAAGTAGTGAATCTCTGGAAAACATCGATCTAATACGGTTCGCTAATATATTTAGATTAATTGGTTTTTCGATATAATCGTTGGCTCCAGAAGTAAACGCCTGGTTGACTGACTGATCGTCGTTCAGTCCAGTTGCAATAAATATTGGCGTTGAGGACATGTTCTCGATGTTTCGAATCGCCTTACAGGTCTCGAAGCCATTCATGACAGGCATGCAGGCGTCCAGAATAATTAGGTCGAATCGTGTCGAATCGATCAATTTAAGGCTCTTTTCGCCACTGGTAGTGCTGGTAACTTTAAAGCCCGCTTTTTTTAATGCCATATCAATGGTAAATAAAGTTGCTACGTCGTCATCGACAATCAAGATATGTTTTTCTTGCTCGTTTTGTTGTTGAGCCATCGATGCTTGGGTTTGAGTAGTCATGGTACTTTTCCAAACGGTGGTAGGTATGAATTATGTTGCAGCTTACGTGCCAGTTAAGTCTAGAATGTATAAGGCGAAGTAGATCTAATAGAGTATTAACAGCTTTTAACCAGAACGATGGTGTTGATGCCATCTCTGTGCTCGTAAGTGACCTGATCAAGCCAGCTTTCCATAATCAACCAGCCACGTCCCGAGGTCGCCTCGACATTGTCCATATTTCCTCTTTTAATCTCAAAAGCAGGGGCTTTGTGCTCAACTTTTACAAACAGAACTTGGCGAACTAAGCTGCATTTTAACGTAACGTAGGTACTCTCATTATTCGCCAAAGCTGTGTGCTCAATAATATTGTTCATAATCTCCGCAATGCATACCTTTATCTGAAATAACGATTTACCCAAAAATCCCTGGTTTTCGGAAAACATCTCAACCAATTTTATGCTTAATTCAGTCTCGTCAAGGTTAGGATTAATTTGAAGTTCTAAATAACTCATTTTAATTACCCTTCTCGTTATGAGACGCCGAGGTCTGTTGATTTAGTTGTATGATTAAAAAACTTATGTCGTCTTTCATGGTGTTGTTTGAAGCAAAGGACAGGCGCTTATCCAGTGTTTCTTGTAGCCCATGGCCCTTTTGGTTTCTCAAAGGTTTGAGTAGTGCCTCGAGCCGTTTGTCGGTATAGGCTTCTCCGGTTGATGTTTCACATTCGTATATTCCATCAGAATATAAAATCAGCATATCGTCTAATTCCAATTGAAAGGATTGCTCCTCGTAATTGGAATTTGGGAATAAACCAATGGGTAAGCCTCCGGCTTCTAAACGGGTAAAAGTACCTGTGCTTTTTAGTAATTTGGGGTAGGGGTGCCCGGCTTGAGCTACTTTTCCTTTTCCCGTTAGTGTGTCCAACACCCCGTACACAATCGTAAAGTAGTCAGTACAATGGTTATTGCAGGAAAATTCGTTGTTTAAAGATTTTAAAACATTTTTAGGACTCTGCATTTGTACCGCACGTTTATGTAATGGAGGGTGTTTGGAATGCTCTAAAAGAAACCGTGCAACTGCATAGGACAACATAGCAGAGCGTACTCCGTGTCCAACAACATCGACCAGATAGAACGCGATGTATCTTTCTCCCAAGGGTAAAACCGAGTAAATATCGCCAGCAACCCATTGAGCGGCTTGAAAAAAATGAGAAATAGACACGCCATTTATCGGGACAAACTTTTGTGGAAGCATTGTTTTTTGAAAGGAAGCTGCTGCTTGAAGCTCTTGTTCGATGGCTAAGTTGAGCTCTTTTTCGCGATCAAGTGATTGCTTAAGTACCTGATTATTATCGGAAAGTGTTTTTTGCATTTCTTTTATTCTGAGTCCTGAGCGAACTCTAGCGCGTAGCTCCTGTGCATCGAAGGGTTTAGCTAGGTAGTCATCGGCACCTGCATCCATGGCTGAAACTAAGTCACAGGTAGCGGATCGTGAGGTGAGCAACAGTAAATAGGGCCGCTCCAGCTCACGTTCATTAACTTTTTTACAGAGTTCTAAGCCACTTAAAACAGGCATGTGCCAGTCGGTTAATATCAGTGAAACATCATGCTGGTCGAGCAATTCAAGTGCTTCTTTACCATTTACTGCTTCAATAACCTGATGACCTTGTTTAGTCAAAATGGCATTTAAACGCGCCAGTTCGGGTTTAGAGTCCTCGACTATCAGAATGCAATGGGACTGCTTTTGGTCAACATTTATTGACTTAGGGGGGCTTCGGTCTCGGGCAGTAATCGCATGGGCCATAGATACCTCGAATAACTACATGTAATAACGTATTTCAAGCTCTGCAACAATAGTGCCACTGTCCATGATCGTATATTGGGTAAATCAAGGGCGAGATGATGCAAATTCATTTGCGAAATGCAAATCACTTCTGGCATTGGCTTGATATTTCGCATTTTGCGACTAAGTTTAATTAATCATCCAGTATTTTAAGTTCCAATGTGATTTAAAAGTTGGCTCTATATTTGCATTTTGGATATGGACATTCGGGTTGATAGGTTTTTTAGTTAGTGTCCTTTCTTATAAAAGAGGATGACGGCTTAAGGTAAACCGTTCAAACCAGGAACATTCGGTAAATGTTTACAGGAGGCGCTGTATGGGGCTTGAACACGCAAAAAATCAGCTGGAATTGTTCGGGTCATGTGCTGAAATGCTAACCAATATGTTAGATGTTCAGCACGAGGCGCTGCTACTCGTTGATCATGATGGGCTGATTGTTGTTAAAAACCAGGCAGCGACATCAATAATCAATGCAAGTCTGTCAAACCAAGACATAACGTCAGTCTACGAACTGGTGACTGATGAGAACCATGAAAAAATTAGCAAGCGACTCAAAAACTTTGACCTCCAAAGCAAACAATCTTCTTGTAATGTCAGTTTCAATTCAATATCAGATGCTCAGGCGGTAACTGCGGCTTTAACCTTTACTTCGGTATTCAATAAAGAGAATACACTCATTCACTTAGTTAAAGTTCAAACATCTAGCGATGAGCAAGCCAATGTTTCAGCCATTGAACGCAGCGAAGCGATACGCTCTGCAATATTGGACGCAAGCTTAGATACTTTAATTACCATCGATATGGAAGGTGATATTGTCGAATTTAGCGCATCGGGTGAGTCAACATTGGGTTGGTCGAGAGAGCAAGTGATTGGAAACAGTCTGGTTGATCTGATTATACCCATGGAAATGCGTGATGCTCATATTCAAGGCATGAAAAAGTATAAAGATACTGGAACAGGACCTCTTTTGGGTAAGCGGGTCGAAGTGAATGCATTGCATAAAGAGGGACACTTAATCCCGATTGAGTTAGCTTTGGTTTCTATGGAGTTTGGCAGTGAACGCTACGTAACCGCTTTTATTCGTGATATATCTGAAAGAAAACAAGCGGAGCAAGCATTAATCGATGCAAAAGAGAAAGCTGAGTCAGCATCGTTGGCCAAGTCTCGGTTCTTATCATTTATGAGTCATGAAATCAGATCACCACTAAATGCATTGCTGGGCTCGCTTCAATTGCTCGGAGATTCACTTCATGATAAAGCAGAGAAAAAATACTTTCATATTGCTCAGGTGTCGGGAGATAACCTGCTTTCAATCATTAATGAAATATTAGACTTTTCAAAAATCGAAGCTGGCCATATTCAAGTCCATCAAACCAAATGCAATTTAGAATCGCTGCTTAATACCATTTTGGTAGTTTCAGAACAGAAAAAAGATAATGACCAAGTCCGCCTCTTTGGACGGATTAATACCAATCTTCCTAAAATTGTGATGCTGGATGAAATAAAGCTGCGGCAGGTGATAACTATCTTAGTGGATAATGCGCTAAAGTTTACTGATAAAGGCATGGTTCAATGTGCAATTGAGCAAGGTGAATCTTCCGGAGAATTAAAAGTCACGGTTGAAGATACTGGTGTTGGTATTTCGCCAGACAAACAAGCAAAAGTTTTTGCTGAGTTTGAACAGGTTGATGCCGTTAGGGATACATCCTATGGTGGAACCGGACTTGGACTGGCTATTGCAAAAAAGCTCGTCGAAGTGATGGGCGGAAGTATCGGTCTGAAAAGTAGTCTGAACGAAGGAACCGTGTTTGAGGTAGTACTTCCCTATTATACTGATGATGCAAATAGCTTTGAATCAGAGCTGAATTCAGGTCACGGCGAGTTTCTTGTGTTCAGCAAACAACAAGAGTTCCATGAGCAAATGAAGCGATTGTTGTGTCAAGATGAACGAACTCGCATGACCTTTGCTTCGACGACAGATGAGCTGGATGTGCAATTTCAGTCTGAGCAGTATTATGCGCTTCTTTTAGATGGCGCGTCGGTTGATCAAGATATCCGGGAATTACAACAACATTTTCCTTCTCATACCTTGGTAGTGGGTAAGTATGATGAGCCCTTTATGAGTTCAGTGAAGCAGGTTGAAGAGCCGTTGACCAATATCGGGATGTATAGATTACTTGATGAAAGGAGTGACCATCACGCTGATACAGATAAAAGTAAGCTTGATCTGAATCACGCGCTGCGGGTGCTTTTGGTAGACGATGTTGAAATTAATCGGGTCGTTGGCCGAAAGCTGCTCGAAAATAAAGGTTTTACGGTCGATGACTCTGCTGACGGATTCAGTGCGATAAAAGCATTAGAAGTCGAGTATTATGATTGTGTGCTGATGGATATGCGAATGCCGGAGTTAAGCGGATTAGACGCAATAGAAATAATAAGAAAGTCATCAACAGTGAATCATGATGTACCAATCATTGCTCTAACTGCAAACGCAGAGACCAGTGAGGTTGAAAGATGTAAAGCTGTTGGTGCTGATGAATTTGTAAGCAAGCCGTTTAATATTGATTTTCTGACGGAGGTTATACAAAACCTACAGAGTAAAACAATAAGAAGCAGTTTGTTAGAAACCAAGTCTAAGGGGTAAGTCGGTGGAATTGTTGTCTGAGTCAGTAATCGAGCAGTTAGCGCGGGATACATCTAAAGATAGTATTCCTATGATGTTAGAGATGTACTGCACCGAAGTGGAGTTACGTCTACAAAAATTAAAAGT
>JBFHVL010000036.1:0-21138 GCA_041589565.1 Kangiellaceae bacterium | reverse complement strand
TGTTGCAACCGGTGAAATTCCGATTCCTAATGACCTGCTGTTTAATGGAACGCAGGATTTAACTTTAAATATCCCAGTTGCAGATCCAAACGACTACAGCAATCCGCAAAATGCGATATCTGCACTTGATGGCTGGTCTACAGTCGCGCCATTTGCCTTTAGCTTTGATCATTCCGACGATACGGTAACTCTAGATGCGGGAAGCGTTACTGCTGGCAGTACGGTGCGTGTTTTTGAAGTATTGGCAGATACTGATTACAACAACCCTTTAAACGGGGTGGCACCTACCTTTGCTCCCTATGGGCTTGTGGGTGAAGTTCCTGCTAATGAATACGTGGTTCAGGCTTCAGGAATGTCTGTAGCGGTTGTTCCACTCAAGCCACTTAATCCCCGCAGTACATATATTGTAGTGGCAACCGATGGTATTACTGCAGATGGTGTAAATGTTACCTCCGACACCCAGTATGGCATTGTAAGCTCAGATGCGACCCTTACCGGAAGCCTAGCGGCATTAGCGCCAGTACAAACCCTGGTTAATATTTATGAAAACTTGGCGGCTGCCGGTGGTGTCGATAAAGACTCGATTGTTCTCACCTTTGCGTTTACCACTCAATCAGTTGGCAACGTAATGGGATCAGCTAAAGCTTTCTATGTTGACTTCCCGATTCAATATTTTGATCCAACAGGACAAACACCTGGTTTCCCAACGACTCCCCAGTATCCGACAACCAGTTTCAGCTCTTTATTCACTGATACAACGCCTTTTACAGGCCTGGGTGCTGCCGATCTCTATAAAGGTGAAATCGAATTAAAATACATGTTAGAAACCCCAGAAATGGATCCTCTAGCGCCCATCACTGGCTTTTGGAAAGCGGCATCTATGGTTCCGGATGGCCAAGGTGGTATGGTTCCTAACCCAATGGCAGGTGGACATGTTACCTATGTAAACTCATTACCAGAGAAAAATGCTGATGAAATTGCGCCATTGATGGTTTCAATGCCAAAGGCATCGCTCGGTTGTGCCAAACCTTCTGGTGGCTACCCTGTATTGATTTTCCAACATGGCATCACCGGAAATCGTACCCAAATGCTAGGTATGGCTGACAGCATGGCGGCTCCACCTATGTGTACCGCGGTGATTTCAATGGATTTACCACTTCATGGTATTGCCGAGACAAATGCTGTCCATCAAGGTCTACAGGCAGCGAGCGGTGGATTTATCGGAATTTGGGAAGACTACGATGCAGGTGATGTTCGTGAGCGTACTTTTGGTATCGACTTTCAAGACAACACTACTTCAGCACCAGGCCCGGATGGCACTCCTGATAGCTCAGGTGCACACTTCATTAATTTGCCGAGCTTGTTAACTTCTCGTGATAACTTACGTCAGGGTGTGATTGATTTATTAACGCTTAAATCAGCGATTCCAGCGATGGATGTTGATGGCGATACCATGCCCGACTTTGACCCAACTAAAGTGTCATTCTTTGGTATTAGTTTGGGCGGCATTGTTGGCTCTAACTTTACAGCCTATGTGGATGAAACCACTCACTTCTCGGTTCCACAGATTGTAACTTCACCAATGATTAATACTTCCAACTTAGCGGTACCCGGTGGTGGTATAGTTGGGTTGTTGGATGCATCTCTGGCCTTTGGCGATACTATTCGTGCTGGCGTGGCTGCGGGTGCGGGAATGACTGTTACCGATCCGGCTTTCCCTGCTGTATACCAGCAGTTTATGTTTGCGGCACAAACGGCTATTGATAGTGGTGATCCAATCAACACGACAGATATAGCCATTGCTAATAATGTTCCAACCTTCATGATTCGTGTGGAGGGAGATACGGTTGTGCCAAACAATTCACCAACGGCACCTCTATCGGGAACCGATCCTCTGGCTGCTTACCTGGGGCTTCAAACGGTTACAGCGACTGATCCGGGTGACGTAATGGCGGGTTCTCGTTTAATTTCACGCTTTAACCAAGGTACCCATGGAACCGTTATTTCCGGTGATATCATCGAAGTTACTACGGAAATGCAGCGTCAAATTGGCTCGTTTATTATGAGTGGCGGTACTGCCGTTGTGGTGAATGATCCAACGATGCTTGACTAAACTCCCTTTAAGTTAGGTACAATGCCCTCGCCAATACGGCGGGGGCTTTTTATATCTGGCTTCAGAAAATAGTAAAACCTGGAGGAATCTTTTGGAATTTTTATCGGAATACGGCTTGTTTCTCGCTAAAGCGGTAACCATTGTGGTTGCCATATTGATTATTATTGGTGCCATTGTATCTGCTGGACAGAAAAGCAAGTCACAGCATTCAGGTCATATTAGTGTAGATAGTCTAAGTGACGAGCTGAAAGATTTGGAGCAGGGCATTCGTAAAGAGACCTTGTCGAAGGAAGCTTTTAAAAACTACCAGAAGAAGCAAAAAGAAGAACAAAAGAAAAAAGCTAAAGAAGAAAAGCGAGCTGCAAAAAACGAAGACTCAACATCAGAAACTATAGAAAAGCGACTGTTTGTGGTCGACTTTGAAGGTGATGTTCAGGCTTCGGCAGTCGAAAATCTGCGAGAAGAAATCACCGCTATAATAAGTGTGGCCGAACCAGAAGATGAAGTTTTGGTTCGTCTGGAGAGTGCGGGCGGAATGGTACACACCTACGGGCTGGCTGCTTCGCAATTAAAGCGAGTTAAACAACACAACATTAGGTTAAATATTGCCGTTGACGAAGTGGCGGCCAGCGGTGGTTATATGATGGCTTGCGTTGCCGATAAAATTTTAGCGGCTCCATTTGCGATTATTGGCTCTATTGGTGTTTTAGGGCAGTTGCCCAACTTTAACCGCTTGTTAAAGCACAATAAGGTAGATTTTGAACAGCACACGGCAGGCGAATTTAAGCGAACCTTAACCATGTTTGGTGAGAATTCCGATAAGGCTCGCGACAAATTTAAACAAGAGCTGGAAGAGACTCATGTGTTATTTAAGTCCTTTATTGCAGAAAATCGCAGTAGTCTGGATGTGGATAAAGTTGCGACGGGTGAACACTGGTATGGCAGTCAAGCGCTGGAGCTAGGCTTGATCGATCAAGTCACTACCAGTGATGACTTTATTGTTCAGTGGTCAAAAGAAAACCCTGTTTTTAAAGTGAAATACGAAATCAAAAAGCCACTATCCGAAAGACTGCCTATTTCCTTAGCTGCAATATTGCAAAAGACATTCTTAAATTTTTGGCAGCGGGGAGAGAGCCAAAAATTATTTAAGTAACCGCAAGTAGCGAGACTGAACATGGAAGCCAAGTTTTGGCACGAACGTTGGCAAAAACAGCAGATAGGGTTTCATCTCGATGAGGTAAACCCTCTGTTGACTGAGTTTGAAGAATATTGTTTAAAAACTGCTCCTATTTTTGTTCCACTGTGCGGTAAATCGAGCGATATGCTTTATCTGGCCCAAAAGGGCTACCGTGTAACCGGAGTTGAACTCTCCGAACGTGCCTTAAGGGATTTTCAGAGTGAGTCATCGATCGAGTTGGAAGAACAGAAATCGGATGGCTTTATTCAGTTCTGCGGAAATAACCTTCATCTTTATTGTGGTGACTTTTTTAAGTTGACCTCAAACAACGTTGACTCAATCCATCAGGTCTATGACCGTGCTGCTTTGATTGCTTTGCCGCCTCATATGCGTCAAGACTATGTAAATCAACTTTTAACAATAATGCCCCGCCCGTTATCCATCATGTTGATCACTTTGAGCTACCCCCAAGAGCAAATGAAGGGCCCTCCATTTTCGGTGCCCGATGAAGAAGTCAGATCTCTTTTTCACTCAGCAAAGCGTATTGAACGGCTACACTATACTTCTATATTGGAAAAAGAAGACCGCTTTCGTCAAAAAGGTTTAACCGAGTTGCACGAAGCGGTTTATCACATTCAGTTTTAAAAATGAGAAATAAAAGATACTTATTATTATGAGCAAACAAGCAATACCTTTTGGAAGCTGGTCTTCTCCGGTGACCGCCGAACTGGTTGCAAAACAGGGTGTACGACTCGGACATATGCAGGTATTCGAAGGCCGGGTTTACTGGCTGGAATCACGTCCTCAGGAACAAGGGCGAGGCGTTATCGTCTGTTGTGATGGTCAATCCAAAACCGATGTGACACCGGAAGATATGAGCGTTCGTACCAAAGTTCATGAAATGGGTGGTGGCGACTTTCTGGTTTGTCAGCTGGGTATATTTTTTGTAAATGCTATCGATCAGGCTGTTTATCTTACCGATACCTCGGGTAACACAAAGGCAATCACAACAGTCTCAGATGATAAGTCGGTTTGGCGGTTCGCAGATTTTTCTATCACTCCAGATCTGGCTTTTTTATTTTCTGTGAGAGAGCGGCACGATATAAGTCCGGTAAAAAATGAGCTCGTATCTATCGAGTTAAAAACTGGTGAAGTTAGAGTTGTTGCAGAAGGCCATGATTTTTACAGTTTTCCGAGAGTCTCGCCACAGGGGCACCGTTTGTGTTGGACCTGCTGGAATCATCCGCAAATGCCCTGGGATGGTACCGAGTTATGGGTAGCTGATATCCATCGTGATGGCTCGGTTAACGCAGCCCATAAAGTTTGTGGTGGTGAGCATGAGTCTATTTACCAGCCAGCCTGGAGTCCTGACGGTGTACTTCACTTTGTGTCGGATCGCTCCGGCTGGTGGAATCTCTATTCTTTTCGTGATGGCGTATTAAATGCCCTAACGCCCACCGATAACGATTGCGGCATTCCGCAGTGGGTTTTCGGAACTTCCAGTTATTGTTTTGCCAGCGAGAGCGATATTTATTTTGCCTTCTTTGAAGAGGGGCAACAGCAACTGGCGCATTTGGATGTCGATACTGGCCATATAGAGCCGCTAGAGCTACCATTTCGCGAATACCCAGGGCAACTGCAATTCGACAGTAATAAGCTCTATATGCAGGCTGGAGGGCCGGCATTACCGCTAAGTGTGTTTGAAGTTGAACTATCGAGTGGTCATTACCGCGATTTAGTTGGCGATGGTGAATTACCTGTACCAATTGATTTTGTCTCGATTGCCAAGCCGGTACGTTTTACTTCGGCTTCGGGCTATCAGTCACATGGCTTCTTTTATGAGCCGCTGCATCCTGAATTTTGTGGCCTGGACGATGAGAAGCCGCCTCTTCTTGTGATGTCACATGGCGGTCCAACAGGACACACCAGCAGCAGTTTAAACTGGCAAATTCAATATTGGACAACGCGAGGCTTTGCTGTAGTCGATGTGAATTACGCGGGGAGTACTGGTTTTGGTCGCGAGTATCGAGACTTGCTTAACGAGCAGTGGGGCATTAACGATGTTAACGACTGTGTTTATGCTGCGCGTTATCTGGTTGAAGACGAACTGGTAGACGGAGATCGCTTAATGATTCGTGGTGGCTCAGCTGGCGGGTTTACCACCTTGTGCGCGCTGGCATTTTTTGATGACTTTGCCGCGGGTATGAGCCGATATGGTGTCGCCGATCTGGAAGCTCTGGCTAAAGATACCCATAAGTTCGAAGCTCGTTATCTGGATAACCTGGTTGGGCCTTACCCTGAAGCACGGTCTGTTTATCAAGAACGTTCACCCATTCACCATGCCAGCGAGTTGTCCTGTCCTATTTTAATTTTGCAGGGCGCTGACGACCCCATTGTGCCACCTTCGCAGTCTCAGGAGCTGGTTAAAGCGTTAGCGGAAAAGGACATTCCTCACGCATACATTGAGTTTGAAGGAGAAGGGCACGGCTTTCGAAAACAGGAAAATATTGTCAGGGCACTACAAGCCGAGCTTTCGTTTTATCGGCAGGTATTGCATATTGACAGCGAAGAGCAGCTGGAGCAGGTTCCATTAAATGGATGATTTAAGTTTTGTGTCAGGCGATAACATTTCTTTGGAACAAGCCGTTGGCTTATTAAAAGAATACGATTTACCAACGTCAGACCTAAACAATGAGAGCTTGCAAAATTTTATTGGATTTAAGGATAAAGAGCGGCTCATAGGTTTGGCGGCGCTGGAAAGCTATGAAACCTTAGGGCTATTGCGTTCATTAGTCGTCGATAAAGATTATAGAGATCGCGGTTTAGCGAATAAATTAATCGAACAGATTATTCAGCTAGCAAAGAAGCGCAACGCGTCTGAACTATACTTATTAACTACAACCGCAAAAGATTACTTTTTGAAAAAAGGATTTGATGTGGTGAGTCGAGAGAGTGTTCCAGATAGTGTTAAAACATCGAGTGAGTTTTCATCGGTGTGCCCCGCGAGTGCCGAAGTGATGGTGAGAAGATTTTTGCATAACATTTTATAATTAAGATGTTCTTCGTAGGGTGCGTCTTGACGCACCGTAAGATTTGAAAGGAGGCATAAGGTGCCACAATATCGTCGGGATCGGACTCCCGGAGGTACATATTTTTTCACTGTGAATTTACTGGATAGAAGTCAAAGTCTTTTAACGGACTATATATCGTTACTTCGTGCTTCTATTAGTCGAGTTAAAGAGAGTTACCCATTTTATGTGGATGCTCTGGTGGTGCTTCCTGAGCATTTTCATATGGTTTTAACATTACCAAAAGGCTCATGCGAATACTCAGATATTATTCGTTTTATTAAGTCGAACTTCTCTAAAGGAATGCCTGGTAGCTCCAATATAACTTGTGTATCGCGCACGAAAAGGAAAGAAAAAGGTATCTGGCAAAGAAGGTTCTGGGAGCATAGAATCAAAGACGAAGTAGACTACAAAAGGCATATCGACTACTGCTACTTTAACCCAGTAAAACATAATCATGTTAAGAAGGTATCCGATTGGCCCTATTCTACGTTTCATCGTGATGTAAGCGCGGGGTTGTACCGAAAGGGCTGGGCTTCGGAAGGAGAGAATGAAGGAAACTTTGGCGAGGCATAGAGCGGTGCGTTAGAAACGCACCCTACGAAAACAGCTATCCAAGTTGTTAATAATAACCTGTGTATTAAGAGTCCAATGAATGAAATGGGCGAAAAAAAAGAGTGACCATCTTTCAGTTTTAGTTATTTTAGGCGCTGGACTAATTTTACTCGTACATTATTTCAGGGATGAGTATCAGTTTGGTTCGGCTCTTACATTTTTGTTGGGTGTTGCACCAAACTTTATTGCTGCGTATTGTTTGCCTCCGGTTTTTCTTGTTAATAAGAAAGTAGTTGATCGGTATGTTAAAAATATAAGTGTTTTTAGTTGGTTTTTAATGAGTGCATTATTATGTTTGGCGATTATTTTAGCTTGGGAGTTTAGGCAGCTTTATCGGAAAGATTTTGTTTTTGACTGGTTTGATATTGCTGCTAGTTTTATTGGCTCGGTTTTGTTTATGTTGTCTTGGCCTTTAGTAAAACGATTTGTTAAAGACTGATTTACCTTTGTTAAACAATAAAAAAGGCGAGCAATGCTCGCCTTTCTATATTCTTACAAATGATTAGAAGTAATATCTAAAATCTACCCCAACCATTCGAGGCTTGCCGCGCGCAGTAGTTACAGAGCCAACGGCGCTGGCAATTCCACCACGAAAAGTTAAGTACTCTTCGTCGGTTAAATTAGTTGCCCACAGGGCCATATCCCAATCGCCCGACGAGTCAAAGTAACCAATTCGAGCATTGATTAAATCGTAAGCCAGAATGCGTTCGTCCCGCGGTGTCGTCGGTTCTGATATTCGATCGCCAATGTGTGAGTAGTTCATGGCAAATACCAAGTCGCCAGCGCCGATATTGAAGTTGTACTCAAAGTCGAGGTTCCAGGTTTGTTTGGGCGTGGAGGCTAGCGGTTTACCCACCAGAGACTCGGTTTCACCGGGAAAGTCAGCCGGATTGTAACGGGTGTACTTAGTATCTAAATACGCCCAGTTAGCGCCAATGCGAAAGTCCTGAGATATCTGCCAGTGAAGTTCAATTTCGGTTCCGTTACCTTCGGCGTCAGCATTACCAACGTTGTAAGTAGGAATTTGTCCAACAGGCCCGGTAAGTTTGAGAATTTGTAAACCTTCGTATTCGTAATCGAACAATGACAAATTAAAACGTAGTGTATTGTCCATCCAACTCGATTTAAGTCCCGCTTCATAGTTCATGACTTGTTCAGAGTCGAAAGCTGGGTCGAGTCCCAATGAATTAAACCCGCCAGACTTAAATCCGCGCGAAGCACTAAAGTATGTCATCAAATCCTCATTCCATTGGTAATCGATGACCAGTCGCGGCGTCCAGTCGGTCCAGTTATCACTTTGTTTGACGTTGTTAAACTGATCGTAAAATGCGAAACCGAAAGGCACGCTACCGAGTCCTTGAGGTAAGATAATTGAGTTTTGATATTGTGAATCAATGGTCAAGGATTTTTGATCGTGGGTATAGCGAATGCCGGTGGTCACATCGAGTTTGTCAGTGAGCGCCCAGGTGACATCGACGAAAAAGGCAATAGAGCGAAAGTTGCCAGTGTTATGAGTTGCTTCTTTCCATGTCGGGTCCGGTCGCATTAAGTTTAACGCAACCATCTCTTGAATTAACTGGTCGACAGGAACGCCGGTAAATGCCGAAATTTGTGCCAGTTCGTTGGCAAAACCATCGGCCAGAAAAAGACCGACACCGGTTCCTACGGGAAAGAATCCAAGCTCAGCCGCGTCAGTTGATCCGTTTCCGTTCATATCGGGCCATTGATTAGCTGCAAGTAAAGCAGCGCGATTTTCCCAAAGGACAAAGCTGTCCAATGTATTTATGTTTAGCAGGACATCGTGCGTTTGTTTTGCATCTTCGCTGAAAAAGTTTGCGCCAATGGTCCAGCGGTGATTATTTTCGGAAACTCCAGCCAGTCGAAGTTCCTGACTGAACTGACTTTGCTCTTCAATATTGGCGGTATTGAACCGATAGCGTGGGTTGGCAGAGCCGTCTTCTTCCTCAAAATTAACCGAATCGAACTCTCGATATGAAGTAATCGAAGTGAAAGTAGCCCCACCAAGATCTTTTGTAATTTCCAAAGACGTTCCCAATACGTCCCGCGTTTCCCAGCCGGGATCATCGGCTTGATAAGGGCCGAAAGAGTCTACTTCGGTGCTGAGATCAGGAAAGCCCAAATTATTGAACATAAACATGGCGTCCTGATTCAGTGAGGTCACCATAGGCGGATCGTTATCCAGTTTTGACCAGTCCATACGCCAGGTGACTTCGGTGCCTTCCTGTGGAATATAGAGAAGGGCAAGACGAGCAGATTGATCACTTTCTTCGCCAAAGTCGCTGGTGCGTAGTCCGGAATTGAATGGCGCAGGTACATTGGCGTTACCGTTTTCGATGTAGCCATCCATTTCGTTAACATTGATACTGCCGCGAAAGAAAAGGTGATCATTAATGGCCGCATTAAATAAGGCTTCAACTTTGCGTTTGTTGTAGTTGCCAAAAGTTAGACTGACATTGCCTTCGGTTTCTTGTGTGGGTTTTTTGGTAATGACATGAATGGCACCAGCAGCGGCGTTACGACCAAATAAAGTTCCTTGTGGCCCTTTGAGTATTTCAACGCGCTCAATGTCGTTAAAGTTGAGCTGGGCGCTACCACTACGGCCAACATAAACACCATCAATATAAACCGCAACGGCAGGGTCGGAGCCAATGCCAAAATCATTGGTGGCTATACCGCGCACTCGATATTTCGGTTGGGTAACAGAAAGATTATTGGTTTCGAGCCCTGGAGTGTAGTTGCCCAAATCGTCAATATCTTCAGCGGCGAGTTTTCGTAAACTTTCACTATCGAACACCGCAATGGAAATGGGTACTTCCTGCAGGTTTTCTTCACGGTGCTGAGAAGTCACCGTGATGACATTGTCCTTTGTTGCTTGCTTTTCATCCTCGGCAGCCCATGGGTGACCGGAAAAGATGGCGGAAACACACAGCGCAATGGTGGTCAGGCGCGGCAAAGGGTGATCCATGAGTATTCCTCCCAGCGTTTTTTTTATTATTTATTGAAGTTGGTTCGCGTATTTTTTAATTGGAACGAAAGTACTATAACGTCCTCAGGGGTAAACTCAAACGCTTTTTTAAAGGGCACATAAAATACGTTTAAGTTTATGAAAAATAGATGAAAAATGAACCTTGAAGTTCTCAAACTAATGGCGTGCTGTTGCAATGCCGCAGCTAACTTCTTTACTACGGAAACTTATTTTTCTGGACTGAATACCAAAGCCAGGGTTTCGCGAACAATTTTTTCAGCCAGGTCGGGAGTGATCATATGTAAGGTCAACTCATACTCAAGACGTACAATAATGTTAAAAATCAATCGGGCTCGCGACTCACCTTGTTGAATACCGAGCTGACTTAAAAATGCGATGATGGTTTCAATTTGTTGTTTTTCGATCACCTTGACCATTTCAGCCACACGCTCATCGCGCAATGCTTGGGTTCGGAACGTATGTTCCAGTACTCGAAAGTCAAGCTTTCCCGCCTGTTGCACAATGTAGTTCATGGTGTAGTCAGTGATTGCATCAACCAGTTCATGCTGCGACAGCGGTTTATTATCAAGTTGCTCCAACATGCCGAAGGCTTCGGCTTCAAACTCTTGGATATCGGCCATGGCTTTTTCTGAGTAAAAAATAAAAGCGTCATGGATCAGATCGAATATATCGTTGAAATAATAAGTGGTGGCAGCAAGAGGAACATTGGCTTTTTCGGCAACGGCACGATGTCTGACACCCCGAATACCCTCGCTAATAATTAGCGCGAGGGTAGCCTCTAAAATGGCTTCTCGGCGTGCTTTTCCATCCGAACGGACGGGAATTCTTCCCCGGTACTTAAAAGTATCCTGTTGCATAAATCCTATTTTTATTGTTTGTTTAATGAGTTATAGCAGCATTTAACACTAACTGCGCTCAAAATCGAAGCCCGCTTCAGGATCATTAAAGGTGTCTACATCCAAGTCACCTTCCGATTTCGCTACAACACAAGCGACGGTGGCGTCACCGGTAATATTAACCGCAGTTCGCATCATATCAAGGAAACGGTCGATACCCAGTAACATACCAATGGCTTCTGAAGGCAGATTTACCTGATTCAATACCATAGTCAACATAACCAGTCCCACACTGGGAACACCGGCAGTTCCAATGGACGCGAGGGTTGCCATTAGAATAACCGTTAAATACTGCGTCATGGACAGGTCAACAGCATACAGCTGGGCAATAAAAACTGTGGCTACGCCCTGCATAATCGCGGTGCCGTCCATATTGATGGTTGCACCCAGGGGCAGGGTGAAAGATGCTGTACTACGGCCAACGCCTAGACGCTTGCGGGCCACTTCCATTGTCACAGGAAGGGTCGCTGCACTGGATGACGTGGTGAAGGCGAACAATAGCGCCGGACGCATCTTTTTGAGCAACATCACTGGGTTTAATTGGGCAAAGAGCGTCAGAATGGTTGGATAAGTGATCAGAGCGTGCAGCACCAGAGTAATTGCAACCAATACGAAGTACTTACCTAGCTTAAGAATGGCATCCATCCCAGTGGAATAAATTACCACGGCCATAATGCAGAACACCCCGTAAGGCGCGATGTACATGATAATGGTCACCAGCTTAAGAATAACGTCATTCAATGAGACGAAAAAGTCGGCAACTTTTTTGCCAGTTTCTCCTGCACGGCTGATGGCGATCCCAAACAAAATGGCGAAAATAATAACCTGTAGCATATTGCCGTCTGCCATGGCGGTAAACGGATTAGAAGGTACCAGCCCGGCAATGACATCGGACAGGGCAGGAGCATTTTTAATTTCATAGTCGGTTTGTTCGAACACAACGCCTTCGCCGGGGCCGATTAACGTCGCAAAAAACAGTGCCAGTGAGATAGCAATCGCGGTGGTGAGCAAATAAAGCAAAATACTTTTTCCACCCAGTGAGCCCAGCTTTTTGGGATCGCTTAAGGAGCAGGTGCCGCAAATCAATGACACCAGTACTAACGGAACTACAACCATTTTTAACGCGCTGATAAAGAGTCGCTTAATAATATCGAAAGTGGAAACGACATAGTTATCGATAAATTGTTCAGCACCGGTAATGTAGTTTCCCAACAGGACCAGCAATAAGCCAAAAACAACACCACCGATAAGGCCCGAAAAAATTTGCGCACTCAGGCTCAGTTTCCGAAATGAAGAAAGCATAGAAATCCCGTAAGTTATTGTCGTTATTGTTAAAGTGAAGACTTGAAGGACAAGACTATCAGGATTTGTCTATGGGTAAAAGGGTGGTATTACTGAGTAGCGGGGCGCTTAGTGAGCGCCACAGCAATGCTTAAACTTTTTACCACTACCACAGCGGCAAGGGTCGTTGCGACCCACTTTGGGTTCATTACGGACAAATGGCGTCGCAACATAGCGGCTCTCTTCGGGGCGCTGGCCAAACCAAAAGCTGTAGATTCGTTGTGCCGCTTCAGGGAGCTTTTGCTTCCATTGCAGGATTTGCTCGCGCGAGCTTTTCTTGCGAATGGCAACGCCGGTAGGGCCGCTAAACACCATAATCGGATAAATCCATTGCTGGATATCTTCTTGGGCAGGCTTCCACTGCTCAGCACATAACGATACGCCTTGCATATAACCGCTACACCAGTTCTCGACCACTACATCGACCGAGTCGTGTAAATCTCGTTCCAGGAATAATGGATGAAACTTGTCGGGCGCCTGCGAGAGAATACTCTCGATACCATTTAAGTGGCGCACCAGCAGCTGGTACATGGCGTCGAATTCTTCGGACTTATCGTCTTGCCATTGATTATTTACAAATATGAGAGGGAGCCACTGCTCTGGGCCAGGCATTTGAGGTGAAGAAACCAAAGCAGTGAACAATCCATCAATGGTGGACAGGTCGAGGGCTCGCTTGTGCTTGAGCAGAGTTTCAAGTTGGGTAACTTCATCGTCCTGAAGCGGTGCCAGAAGCTTTTGGTAACCGGTTACATTCATGGATTGGGTAAGACAAATAGCTAACTACGGCAGGGCAGTGTACCAGATATTGGGTAGATGGGTAGAGTGGAACTCGGTACTTGGAGCTGAGGACTCGGATTTTAGGAACTCGGACGATGTCCATCGTTGTTCGATAGACATCGTTCGCACATGACTTAAACCAATTGAAATGGATAAACAGAGCCAAGATTTAATATTTGCGTCAATTCATCCAGAGCGGTGCGAGACTCAATCAGCAACTGGGGATCGGCGAGA
Organism: Kangiellaceae bacterium; assembly: GCA_041589565.1. GTDB lineage: Bacteria > Pseudomonadota > Gammaproteobacteria > Enterobacterales > Kangiellaceae > Pleionea. Next base: position 7,910 of record JBFHVL010000036.1, on the reverse strand, counting down.
TCATCGGCAACCAGTTGATCGCGATAGTGTTTGTCGACCCACTGATTAAGCCTGGCGAAGAGGTCGTCGTTCATAAATACATTTTGATTAGTCGCCTTGAGTTCGTCGTCGTTCAGAACCACACGTTGACGTAAGCAGGCTGGCCCCCCGCCATTACGCATGCTTTGTTTCACATCGTAAATTTTCACCTGTTTGATAGGCGTATTTTCGCTCACCAGTTTGTCCAGATAGGCTTTTACCCGTGGATGCTCTTCACACTCACCGGGCGCAATAATGGCCATTGTGCCATCGTCTAATGACACCAGCTGACTATTGAATAAATAAGTGTTTACTGCATCGTCAACGGTGACTTCGGCACTGGGTACTTTAATAAAATGGAAGTCCTCGTCACCAAAAGCGCGACGAATTTGTTCAAACACATCATCGGTATTCAAAAAAGCTTCTTCGTGATAAAACAAGGCGTTGCGATTGCCCACTGAAATAACATCGTTATGGAATACGCCCTGATCAATCACCTCTGGATTTTGTTGGGCGTAAACTACTTTAGCCGGGTCGAGCTGATGTAAACGGGCAATGGCCTGTGACGCTTCATAGGTTTGTCGAGCAGGGAATTTTTGTGGAGCAGGGTGGCGGCTGTCGAAAGCGTATTTTCCAAACACAAAAAACTCAACGCCTGCAGAACCATATTGTTTACAGAATCGAGTATGATTAGCCGCGCCTTCATCACCAAAATGGTCGCCCAGCGGCAAAGGTTCGTGATGGACAAAGTGTTTTTCGTCTTTAAAAATACTTTGCAGAACCCGCGAGGTGGTTGGTGACTCAATGGAACGATGAAACTTGTTAGCCAGGTTCGCAGCTGTAAAATGCACTTTACCATCGGCAGTATCGGCACTGGGCGATGTGGTACAGGCGTTGGCGGTCCACATACTGGAAGCGGAACTGGCCGCTACTAAAATTTGAGGTGCTTCTTTATGAGCTTTTTGCAGTACTTGCTCATCGGTTCCGGTAAAACCCAGCTTACGTAGAGTGAAAACATCGGGACGCTCAAGTGGCGGTAGCATTGCCTGTTTAAGCCCCATATCGTGCAAGGCTTTCATCTTTTGCAAACCTTGCTTGGCACCCTCTTTAGGACTGGAGGCTTGCGATGCATTATTTAAAGACGCAACGTTTCCAACCGAAAGTCCGGCGTAATTATGAGTTGGGCCCACCAGGCCGTCAAAATTGACTTCGTATGCTTTCATTGCCCTTGTTCCTGCAGTCGATGGCTGTATTTGCCAATGCTTAATCAAAAAGACGAATAATTATTAAAGAAAATTTGCGTTAAATATCCACTTTTTTTAGCGGTGATAACGCGAAAGGTGCACAGAGCCTAGCAAGAAAAAAAAGAAAACGAAAGTCTTTGATAGTGTTGATGGGAAAAATGGATGTTTTTATAAGTTTTGATTATCGAAATTGGTCAGACTTATGGATTATTTGTGAGATTTACTCAAGCAGATATTCCAATAGTAAACTAACTGCGTATAATGAATGGCCATTGTTAAAAACCCAGTAAAATAACGGGCTTCAGAATAAATATGCAAGCAGACTTGAATAATATTCTACTGCAACAAGGGCTTCTCGAATTAACCAGAACCCACCCAAATGGCGTAGATGCGCAACAAGCAATAAAAGTACAACAAAACTTAACGGTTCAATTACTCGATACCGGAGTTTTGTTGGTCGAACCAACGACATCTAAGGGTGTTGATTTAGTGATCTCGTCCGGGGTGCATGGTAACGAAACAGCGCCGATTGAAATTGTTGATGAGTTGATTCGTCGAATTTTAAGTGGTGATCTGGGTGTTGGTAATCGGGTGCTATTTATTATTGGTAATCCGGTCGCTATGAATATGTCGGAACGCTTCGACATTGAAAACATGAATCGTTTGTTTAATGGCAAGCATCAGGGTAAAACCCATCACGAAGCAAAACGTGCCGCCAGGCTGGAGCAGTACGTTGAAAACTTTTTCCATCAGAACTCGATCAATCAACGCGTTCATTACGACTTACATACGGCAATTCGTGCGTCAAAATATAAAAAGTTTGCCGTCTATCCTTATCCAGATGGGCGCGAGTGGAATAAAGCGCAACTGGAATTTTTCCTTGCCAGCGATATTAATACTATATTGTTAGGGCATCAGCCTTCTGGAACTTTTTCCTATTTTTCGAGTCATCGCTTCGGCGCCGATGCGTTTACCGTAGAACTGGGTAAGGTTAAGCCCTTTGGGGAAAATGATATGCAAGAATTTCGTGCTATTAGTTCGAATTTGGCGACGCTAATTAGTGGCGAGAAGGTTGCAACCAAGCCGTTTGATAATGGCGACTTTAATTTGTTTCAGGTAAAAGGCGAGCTGGTTAAAAAGTCCGAAGCATTTAAATTAAATATCGCAGACGATGTTGAAAACTTTACCGACTTTAAGCAAGGCTTTGTGTTGACTGAAGATAAAGACGATGGCTACGTGGTAGAGGAAGACGGTGAGGCCATTGTTTTCCCAAATGCGAAAATTCCGGTTGGCCAACGTGCCGGGTTAATTGTTGTTAAAACTCAAATTTAATACGACTGTAGATTACAGGAGATCCCATGAGTAAAGTGAAAGTTTCTATAATTGGCGGCGCAGGTTACGGTTCTGCTGAAATTCTTCGTCATCTTTTGGTTCGAGATGATGTCGATGTTTTACGAATTTCCAGTAAAGATTATGTTGGTCAACCGATCAGCAAAGTTCATCGTGCACTAGTTGGTTATGACGATCTGATTCTCGAAGATATCTCTCCAAAAGAATGTGCCGAAGGCGCCGACATTGTGTTTTTGGCTATGCCGCACATTATTACCGCAAAGGTAGCCATGGAGTTATTTGATTTGGATGTACGCATTATCGACTTATCGGGTGATTTCCGTCTAAGTGATCTTGAAGACTACATTCGTGATTATGCTCCTGAGCATCCCTGTCCTGATCGTTTGGGAACCTTTGTCTACGGTATGCCCGAGCTCAATGAAGAAACAATCAAATCAGCTAAGCATGTTGCCAGTCCCGGATGTTTTGCTACCGGTATTGCGATGGGATTGTTGCCATTGGCCGATGCAGGATTATTGAAAGGTGTTAATGTTCGCAATGTGTCTATGACAGGCTCCTCCGGTTCGGGTGTTAAACCTCAGGAAGGCACTCATCACGCTATTCGTGTCAATAACCTGAAAACCTATAAAACCTTACATCATCAACATCGCGCTGAAATTATTCAAACCTTAAAAACGGCAGGTGGCGATAAAATTGCTCTGGATTTCGTTCCAGTAAGTGCACCTCTGGTGCGCGGAATTTTGGCGGTGTCACAACTTGATTTGCCCGAAGGCCATGATGCAGAGTCGATTCAAAAAATCTACCAAGACTACTATCGTAATCACAAACTGGTTACCGTAATGCCTGTGGGTGTTTCTCCGGAAGTCGTTGCTGTTGCTGGAACCGCTCGTGTTGAAGTGGGCATCACCGTGCGCATTGATGAAGATACCGGTGTGAAAACGCTGTGCTGTACGTCGGCGATTGATAACTTGATCAAAGGTGGTGCGGGTCAGGCAATTCAAAGCTTCAATCTGATGACTGGCAAACCAATGCACTTTGGTCTGGATAATCCAGGAATGTGGCCGTAAATTTGGACGCAATAAAGTAATCAATCTACTCTAACTCCCCCTGTAGAAGGGGGGGATGAGCAAACTTAATACCTGAAGCTTTGATTAGTAGTGCGAGACAGTAATTATGGCGGACAACAAAAAAATTGCAGTGATAAAAGTGGGCGGTGATGTGCTGCTCGATCAGTCAGAGCGAGAAGGTCTGGCGCAAAATATTCGGCAACTTATCGATCACCAATGGCAAGTCGTGGTGCTGCATGGTGGCGGCCCACAAACTAATCGGTTGCAAGAAAAACATGGATTAGTACCTAATAAAGTTGGCGGAAGACGAATTACCAGCGAAGCTGATTTATTAGTGGTTAAGCAGGCCATTGCTGGAGAAGTGAATGTTGAGCTCACTTCGGTTCTGCAAAGTGTTGGCGTCAATGCTTTTGGGTGTCATGGCGCTTCAGGTCAATTGGTGCAAGCCGTTAAACGCCCCCCCATGATGGTTTCTGGAGCAGGTCCCGATCCTATCGACTTTGGTGAAGTAGGAGATGTGACTGGGGTTAATGAGGACTTACTGAAAGGCTTACTCGCTCTTGGTGTTACGCCAGTGATTGCGACTCTGGGTATCGCTGAAAAAGGCCGTATTTTTAACATTAATGCCGACACAACGGTGGTACAAATCGCAAAAGCATTATCGGCTGATTTGCTGTTGTTAACCACCCAGGTAGGTGCGGTATTTGAAGACTTGAATCGTCCAGAAACTCGCATTACTGACATCACACCAGACACGGCAAAACAGCTGATTGAGGACGGCATTATTCAAGGCGGTATGATCCCTAAAGTTGAGGAGGCCGTATCACTGCTTGATGAAGGTGTCGGAGGTATTGCTATTGTTTCTGGTCGTGAGCCCGGGGCTTTTATGTCTGTAGCGCAAGGCGAAGGGCGTTTTGGAACGCTTATTCACAAGTGATCAACAACGATCAATGGCTGAAGTGAACTGCGAAAACAAGGAAGACAATCGCTCATCAAAAAATGGTGAGCAATCGATTCAAAATAATTGGTGGGTTTATATGATTCTTGCGTCGGATAATTCTTTTTATACTGGCGTGACGACCGATGTGGAGCGCCGGTTTTTACAACACAAAAATAAAACCGGTGCCAAATATTTTTATGGACGAGAGCCACTGTCGGTTGTGTTTCGAGAGGATGGGCATAGCCGTAGTTCGGCCTGCCAACGAGAAGCGCAAATCAAATCTTTTACGCGTAAACAAAAAGAGCGCCTTGTTATGACCTTTAAGGTTTCCGACTCAGCGCTCTAAAATTCTTTAAAACTTAAAACTTAAAACTTAAAACTTAAAACTTAAAACTTAAAACTTAAAACTTAAAACTTAAAACTAACTCATTTGTGTTGCAGTGACGGTATCACCGGTATTAATTTGTAATAACTCAGCGACTTTTTCATCCAACTGAATTTTGCCATCACTGACTTTTGCGGGTGCCAATACGCAACGGTAATCTTCGACTTTGTGGTTGGCGATAAGATACTGGTTATCACTGGTGGTTTTGCCAATAAAGCGCACTTTTAACAGCTGACTGCGTTTAATCGTGTCAATATTTTCCTGCTTGGTTTCTATGGTTGGGCCTGCATCAAAAATATCGACATAGTCTTTGTATTCAAAACCTTCTTTTTTCAATAGTTCTAAGGCTGGAGCGGTATCTGGATGAACCTTACCCAGAACTTCCTGCGCTTCTTTCGAAAGCATGGGAACATATATTGGATACTTGGGCATTAACTCGGCAATAAATTCGTTACTTTCTTCGCCGCTTAAGGTATCGGCCACTTCGAAATCCAAGTCAAAGAAATGTCTGCCCAGGCTTTCCCAAAAGGGTGACACGCCATTGTCATCAGAGTAACCACGCATTTCGGCTATGATGGTATCGGCAAATCGATTGGGATGATTGGCCAAGAATAAAAAGCGCCCCTTAGACAGTAGCTTTCCCGCGCCGCCGCCACGATGTTCAGGCGAAAGAAACAGGGTGCAAATTTCGGTGGTTCCGGTGTAATCGTGTCCAAGAATTAATGTTGGAATGGTTTTGTGAATTCCGAGTCGTGGACTGGCATGAACCGTTGTTCCTATTTTATAGGTGTAGAAGGGTTGCTCTAAACCGACCGCAGCGGCCAAAGCGGACGTTCCCATTACTTGACCGGTTTCAAGATTCTCCAAAACAAACAGGTAATACTCGGGTCCCGGCTGTTCTACGGTTTTTGCAAATGAATCGAGCGACAGCTGAATTTTTTCTTCCAGCTTTTCCGGATCTTTAGGCAACGTGGTTAATCCAGCGCCTGTGTTTTGTGCCAGTTCAGCAATTTGATCCGCATCGTCCATCCGAACCGGGCGAAATATCATCATTTCTGGCTCAACTCCTATGCATAATTGTTATCAGGAATATTTAAAACAAATCGCATTAAATAATTTTTAAAGACGCGCTTCTTGCTCACCAGAAGGCCTTGGCTTTAAACAGCATCTTCGCTATAAGCCCTTGTTCCACCTCGAAAAATTGAGTCAGTACAAGACCTCTAAAAGCGACGTTTTAAATCACCTGAGTGATAACGAGCAGGACATTATAATCGTAAATTCAAACGATAGGTAAGTGGTTCTTTTTATTGAATAAATATACAGCTATATGCGAATAATTATTTTCCAGAAAAAGACTGGAAATTAAGGCTCAAAACCGCGAATATAGGCGTTTGAAAATCGATCGAATATTCGGTTAATTCAACCACTTTTTAATCATTCAAATCAAGTGACAGGTAGACATAATGAGTAATGTATCGCGCGCAACTTTTGACGAAGTCATGGTGCCGAATTATGCCCCCATGCAAATGATTCCCGAGCGAGGCGAAGGTTGCCGAGTTTGGGACACTAACGGTAACGAATACATAGATTTCGCCGGAGGCATTGCTGTAAACGCGTTGGGACATTGTCATCCCGCAATGATCAAGGCTTTGGCTGAGCAAGCCAACAAACTTTGGCATATGAGTAACGTTTTTACCAATCAACCTGCACTGGAACTGGCAAAAAAATTAATCGATAACACCTTTGCCGAGAAAGTGTTTTTCGCTAACTCGGGCGGCGAAGCCAACGAAGCAGCGTTTAAGCTGGCTCGTAAATACGCCAAAGATAACTTCTCTGAAGACAAGCACGAAATTATCGCCTTCTACCAAGGTTTCCACGGTCGTACCCTGTTTACCGTAAGCGTTGGCGGTCAAGAAAAATATACTCAAGGTTTTGAACCACTGCCTGGTGGTATTACTCATGTTGAATACAACAATCTGGATGCGCTCAAAGAAGTCATCTCTGATAAAACCTGTGCTGTAGTTATGGAGCCAGTGCAAGGTGAGGGTGGAATCATTGTTCCTGATCCCGAGTTTGTAAAAGGCGTGCGCGAATTGTGCGATCAGCATAATGCCTTGTTGGTGTTTGATGAAGTTCAGTCGGGTATGGGACGTACCGGTAAGCTTTACGCTTATATGCATACCGGCGTAACTCCCGATATTTTGTCGACAGCGAAAGCGTTAGGTGGCGGTTTCCCAATTGGCGCTATGCTTACCACTGATAAAGTCGCGAAAAGTTTTGTGGTGGGAACGCATGGCTCAACCTACGGTGGTAACCCATTGGCTTGCGCGGTAGCTAGCGCGGTATTTGATGTGATCAATACTGATGAAGTGCTAAGCGGTGTGCAGGAACGTCACGAAAAAATTAAAGCTCGTTTAAATGATATTAATGACAAGTACGGCTGCTTTAAAGAAGTGCGTGGTCAAGGCTTGTTGATGGGCGCGGCGCTTAATGACGATTACACCGGTCGTGCACGTGACTTTATGAATGCCACTTTAGAGGAAGGCGCATTGGTACTGATGGCTGGCCCTAACGTTATTCGTTTAGCACCGTCTTTGTTAGTTACCGATGAAGAAATTAAAGCAGGACTCGATGCTTTAGAGCGCGGTGTTGCTAAAGTGACTGGGAAGTAATTGTAGCGATTAAGCTAATTGAGAAACCCGGCTTCGGCCGGGTTTTTTGTGGGATTGAAAAGTTCATTGATTGAAGGTTTTTAAATTCCGAGTTAAACAATGAGCAGACATGTTGTTTCTTGAGTTGGTGCGTTAAAAACGCTCTCTACGAAATTGTCGAAATTTGTGAGATTGCTTCGCTACGCTCGCAATGACATGTGGATTCTGCGATCAAGTCGCAGAATGACAAGTTTG
>JBFHVL010000035.1:0-21152 GCA_041589565.1 Kangiellaceae bacterium | reverse complement strand
CCTTCCGAACCTTCCTTTAGGTTACTCTTCCAGTAAAAAATCCAGGTTCTGATTTTTCGACAGTTCGGTTTTTTTACCGTCGACGAATAGCATTACCGAATGATCACCGATCACACTGGCTTTGCCATCAATAAGTTGAATGGCAGTACCTTCGGGTAGACCTACGGTTTTCGCATCAGGGTTAACCACCATAAACTCCTGTAAGCGTTGCTCACGAGTTTCTCCATTAAAGCCTGATGGATGCTGATCCAGATAATGAGGGTTGATCTGGAACGGGACCAGGTGCAAAGCGTGGAATGAGGGCGGCTGAATAATTGGCATATCATTGGTGGTAAAAATTCCGGGAGCAGCAATATTAGAGCCCGCGCTCCATCCAATGTAGGGTGTACCTTGCATCACTCGTTCGCGAATAGTTCCAATAAGATCAAACTGATACAACTGATGTAACAAGTGGAAAGTGTTGCCACCACCGACGATAATTGCATCGGCTTTTTTAAGTGCCTGCTCAGGATTATCGGTTTGGTGGAGTGAGGTAATCTCCACAGGAAGATCTGCGAGAGCGTCACTTACCATTTTTGCATAGTCGTCATAAGAAACAGAGACTCCCGCGAAAGGAATAAATATCGCCTTTACCGGGTTGGTTTTGCTGGTTTTGGATAAAAAACGTTCAATAACTGTCCGTGCGTGCTCTAAATAACCAGAGTTGCCTTCTTTGGAGCTGCTTAAAAGTAACAGGTTTCTCATTCGACCAAGGTTCCGTGTGTTTGAGTTTTAATTATTTTAGTGGAAAAAGCCGTTTAACACGACAGCGAGAATGAGTTCTTTTGGCTGATATGTTAAATTGTTATCGTTTTCAATCACATTATCCTTATTCATTATGACGGTTTATCAGAACGTTTTAGACATGATTGGCAATACGCCAATGGTAAAAGTGAATCACCTGGACACAGGTTGTTGTAATTTATATTTAAAATTGGAGCTGGCAAATCCAGGTAACTCCATTAAAGATCGCATTGCTCTAAGTATGATCAATGCTGCAGAACGTCGAGGCGACATTAAGCCCGGAGATACTTTGGTAGAAGCTACTGCAGGTAATACCGGTCTAGGTTTGGCATTGGTGGCTGCGCAAAAAGGTTATCGATTATTGATCGTTATGCCAGACAAAATGAGCATGGAAAAAGAGTACAACCTGCGAGCGATGGGCGCTGAAGTGATTCGCACTCGCTCTGACGTTATGAAAGGACATCCTGAATATTATCAGGAAGTAGCCGAACGAATAGCCAAAGAAGAAAATGCATTTTACGTTAATCAGTTCGCTAACGATGCCAACTGGCAAGCGCATTACCAAACCACAGGTCCAGAGATTTGGCGCGATCTAGAAGAGCAAGTTGATGCTTTTGTATGTGGCGTGGGTTCTGGCGGTACCTTAACCGGGGTCGGACGTTTTCTAAAAGAAAAAAATCCTGAGGTCGATATGGTCTTGGCTGATCCACAAGGCTCGGTGTTGACTCATTACCATAAAACCGGAGAAATGATTGAAGCGGGCTCCTGGGTGGTCGAAGGTATCGGCGAAGACTTTATTCCCGATATTTGTGACATGAGCCTGTTAGATGCCGCCTATACGGTAAGTGACAAAGAAGCTTTAGCTGCTGCGCGTGATCTTCTGTTAAAAGAGGGGATTATGGCAGGTTCATCCAGTGGAACCTTGTTGGCTGCGGCTCTGAAGTATTGTCAAGAACAAAGCTCGCCTAAAAATGTAGTTACGTTGGCATGCGACACAGGTAACCGATATCTTTCGAAAATGTATAACGACGACTGGATGAAACAAAACGAGTACCTTTAATCGTTAATTCAGTTGCGTACCTTTTGACTTTAATAGAGACAGCACAATGCAAGATATTAAAACGCTCAAATTTGATACCCGTGTGATACACGCGGGACAATCACCCGATCCAACAACGGGTGCCGTAATGCCGCCGATTTATCAAACATCGACCTATGTTCAAAGCAGCCCAGGTGAGCACACGGGTTTTGAATATTCTCGTACGCAAAATCCAACGCGCTTTGCTTATGAGCGTTGCATTGCCAACCTGGAAGGCGGCAAGCGTGGCTTTGCTTTTGCTTCTGGCATGGCTGCTACCGCAACTATTTTGGAACTGCTCGATGCGGGTGATCATGTGATCGCTATGGATGATTTATACGGTGGAACCTTCCGTCTGTTTGATAAAGTGCGAAAACGCACCGCGAATCTGGACTTTTCATTTGTTGATTTAAGCGATCTTTCCAATATGGAAAAAGCGCTAAAACCTAATACACGAATGATTTGGATCGAAACGCCGACTAATCCCATGCTCAAAGTCGTCGATTTGGCGCGTATCGCAGAGTTTGCTAAAAAACATAAGTTGATCGCCGTAGCCGATAACACCTTTGCAACACCTTACAACCAACAACCGTTAAGTTATGGTTTTGATATTGTCATGCACTCAGCGACCAAATACATTAATGGTCATTCAGATATGGTTGGTGGATTGGCGATAGTTGGTGACAACGCAGAGTTGCAGGAGCAGATGGCATTTTTGCAAAACTCGGCTGGCGCAATTGCCGGTCCCTTTGACAGCTATCTGGCTTTGCGTGGATTAAAAACTTTGTCTTTGCGAATGCAGCGTCACAATGAAAGTGGTTTACGCATCGCCAACTGGCTAGAAGCACACCCTGCCATTGAACGTGTCTATTATCCGGGCCTCGACTCTCATCCGCAGCATCAATTGGCGAGCGAGCAAATGCACGGTTTTGGCGGCATGATTTCAATTGTTATTCGTGGTGGTCTTGCCGAAACACGTCGCTTTATGGAGCGATTGCAGCTGTTTGCGTTAGCTGAAAGTTTGGGTGGTGTGGAGAGCCTGGTGAATCATCCCGCAATTATGACGCATGCTTCTGTTCCTGCCGATATTCGAAAGCAATTAGGCATTACAGACAATTTAGTTCGTTTATCTGTAGGGATTGAAGACCCAGAAGACCTGATGCGTGACATTGCTGAAGCTTTGCTGCCCTAGATTGTTAGAAAGTTCATAAAAGGCGCTTTATGCGCCTTTTTTAATGCAAAAAACTTATTGCCGTTTGAGTAAGTTTGCTGGCGCATATTGATCCGTTAACACTCTTGAATCAGTGTCCCAATCTTTATCGGTTGATAATTGTCGATAGAGTTGCATGCTATCCACACCATAAACACTTAGCGACTCTGCTAACTTTTCCGCATTTTGCTTGATAACTTCAACCGTAATTAATGAGGCTTGTTTAGTGGCGAGAATAATCCGGTTGCCGCTGAGTTTATTTTTTATATTGTAAAAATCGCCAAAGACACTGTGGTAAGTGGCTGATTCGTACGCATACAGCTGACTGCTTGAAAACGTATTGGCTGTGACAAATCCATCGTCGCTAAGAATAGTTTTTACTTCCTGTAGAAACTCCTGGGTCATTAAATGTTCGGGAATGTAGTCGCCGTTAAAGGCATCTAAAATAATCCAGTCGTAAGTTTGGTTATTCAGTGCTGCACGTTTAACAAATAACCTCGCATCCTGAGCAACCGAAAATCGTTTTTCGTTATCCGAATAATTAAAATACTCACGCGCAATTTTTATTACGGCGGGATCAATTTCTACCGATGTAATATGAGCGTCAGGTAAAAGCTCCGATAATGTCATGGGTAAAGTGCCACCGCCCAGTCCGAGGACTAAAATTTTATCGACATCAGGCCGGTAAATTAATCCTGATAAAATTAATCGCGTATAGGAGAAAACCAATTTTTTTGGATCCCTGAGATCAACGCAGGTCTGATAAGGTGGCGACTCTTTGCGTGATTCAAAGATAAGGCAGCGCATTCCACGCTCCTTAAGCACACTCATATTTCGATACAGTGAACGTTCCGTGTGTATAATTTCGCGAGCGTGCAAGTTTTCACTTAAATACAAGAAGGTGAGAACAAATAACAGGCAACGTGAGAGCATTAGTTTAAGCATTAGCAGGCTCTCCCAAAATATGGCGAGTGATCGCTGAAAGACCGCATAACAGAAAAGCGATCAGAACGACCCACAAAATAGTGTTAATCTCAAACCAAAGCACGAAGTAAAAGGACGTCATAATTGTGCCAAGGGCGCTACCGAGTGTGGAGACAAAATATAAAAAACCGGCCGTTTGTCCACTGTATTGCGTGCTTTCGACCAGTAATCGGACCGAGTAGGGGGCAATCATTCCCATAACTAATGTCGGTAATAAAAACAATAGGGATGCACCTGCCAGTGAGCCATACCTTGGGTCCTGAATACGTTCAAAAATCCACTGCATCATAAATTCGCCGGCAAACAGCATAGGTAATAACAGCAATCCGGCGACAATAAATAGGGACCCAAATTTTAAATGGCTTGGCTGTCTGATGGAAAAACGACCACCCAAAAGATAACCTATTGAAAGAGCCAGCATAAAGACTGTAATAATACTTCCCCATACATAAATACTGCCACCGAAAAAGGGAGCCATAATGCGACCTCCCAGCAGTTCTACCGTCATAATGGAAAAACCTGAGCAAAAAGCTAAAAAGAGTACGTGTAATCGAACCATATTGAGTGTTTTCTTTTCATTTTATTTTAGTTGCTAGCAATCTAACGGTTTGTCACAGTGCTTGGCAACCGATTTCAAAAGAAGGTTAATTTACTTTTAGCGCTAACAACTGTTCAATAAGTTGAGAGTAATGGCCTTGCAGTCGCTTCCAACTATAGGAATTAACCGGATTCTCCATCAAGCAGTAACCGCTGTTTTGTATTGCGATCAATTTATCGGCCAGCTCCTGTGTTTCATTTTTACCATCAACCGGATAGAGTAAATCTTCGGGTAAATATTCCGGATAAGCGACACGAGCAGGCGCAACCGGCAGGCAACCATTAGCGATGGCTTCCTGAAGCGCCAAACCCTGAAAATCGTGCCAGCTGGTAGAAATCACTAAGTTGCAGCGCTGTAGGCACGCTTGATACTCATCTTCGGGTAGAAATCCCCAAGTGCGAATGCGATCGCTTAAGGTGTTAAACGCCTGCTCAAACACTTTAGGGGCAGAGCGAAAGTTTTGGCCAATAATATCCAGCGTAAAATCAACCTTTGCGTTCTTGAGATATTCCATAGCGCTGAAAAATGTTTCCGGATTTTTATCGTATTCCCAGCGGTGATTCCAGAGAATGTGTAAGGTTTCGCCTGCTGTAATTTTGATCGGCGCTTTGGGCGTTTCATTGACAGGAACTGGAAGCACCTGGCTGCGATGTTCTATGGATTGTGTCACCTGTTTGGGTACCAAATCTGGCATCTTTTTGAGTAAAGATTTCGCGCCGCTCAAAAAAGTTTGTCGATTGTACTCGGAGTTAAAAACAATTCGGTCGGCACATACGGCGTTATAAACAGTAGTGAGTTGCAATTGAATATCGTTGTGTTGATGTTCAGAGATTGGGTAATCAAATTGATTTTCATGAAAATAAACCAATAACGGTGCGCTGGCTAACGTGGGACGAAACCCCCGCAGGGCAGAAATATCAACCATTGAGGTCGCAATAATTAAGTCATAGCTTTGCTCGAGCTCGGGGTAGTCGCCCAGACCCCAGCTTAAACTGTTACCCCTCAGGCGCCAGGCAAAGTAACGCGCGGGTAATGCCAACTGGGTCCAATCGTAGTGTTTTAGCTGCTTCAAAGTGGTACGCCAGTACCGGTGGCTAGGGGTGTCGTAAGCTGATAACAGCAAGATTTTAGGGAGTGATGGCATCATAAATTTGAGATGGATGAGAAAATACCCTGAGTCTTTGTGAGATATTTCTTACAAGGTTGTGAGATATCCTAGGTAAGCACCGTAGGCTTAGTGTACGCATAATTTACCGTTAAATCTATCTTGTTGATAAATAACACTATTTTTTACTGTTTTAGTCATAAATATCAAAGTTGTGTAAAAGTACCAATTTATGCGCCTTGTTAAAAAACAGTGAAAGCGTAATATTGAACTCGTGGACAGGAAATGGATTCGGTCAGGAAGGCAACTTAGGTTCACATGGAAACTACCAATGATTGGTGGTTGCTAGGGAAACAGGGCAAGGATGAACAGCGCTTGATGAACTGGATAGTTGTTTAGGGATAGTCTCAGGAACCAAACGGATATGGTAATGGAATAGTTATGGAAGAGACATTAGTCTCATAAAAAAGGCAGCGTAAGCTGCCTTTTTTATTGCTCAAAATTTCCTTCGTCAGTTTTTAAATTCAATGAAAACATCATAAAGTTTTCAAAACGTAAATAATCCTTATTTTTGAAACGAAAGCATACAAGTGTAAGCCCATTGACACATATACTTGTGCCAAGATGAGCCTCAGAGATAGATGTAAAGCGATGTCTCTACAATGAAAGGTGAGGTTCTTATGAAAAAGTTAATCGTTGGAAGTTGTTTAATATTGAGTGCGAGTTTACCACTGCATTCGGAAAATCGTTTGGTAGTGAATGGTTTCGATCAAATTCCTGTTCAAGCAGCGTTGGTTTTGCAGGAAATGAAATACGATCTATTGCCTACCGATTGGAAGTCGGAAGCGATGGATATTATGCAAGAGTCATTGGAGATTGTTCGTATTGGCGAGTCCATGAATCAGGCTAAGGTACAGGTTTCTTTAAACTCAAAGTACGTTGTTACTGAAAATCAGCAAGCGTTTTTAGCGTCGCAAGCTAAGTCGGCGGAATAGCGGTTGTCATTGGATCGTTCAGATTTTCTGTTCTTGAAGCTGTTGTGACCAGGCTTGAATAGTGGGCAATCGTTTATCAGGATGTTTTTTAAGTTCGCGAATTAAACTGCGAGCAGGATGGATCTGCTGTGCCAGATGAGCGGTAAGCGAAAGTGGTTTTTGAGCTATGTATTCGCTAATTATGCTTGCACAAAGAAAGCTACTGGTTATACCCCTGGCACCGTGAGCAATGTTGGTGTATAGATTGGGCCAATACTCTCCTTTTTCATAATAGCTGTGAGGTTTTCCTTGCCAAAGGTTTTGATAAGAGATTAAAAAATTTTCGAGTTTTGGTAAGGGGCCGACAAACGGCAGGCGATCTACAGAACAAAATCTAAAACCGACTCGACCTTTTAGTTCTGTTGATTTTTCAATAGAACAGTTCGTTAATTGCTCAAGCTTTTTATACAATTCATTCTGACCCTCAATGGATAAATTTTCTATATCACTGTCTCGCTCAAAGGTTGCGCCCACATACAGATTGTCCTTCTCGAGAGGGATAATATAAATTTGATCACACACAACTGTTTTGGGCTTTGATAGTCCGGTTTGTTGTAAACTTGTTTCTAGTGTTTGGCCTCTGACCTTAATACTGGGCAAAAAATGAAGTGGCAGTAATTCACTTGCTTTAAAGCTATTACAAATCACCAGAGCATCAAACGTTTCATAGTATTCTTTGCCAGTAACTGACCAGTGCGTGTTTTGATAGTCAATCTTGCTGATGTGTGTATTAAAGTGAGTGACAATGTTTGAATGTTCAATTAACTGCTGACAAATATTTTGTGGTTGAATATAACCCGACTCAGGAAAATAAATGCCTACGCGATGTTTGAGCTCCTTGAACTGTTCTGCGGTAACTGCCTCGTTCATCGCTTTAATCCAGCGTTCAAACTCGTCATTACCATCAAAGGTGGATATTAATTTTTTTTGCTCTGCTAAATCTTGAGTTAGATTTAGCACTCCAATAGGATTTACCCAGGGCATAAGATTAAATCTATTCAAATCGTGCAAAGTGCGATGGTAAGCGTGCAGGAAAAACTGAGTGGTCTGATTTAAGTCGGCTGATAAGAAAGGATAAAATATTCCAGCGCTATTGCCCGATGCCCCTTCAGCAGCTTGTGAGGACTCTTCAATTAGAGTTACAGTAAGTCCTGCTTCTGCTAGATATCGTGCTGTTGTACAACCAGCAATCCCTGCACCTATGACCGCTATTTTTTGTGGTGGCTGGCGAATGGTTTTGCAAGCAAACCAAGGCGGAGTATTGATGACGGGAATTTTTAACTCGTTACTTGACGAAAGCTGACCAACTAACATTTCGCGCTTGCTACCAAATCCTTTACGCTTCGATATTAACCAGCCGCAATCCTGCAAGCCCCTTCGGACAAAACCTGCTGCAGTAAAAGTCGCTAACGTCGAATTATTAGCACTGTGTTGAGTGATGCATTGAAAGCCTTGGTTCTGCCATAACTCAGGATTTTTTGCTGGAGCAAATCCATCTAGAAACCAAGCGTTGACCTGCAAAGAAGGTTGAGACTGCCAATGGGCAATGGCTTCTTTAATATCCATCCAGTAGAGGTAAAGTCGCACTCGCTGTTTTGGAAAAACAATTTGCCAAATGCCTTTAAACGGCAAAGGGTATTGTTCAATAAGCTCGTCGCCTAGTCCTTCAAATTGAGGCCATTGGCTTTTTGCTTGAATCAGATCTCGCTGCGTTAAGGGGAATTTTTCTACCGAATGGTATTCCAGCCAGCTTTCTTTTGGGGCCTGTAATTGCCAGTGATATAAGGTAGAGAGAAAATTGAGTCCGGTTCCAAAACCAAGCTCGGCAATTACAAAATCGCCACTGTAAGAATGTTGATCCCAACGTTCCAATAACGAATTGCCATTTATAAAGGTATGAATGGTTTCCTCGAACCCATCGGTACGAGAAAAGTAGATATCATGGAACTGAGTAGAAAAAGGAACTCCCTCACGCCAATCGATTTGCGCATTCTCAAGTAGGACTGAATTCATGCGAAATTGACGTGGGGGTTAAACTAGTTTTTAACGAGTTGTAAAAACTCGGTACGAGTAGCTTGAGACTTACGGAATTGTCCGAGCATGACCGATGTGCTCATTACGGAGTTTTGTTTCTCTACGCCACGCATCATCATGCACATATGTTTGGCCTCTATGATAACGGCGACCCCCGTAGCTTGAGTAACGTCACTGACTGCATCGGCAATTTGCTTGGTCAGGTTTTCCTGAATTTGTAAGCGGCGAGCAAACATATCGACGATTCGAGCGATTTTAGACAACCCGATAACCTTGCCTGTGGGAATATAGGCCACATGGCATTTACCAATGAACGGTAGTAAGTGGTGTTCACATAAGGAGTACAATTCAATGTCTTTTACCACGACCATTTCGTCATTGTCACTTTCGAAAATTGCGCCGTTGACCACCTCTTCGAGGCTTTGGTGATAGCCACGAGTCAAAAACTGCATCGCTTTAGCAGCTCGCGTTGGGGTATCTTTTAATCCATCGCGGGTGATGTCTTCACCAAGTTCAGTCAAAATGGCAGAGTAGTGATTGGCTAAAGATTCAGTCATAACATTGTATTTAAAGTGAAAGTTTCGCTATTTTATCGGATTCAACCGCCGGGTACTAGAAGTGACCCGGTAATTTTAATTGCATAAGAGATTTAACCATCCTCATGGTTCGAAAATTAGTTATTGATAGTGCGATTCCATTTATTGAACCGCTTTTTACCGGTATTGCGGACGTTATTGCTGTGCCAGCACACGAAATATGCCCGGCGCAGGTTAAAGATGCCGATGGCTTGATTGTACGCTCAGTAACTCAGGTGAATCAGGCACTGCTTGAGCGGAGCAAAGTAAGGTTTGTTGGTACTGCGACCATTGGCACCGAGCATTTAGACAGTCAGTGGCTGAATTCTCAAGCTATTCATCAGGCTTCAGCGCCGGGCTGCAACGCCTTAGCTGTCGTTCAATATGTAATGAGTGCATTGAGCTACTGGCTTAATCAGCAAAACCGGACATTGACGGACTTAGTGGTGGGGATAGTGGGGGTCGGACACATTGGCTCGCGATTACACTCAACACTGCAGCACCTTGGGGTTGAATGCCTGCTGTGTGATCCCCCATTAGCAGCGCAGGGCAAGCTCGTCTATGCTCGGTCTCTTGAAGAGTTGGCTACTCAATGTGATGTTATTACCCTCCATACACCGCTGACCCAAACAGGTCCCTTTTTAACCAAAGGAATGATTAATGAGTCGTTTTTTAAACAGTTTTCAGTGGACGGTCTTTTGATCAATGCGGCCCGAGGTGGGTTGATTGAAAATCAACCCTTACTCAATTGGATAAATGCTGGTGGAAGTGTGGTTCTCGATGTCTGGCCCCATGAGCCGCTGATTGCTCATGAATTATTACGAGATGTTGTTTTAGGAACGCCGCATATAGCAGGTTACAGTTTAGAAGGTAAACGTAACGCCAGCTATCAAATGTATTGTGCACTGGCGAACTTTTGGGACGAAAGTATCCAGATAAAACTGGACGATCTTGGAGTTGATAAAGAAGTTATTTCTCTGCAAGAGGCAAGTAAGCTAGAAGACTGTTTTTTAAAAAGTTATTCGATAACTCAAGATGCTGAACAGTTGCGAAGAGTTTATAAACAAAATGGAGCAGAGGGATTTAACAAGTTACGAAACAATTATTTATTTAGAAGAGACTTTAGTGGGCAATTGTGGACTGGGGATGAATCTGTAAAAGCTCTGAGTCATTTTTTAAGTGGGTTAGTCTGATTGATTTAAATTCGGCTAATATCTTTTCTTGGATACTTTAATGATTATTAGATGTCACAGTGAGCGTTAGCTCAGTTTGTCGATGCTAAGTAAATATTTATGTTTTAACTATTCCCGATCTTCCGCAAGCTCAATGCGCGAATAAGAGAATACTTCACATCGTTCGCCCTGACAGGCCGGGCTTCATGATCAAGTCGCAGAATGACAGTCTCTTAAATACTCTGTCATCGTTCGGCTTGATCCAAAGATTAAAAAGTAGGGTGAGCAGATTGTGCACCACTAACTTTAATTGAGTATTATTTGGTTCGCTCGATTATCGTGCAAAACCTACAAGTTGTTTCCGCTTGCTTGAGGACCGAAGGCTTTAGTTATTCAGAACTGCGCATGGGAGCCCAATTACAGGTGTTGCGCCCCATAGACTTTGCCTCATAAACTGCTTGATCCGCGGTTGAAATTAGGGCTCTAGAAACAAATTCTTTTGGCGTGACTTTTCTAACCGGATCCCAGGTGGTAAGGCCTACGGAACAGGTAATGTTGAATGAGTCGCCATTTTCAGTTATCAAGTTTTGACTTTCTACTGTGACTCTTATTCGTTCTGCAATTTGTTGTGCTGTTACCTCGTCACAGTTGGGCAATACGACAACAAATTCCTCACCTCCAAAACGAGCGAGTACATCAGTCGCACGCAAGTTTGGTGCAATAACATCTGACAATCTTCGCAATGCCAGGTCGCCTATATCATGACCATAACGGTCATTGATTTTTTTAAAGTGATCCAAGTCTATAAACATGCATGAAAGTGGCTGTAATTCTCGCTCGGCGCGGGCTATTTCTTGTTGCAGTTCTATGTAAAGGCTACGTCGATTTCGAGCTTTGGTCAGTGGGTCGATTAAACTCAGATGTTTTAGCTTGTCCGTGTTAACTGTATTTTCTATGGCGACTGCTGCAATTTGCGCAAAATGCTGTAAAAAATCGGTAGACATTTCAGGAGAAAATCGATCAGGGCTGTTGCTGCCCAAGTGTAAACTGCCAATTAGAGACTGGCTTCGTGTTAAGGGGATTAGCGCCATCGACTTAATGTCGCGGTTGCCTTCAAACAAGTTGTGTTTGAGGTGTAGATTGTTTTGTCGCAACTGTATTTTGTAGTTACTGTTGTATAGCGCTTCAATATCTAAAAGATGTTTGATAAAGGTTATGTCGTCTAAATGGATATCTGTGTATATTTCTCGAAGTAAATCTTGAATACACTGATGAGGGTCAAATATGTGCAGAGTAACCGAATCAACCTGTAAGTGATTGGACAATCCTTGTGTCAATTTATGTAGCAGCTCTGGTAGCGTATAACAATTTAAAAGTTCAAGCTCCAACTGATGAAACTTCTTTTGTTTAGCTTCATTTTGTTCAGCTTTTTTCAACAAGGTATCGAGTATCGACTTTAATCGTTTGTTTTCTTGCGAAAGAAAATCGTTATCGTTTGACTGATACTCTATTATTGCCATGTAAACGCTCGTTTAATTGGTCTGCTGGTTTCCGCTCCGTGGCCAGGCTGTTGGAATTTGTAATAAAGTTTAGCTGTTTTTTAACCAAAACGTTGTAACTACTTCTAATATATCGAAATGTCCGATAAATTTGCGAAGTAGTTCACCATTTGGTTCCTAGCATACTATAATGTGTAGTATTGAAATTAAAGGAGTGCAGGGTAATTAAGGACGAGGTTGTAATTACAAGTAAATACAACCATAACCTAATCATTCATGCAGTAGAAACCGGTTAAAGTTGAGTACACATGGGCGAAATTAAAGATCAAGATGAAGTGAAGTGGAGCAGCGTAGCGGTTGAGCAACGCTCTGACGACCGTCGTAGTGGTATTGATCGTCGCCAGTTAAAAGGTCGAACCATAACTGTGCCTGATATGCGCTCGGGAATTGATCGCCGCAGCGGAGTTGATCGCCGTAAAACCGTACGCCTAACCATTACCGGACGAGCCATTGACGTTTAATGGCTCTGAGTTGCTTGTCTTATCGGTTTTCGTGGCCAGTTTTTTATTTACCGAAATCTGAAGTTTTCAAAAGTTCATTGAGAAACACTTTCCCGGCATTAGACAGGGGGCGTTTTTTATGGTGAATAAGCCCCAGAGTGCGACACAAACTGAACTCAAGCTCCAATAGCGGTACCAGTTGAGAAGATTGCAACGACTGTGGCAAAACGCTCCAGCCGAGTCCAGACTCCACTAGTGTTTTGATGGTTTCCAAATAGTTTCCTGTTTTGACTGAAGGTAGACTGATCCCCTGATTGTGGAAGTATTCGGTGATCTTTTGCCGTGTAAAAGTATGTTTTTCTGGCAAAATAACGGGATACTGCGCCAGTAGTGCGGCAGAGACGTCCTCGTGCTTGGCCAGCGGATGATCAACTGAGCAGAAGACTCCAAGTCGATCCTGCCAAAGGTTAAAGCCGACCAACTCCGGGTGTAGCTGTTCTGGCAAGGTTAACACGGCACATTCAATATTCCCCTGATAGACCCCGGCGTAGGCTTCTTCTGAATCCATAAATTGAATTTCCAGATCAATTGCTGGATATTCGCGTGTTAACTTTTGCCAGATGGACGGTAATCGATGTAACCCAATGTGGTGTCCAGTGGCTATTTGCAATGGTCCGGCGGCATCGCCAGTCAGATTTCTCAAGTCTTGCCGGGCAAACTCAATATCTCTCAAGATTTGTCTGGCATGTATTAATAAACGCTTTCCTGCTGTTGTGAGCTGAATATTGTGACCAACACGATCAAACAATTGGGTATCGAGCTGTGACTCTAATGCCGCGACTCGTTTACTCACCGCAGGCTGGGTGAGGTAAAGAGCTTCGGCAGCATCAGTAAATGACTGAGACTCCGCCACGGCCACAAATACTTTAAGGCTTTGTGGGTCCAAGTGGGTACTCCTATGAGTGAACAATCTGAAATTACACTTAGAATAACATATTGGAATGATATATATAAAAAATATGAATTGGAGTTATTTGTTTCTGATGGTTAGAGTCGAATCATAAGCAAATACACAGGAGAGTCAGGTGAGACAGCCGCAAACCCTTTACGATAAATTATGGCAGCAACATCTAATCAGCGAGTTTGACGATGGCAGTGGCCTGATTTATATCGACCGCCAGCTACTACATGAAGTTACCTCTCCTCAGGCATTTGAAGGATTACGGCTTGCAGGTCGGCAGCCGCATCGCATCGCGGCCAATCTCGCTGTACCCGATCATAATGTACCGACTGAAAACCGAGCATCTGGCATTGCCGATGAAACTTCACGCATACAAGTAGAAACACTGGATGCTAATTGTAAGGCTTTCGGTATCACGCAGTTTGATATGAACGATGAACGACAAGGTATAGTGCATGTGATTGGTCCGGAGCAGGGAGCAACTTTGCCAGGGATGACTATTGTTTGCGGTGACTCTCATACGGCAACTCATGGCGCCTTTGGCGCACTGGCCTTTGGAATCGGAACTTCCGAAGTAGAGCATGTGTTGGCAACTCAAACGCTGCGCCAAAAGAAGTCAAAAAATATGCGTATTGTTATTGAGGGAGAACTTGCGAGTGGGGTTACCGCGAAAGACTTAGTGCTCGCGGTGATCAGAGAAATTGGAACCGCCGGAGGTACTGGCTATGCCATAGAGTTTGCTGGTGAAGCGATTGAATCGCTGTCGATGGAAGGGCGAATGACTGTTTGCAATATGGCAATTGAAGCCGGCGCGCGCGTAGGCTTAATTGCGGTTGATGATAAAACTATTGAATACGTTAAAGGGCGTCCATTTGCTCCGCGTGAGGCGCATTGGCAAAGTGCGGAAAGTTATTGGAAGACTTTGTTTTCCGATCCTGATGCGACTTTTGATAAAGAGGTAATCTTGGATGCTAGAGATCTAAAACCGCAAGTTAGCTGGGGCACGTCGCCCGAAATGGTAGTGTCGGTTGATGAAGCTATACCTGATCCGGCACAGGAAAAGGATGCGACTCGCCGAAGTGGTATGGAGCGCGCGCTTGAGTATATGGGGTTGTCACCGAATCAACCCTGGGAGCAGATCGCTTTTGATAAAGTGTTTATTGGTTCTTGTACCAATTCTCGCATTGAAGATCTCAGAGCTGCAGCAGCAGTTGTTAAAGGCAAACGGGTCGCCTCTTCGATCCAACTTGCAATGGTTGTTCCTGGCTCTGGCTTGGTAAAGCGGCAGGCTGAAACCGAAGGGTTGCACAGAATCTTTAAAGCTGCTGGATTTGAGTGGCGCGAGCCTGGCTGCTCCATGTGTCTGGCGATGAACGCCGACCGACTGTCTCCCGGTGAACGCTGCGCTTCAACGTCAAATCGTAACTTTGAAGGACGCCAGGGTAACGGCGGTCGCACTCATTTGATGAGTCCACAAATGGCCGCAGCCGTTGCATTAAATGGATACTTGGTCGACGTTCGAGAGTTAACCAACGAAAAAGCGGTTGAGGAGGTGGCCTGATGAAAAAGTTTGAATCTTTTGTGTCGGTTGTTGCACCGTTAGATCGCGCCAATGTCGACACGGATGCCATTATTCCCAAGCAGTTTTTAAAGTCGATTCAACGCAGCGGTTTTGGACCTTACCTGTTTGATGAATGGCGTTATCTGGATAAAGGTGAACCGGGAATGGATTGTCGTCAGCGTCCAAAGAATTCAGATTTTGTGCTAAACCAACCGGATTTTGTTGACGCAAAAGTCTTGTTAGCACGACACAACTTTGGTTGCGGCTCGAGCCGAGAGCACGCGCCTTGGGCCCTAGCAGATTTTGGTATTCGGGTGATAATAGCACCAAGCTTTGCCGATATTTTTTATAACAATTGTTTTAAAAACGGCATCTTGCCGATTGTGCTGACTGAAACAGAAGTAGATGAGTTATTTAACTTAGCTAAAAAAACAACGCTAAAACTTTCAGTTGATCTGGAGTCGCAAAAGCTCAGCTTAAGTGACGGAGACCAATTTACATTTGACGTAGATGCAGGGCGTAAACAAAGTCTGTTGCTAGGACTTGATGATATTGGTGAAACACTACAGTTTAAAACCGAAATCGAGTCGTTTGAATATGCGTATCGCCAACAGTTCCCCTGGTTATTTCAGCACGGCTAAATTGAGTCGAGAGGTATTGTTATGTCACAACAGATTTTATTACTGCCCGGTGATGGTATTGGCACGGAAATCGTCGCGCAGGCCGAGAAGGTTTTAAACACCTTTATTGAAGCCAATTTACTTGACGCAACCATTGACTCAGCATTGGTGGGCGGTAGGGCCTACGAGGCAACTGGCAATCCTTTGCCCCATGAAACGTTAACAAAAGCGAAACAGGCCGATGCGATTTTATTAGGTGCGGTAGGTGGGCCTAAATGGGAACCGCTAGATATTTCTGTTCGCCCTGAAAAAGCTTTGTTGGGATTGCGTTCGCAACTTGAACTGTTTGCCAATTTAAGACCGGCAATTTTGTATCCGCAACTTGCGGCCGCCTCCAGTTTAAAAACAGAGCTGGTAGAAAATCTGGACTTGCTAATCATTCGGGAGTTAACTGGCGGAATTTATTTTGGTCAACCGCGTGGGATTGCGGAAGAAAATGGTGAGCGAGTAGGGCGCAATACCTATATTTATTCTGAAACTGAAATTAGACGTATAGCGCATGTTGCTTTTAAAGCAGCGCAACGGCGCGGAGGTCGTTTATGCTCGGTCGATAAAGCCAATGTACTGGAAGTTACCGAACTGTGGCGTGATGTTGTAAGTGAGGTGGGTAACGAATATCCGGATGTCGAACTTTCGCACATGTATGTCGATAACGCAGCGATGCAGTTGGTGCGTCAACCGAAGCAATTTGATGTGATCGTTACCGGAAATATGTTTGGTGACATTTTATCGGATATCGCCGCGATGTTGACGGGATCGATTGGTATGCTGCCATCGGCAAGTTTAGACGCTAATGGTAAAGGAATGTATGAGCCAGTGCATGGTTCGGCGCCCGACATTGCCGGAAAAAATTTGGCAAATCCATTAGCGACCATTTTATCGGTCGCCATGATGCTACGTTACAGTTTGCAGCAGCCTAGATTAGCCGAGTTGGTTGAGCAGGCCGTAGGTCATGTATTGGATTCCGGTTTACGAACCGCGGATATTTCGCACGGCGATCAATCGGTGGGTTGTGAAGAGATGGGGCAGGCGGTTGTTGAGCAGCTGAAACAAATCCTTCGAAGATAGGGGCTATCACCCTATCTCCAACCGATTGTGACCATTATTTTTCGCTCGATAAAGTGCTTCATCGGCTCGTTTAAGGGGGCTTTCGAGCGAATCATCATTGTCGGTAAGTGTTGAACTACCCATGCTAATGGTAATTTCTTGTTCAATATTCAGTTCTTTGTTGGTTTGCCGCAGACTTTCTTGTATACGCTCAAATATTTTTGGCATGTTTGCTTGATTATTTTGCGGCAACACCAGTAAAAATTCTTCTCCGCCCCAACGTCCCAGGGCGTCACCCATACGCAACTCTTGCGATATGGTTTTGGCGACTTTCTTTAAGACATCGTCACCAACGTCGTGGCTATAGGTATCATTCACTGACTTGAAATTATCGATGTCGACGCTTTTTATACTAGGAATTATAAGTTTGCTTTGAAAAAGATGACAAATAACAAAGCAACTATAACTCCCATAAATTGATTAAGTGTAGATATGAAGTTCAAATGCTCTGTCTTTAGAATAACAAAGATTAACGCAAAGGCCAAAATCCACTTTTAGCCTTGGTTACGATTTCTCAAGCCTTGGCACTTCGAATATGCAAGGGTGTTTGTTGTGCCAAGCCTTTGGCAGAATAGGTCGTCAAGTTTTGTGGTCGAAGTGATTGCTTAAATAGATTGATGGTGCGGTCAATACTTTTTTGCGACAGCTCGATAATTCGGCCATTAATTTCGTTTTGGGTTTTGCAACGTGTCATGGCATCTTTGAGTTTTTGCCATTGCGGCATTAATTGCGCATTGGACTGAATCTGTTGCTCAAATAACTGAGGGTGATGGTTGTGAATTACTTTTATACCAAAAACAGATAATCGTCGTTCCGCCGACTGTTCAAGTTGAGTCAGTACAGAAGACTTTTCTTTTAGCAGTTGGTTGATTCGATCGATGTTTTGAGTTTCAAGCTGTTTTTGCTCTTCGGCTAACAGCTCATACAGCTCGTGACATAAACTTACTTCATGCGTGATTGCCGTACCTAAAAATTCCTGGATGTTCGATTCCATGATGGCTTACCTCACTCTACTATAGCCGACTTCAAAGTCGAGCATTTTTGCAGCGACACGCTCATTTTCAATTTCATAGCGGCCTTCTTCTATTTTTTCTTTAACGGGATCAACGCGGCTTCGATCTACGGCAGGTGCAGCCATCATTTGCTGAATTAAGCTTTGAATTTGCGCAGCCTTACCGGTGAGTTCTACCGAATCATCAGGCGCCTCGCTTGCATCGGAGCTGGCAGTCGATTTTTTACTGCTGACTCGTTTGCTGTCGGCTCGACCCGTTGTTATTTTGTCTGAGCTGATATTTCTAATATCTATTGCCATAGTTTTATCTCTGACCTCGGATTGCTTCCGATACGCGTCTGTTTTTTATAAGTAGCCAGGTCGGTATATTGATTCAAGGAGTTCAGATTCATATATCAACCACTACCTTGTTCTTAGCAACAACTGTTCCGTCAATAATTCGTCGAGAAGCGCTATTTTTCACTCGTACACTATCGCCATAGTGTCCATCTTCGAGTGCAGTAGCTTCCATAGATACAGATAAATGAGCATTTTGAGCTATCAAAAATAGTTTCTCGCCTTTGCAAACCATACAGGTGTATCTGGGATTAACCATTTCACCTGCGTTAACTCTTCGTTTTAGCACCGAACCTGCTATACGCTTGGTATCGGTGATGGGGGTAAATCTTAGATCAGCGACGTCCACCATCTTATATTCAAGATCATCGACCGAAACCTCAGTTCCTTTAGCTAAATGATTTTTAAACACTATAACTCTTTGTTTTATCGAAAGTTCTACAGGAACATAGATATGCCAGCTTTTCTCTCCCACGCAGCGAACACCAACAATTGCATTGCCTTTCAGTTCGGTGCCTTTAGGTAAAAATCCACTCAATGGCTGGCTGCAAGCTGGTAGCCTTAGCCTTGGGTCGAGCGTTCCCAGTCTAATATCGACTTCGCCGCGTTCACTTTCTAGTTGCCGATTAAGGAAAGTTTTTGCCGTAGCGGCAATGGATTCGAGGTCCTGAATTTGGGCATGAATAGACCCGCAACCCAGAATCGCAACGAAAACCATCAGTTTTTTTAAAAAGTAACCATTAATCATGTATTTGGCTCACTCACTTAACATTGAAATTAAGCGATTTGAATGCTGCAAAGCCTTGAAATTGGGCTATGCTTTAACATATCTGCCCGATAGACTCGGGCGCTTTGTTTTGGTTATGTAGGTAAACAGAGCAAGTATCATGCCTGCGACGGGCAAAAGCTGGAGAATTTCATGTCGAGTATTTTGGATAGTGTCAATCAACGAACACAAATGGTTGGGCAAAACCGCCTTGAATTGTTGCTATTTAAGTTAAGAGGGCGACAGGTATACGGAATTAACGTATTTAAAGTTCGAGAAGTTCTTCAGTGTCCAGAGCTTACTGAGCTGCCACAGCGGCACAGGGTTATCCGAGGGGTTGCTCATATCCGAGGGCAAACCATATCCGTAATGGATTTAAGCCTTGCCATTGGTGGGCCTCCGCTAGAGGATATCCATAATTGTTTTGTCATTATTGCAGAGTACAACCGTGCGGTTCAGGGTTTTTTGGTGAAATCGGTAGAACGCATCGTTAATATGAACTGGGGGGCTATTCATCCACCACCTAAAGGAAGTGGTCGCAATCATTACCTCACGGCTGTGACCGAAATTGAGAAGCAGTTGGTGGAAATTATTGATGTCGAGAAAATTCTGGCTGAAATTACACCGGCAAGTGAAATTGTTAGTCAGGAAGTGTTACAGCGAACAGCCGGTAAAGAGCCCGAAGACAAAATTGTGCTGGTTGCCGATGATTCCGCCGTAGCACGAAACCAGATAAAGCGTACCATCGAACAATTAGGCATGAATGTTGTTACTAAAAAGGACGGGCGTGAAGCGCTCGACTTTTTGCTTGATTTGGTAGAAGACGGGAAGCGAGTTAATGACGAAGTGTTATTGCTTATTTCCGATATAGAAATGCCGGAAATGGATGGGTACACTTTGACTGCCGAAATTCGCGGGCACGATCAGCTCAAACAATTATACGTTTTGCTCCATACGTCTTTAAGCGGAGTATTCAATAAAGCTATGGTTGAGAAGGTAGGTGCAAATGACTTTATTCCCAAGTTTAACCCTGACGAGCTAGCTGGTTCAGTGCAAAAACGACTTGATACCGACCAACAACATTAAATGAGCTAGGGAGCCATTCGGTTAATGGTTATATCTGCAGCGGAGTACGCCCGTTTTCAAGCTTTATTGCATGAAAAAACCGGCATATTACTTGGCGAAAACAAACAGTATTTGGTTTCCAGTCGATTAAGTAGCTTGCTAAAGTCAAACGAAATTGCTTCTTTTGATGAACTGCTTAAAAAGCTGGAGGCGCCTTCATTTCAGGGATTGCTGCAAGAAGTGATCGACCGAATGACTACCAATGAAACTCTCTGGTTTCGAGATTCTTTTCCTTTTACTTTTCTTATTACTGATATATTACCCGAATTAAAAAGAGCTGGTTCTAATCGTGCGTCCATTTGGTGTGCGGCTTGTTCTACTGGGCAAGAGCCATACTCCATAAGCATGGCAATTGAAGAGGCTTTAAGTAAAGGACTGGGGGGTAAATTGCCATTGCAGGTGGATATATTAGCCACCGATATTTCTCGACGGGTATTACAACAGGCGAAAGATGCTGAGTACCAGTCATTAGAAATCATGCGAGGTCTGTCACCGGACCGTCAGCAACGATTTTTCGAGGAAAAAGATAACTTGTTCCGCCTTAAACCCCTTGTTAAAAATCGTGTGCGTTTTGCTGAATTAAATTTAATGAAGTTACCTTACCGAACAGTTGGCAAATTGGACCTTATTTACTGCCGTAATGTTCTTATTTACTTTTCCGGCGAGCTGAAGCGCAGCGTCATTCAAGGGATGGCCGATTGTCTGAAGCCGGGTGGTTATTTATTTTTAGGAGCTTCTGAGTCCATGCCGTCCGATATTAAAGACTTTGAGATGGTGCGATGTAATCCAGGGCTGGTTTATCGTAAGCGCTAGCGAAACTTCAAAACGAACTGCATTTTCACTTCTCTTTGAAACTACCTCTCCTTAAGAACCTCTTTGCTGAGCAAGCGCAGCGGTAGCTTTGATTTCCCTCTTTGCCGCTTTCGCGGTGTGGCTTTGCCGCTTGGCCTGTATCTCCTTTGAGTTTTAACCTGATTTTTTATCTATCTTATTGAAAGTTAAAGAAAACATGAATGTGGCATAAGGATTGCT
>JBFHVL010000034.1:0-21193 GCA_041589565.1 Kangiellaceae bacterium | reverse complement strand
CTAAAACGTCAGCTCAGCAGAATATCCGCACAGGCGGCTGAGCGAGACCCTTCAACGGGACGATCTTGTTCGTTTCGATAAGTAAAAACGACGGCTAGTTTTCGCTGGTCTGTTCGGTTGCGCGTTGCTGCGTGCAGTAAGCGACAATGAAATAACACTAGGTCACCGGCATTTAATTCTATATGTTGTGCCTGTTCTAAAATGGGCTGGTTGTGTGGCAAATCTTTTCGAAAAAACAAAGCGTCATCAAACTGGTCGCGCTGAAACGACATCCTGTGACTGCCGGGAATGACCTGCAAACAACCGTTTTCGGGTCGCTCCTGGCCCAATGCCAACCATGCAGATATTAACTCTCCCTGACTATAGCGCCAATAACGTAAATCTTGATGCCACCAGCTATCGCTGCTGTAAGCTGGTTGCTTGGTCATAATGCAATTGTGATGGGCTCGTACCAGATAGTTTTGTCGCCCCAATAAAACGGCCAGTATCGATGTGAGTGAAGGGTGAGTTCCCCAGTCAGCAAAGCTTAAATGCCTATCATAAGCCTGCTTTAATCGTCGAATCGTTTCCGAGCCGGTAGTGTTTTGTGGCGGAGCGCCGGGGTATTGCAGTTCCGATTCCAGCTCTAAAGGCTCAACTCGTTGCTCAAGATGCTGCTGACTTATCGCAAGCATCTGCTGCCATAGCTCGGATGGACAGAACTGGCTCAGCTTAATAAATCCGTGCTGCTGAAAGTGATTGACTTGCTCGGAGGACAACATTAGTTTGACGGCTTACCAAAGTAAAAGTAGCAACAATTCAGGCGCGTATTATAGGTAGGCTCAGATTAATGACAAAGAAAATATTTTTAAAAGCAATTTTTATCGTTGTTTCCTTACTTTTTGTTATATGGAACACATCCGGCGAAGCCGAGGAATTAGAAAGTGCTCAATCGCAGAATGCTGAGCTGCATGCTTTATTTGATAGCTATTCGCGCTTTCTGGAGTCATTCTATCCTAAGCCCGACCATGATGATGAGTCCTTACGTAAGGGCGGATTTATGAATGTGTCGCCTGAGGCTTATCAACAACGGGCCAGGCAACTTATGGAGTTTCTGAATCGGCTTAATCAGTTTGATTACAGTCAGCTAAGTAATGTCGATCAAGTAAACTACAAAATGTTCGAGTTTCAGCTAAATTCCGCCGTCGATAATATCCGTTTTGAAAGCTATTTATTTCCCATGTTTGGTGATACCGGTTTTTATTTTGAGCTTCTTCGCATGGGACAAACAGCGCACTTTAAAAATAAACGAGAAGCCGAGTTTTATATTGAAAAACTTGAAGCGATCCCTGAGTTTTTACGTCAGTGGCAGGCCAATTTAGAGAGAGCCATTCAGTCTGGAAAAGTATTACCCGCTTTTGTATTAATCGACTTTGAAAAACCACTGAATACGCTGATTACTGAAAAGGTTGAGCAAAACCCGCTACTGGAGCCGTTACCCCAATTAGACAAAGTATTGGATAAACGCTCGGCAACAGATTTAAAGAAACGGGCAATTGCCGCAGTAAGAAATAGCGTTCAGCCGGCCATTTCGTCATTCATTAATTTTTTAACCCAAAAGTATATTGTTGCTGGACGGCAATCGATTGCAATTACTGATATGCCGGGCGGTAAAGACTACTATCAATCTCAAATTCGCTATTACACGACGCTTGATTTAACGGCCGAGGACATTCACAACATTGGGCTTAAAGAAGTCGCCCGCATTCGTGCTGAAATGGAAGACGTTATTAAAGCATCTGGCTTTACAGGAAGCTTTGCTGAATTTGTCGAGTTCTTACGAACTGATCCGCAGTTTTATGCCAAGACTCCCGAAGATCTGCTAAAAGAAGCTGCTTATATTTCCAAAAAAATGGACGGTGCTTTGCCAAAGTTTTTCACTCGCTTACCGCGTCAACCCTACGGTGTAGAGCCGGTGCCTGAGTCGATTGCACCCAGATACACCACAGGGCGTTACGTCGGTGCGCCGCTGGACAGCACTCGTCCTGGACTCTATTGGGTTAATACCTACGCTCTGGATAAACGTCCTCTTTATGTACTGGAAGCATTGACACTTCACGAAGCCGTGCCCGGTCACCATCTACAAAGTGCGCTCACCAAAGAGCTGGATAACTTGCCGGAGTTTCGTCGCAACTCTTATCTGTCGGCTTACGGTGAGGGCTGGGCGCTGTATTGCGAGAAGCTGGGAATTGAAGCGGGGTTTTATCAGAATTATTTCAGTCAATTTGGCCGCCTGACCTATGAAATGTGGCGCGCCATTCGTCTGGTCGTCGACACTGGGATGCATGCCAAAGGTTGGAGCCGAGACAAAGCTATCGAGTTTATGGAAAGTAATACCGCACTTTCCAAGCACAATGTACGAACAGAAATTGATCGTTACATCGCTTGGCCTGGCCAGGCTCTATCCTACAAGATGGGTGAGATTAAAATCGTCGAATTGCGAAAAAAAGCGGAGCTGGATTTAGGTCAGAAGTTTGATATCCGATTGTTCCATGACGAGATATTGCGTCACGGGCCGGTGACCTTGCCAATATTGGAGTCCGAGATTAATCGTTGGATAGAACAACAGAAAGAATAGCAATAGGTAGCTTCAATCATCAAAACTACAGTTATTCGAAGAGAGTGTTGTATTTTTGACTATACTAAAAGGGCTATCCGTGGATAGCCCTTTGCTCTATTTACGGTTAGTAAACGTAATACCAAAAAAGTTTATAAACATAAAATGGGGCTAATTGAATTTATGATCCAGGTAGGAATCAGTCACTGTCTGTTGGGCGCTGAAGTGCGCTTTGATGGCGGACACAAGCAAAGCCGATTTTGTAAAGACGAACTCTCGAAATATTTTACCTTTGTGCCTTTATGTCCCGAAGTGGGGATTGGCATGTCAACGCCGCGCAAGACATTGCGCTTAATCGGTGATATCGATAGCCCGAGAGCGGTGTTTAGTGATGGCACGGATGGCGACTTTACCGAGGAGTTATCTCAATACGCTGACAAACATAAAACTCGGCTCGACCAGCTTAGTGGGTATATCTTTTGTAAAGCATCGCCCAGTTGCGGCCTGGAGAGAGTGAAAGTTTACTCCAATAAAGGAGGAGCGGAGCGAAAGGGGACTGGCATTTTTGCTGCTCGTGTAAAGGAGCTCTATCCCGACTTGCCATTAGAAGAAGACGGCCGCCTTAATGATCCCTTGTTGCGCGATAGTTTTGTCAAGCGCGTCTATTTATATGCACAATGGCAAGCTCTGGTTGCAAATGGGTTAACCGTGAATGACGTGCAAAAGTACCACGCCAAACATAAGTTACTATTGATGGCGCATAGTCAGCCAGTTTACCGCGAACTAGGACCCATCGTCGCCGCTATTACTAAAGATAACCTTGCTTCAGAATCAGCGCGCTATTTTAGTCGCTTTATGCAAGGAATGACCAAAGTGGCCACTCGAAGAAACAACACCAACGTGCTTATGCATTTGCAGGGGTACGTAAAGAAAGCCATTGATAGTGATGATCGTCAGGAGTTAGCGAAAGCCATTTTGGAATATCGCGAAGGCATTCAGCCACTGATGGCGCCTCTGACATTACTTAAGCACCATCTAAAACGAAATCCCGATGAATACGCATTACAGCAGTCTTATCTGGAGCCTTATCCAAGTCAATTAGCGATCCGAGCGGCGCTCTAATGTCAGTTAAAGCCGTTTGGTTTAGAAACGATCTTCGCATCGATGATCATCCCGCCTTGGCGGCCGCCGCAGAACAACCCAATGCTAAGGTTATTGCGCTTTGCATTATTTCAAAAAAGCAGTGGCAAGAGCACGGCGTTGGGCAAAATGCCCAAGCACTTTATTTTTCAGCATTGATACATCTGGCTAACGACTTGGCGGACTTGGGTATTGAGCTTTCGCTATTGGAGGTGGATTGGTGGCGAGACATTCCTGAGGTTATCGAGCAATGGGTTAAGCAAAATAACGTTGAAGAGCTTCATTTTAATATTGAATTGCCGCTCGATGAACGACGAAGAGATAAAGCCGCTTATGAACATCTGAAAGACTTGCTAAAGGTCAGTAGACATCGTCCCGATACATTGTCCGACCCCTGGCGAATTGAAAATCAACAAGGTTCTCCGTTTAAAGTATTTACTCCTTATAGTAAGCGTGTTCGATCTCTCATTGAGCACGAGTCACTTGACCTAAGTGCAGCACCGAAAAAGAAAAACAACCCTATAGATATTAATAAAACGCTTCAATCAATTGAGAAGTTATCAATAGGCTCTGAAGTTTCCATTCCCGATGTATCGCAAACCTATTTACGTAAACAGATCAAACAGTTTTTTGAAACCGGATTAAATGATTACGCCAAGTATCGTGACTTTCCTGCACTTGATGCGACCTCTAGTTTGTCTCCTGCATTAGCCGTTGGTGCGATTTCGGTCAGGCGACTATTTAAAGAGGCAACCGAGTATTCAACGGAAGCCTTCAAATGGACTACCGAACTCATTTGGCGTGACTTTTATCGTTACATCATGTGGCACTTTCCTGATATTGCGAAAGGAAAGTCTTTTCGCCATGAAGTTGAGCAACACATCCAGTGGAATCAAGATGGCGAGCAGTTCAAGCGCTGGTGTGCTGGAGAAACCGGAGTACCCATTGTTGACGCTGCCATGCGACAACTTAATAACACCGGCTGGATGCATAATCGATTGCGCATGGTTGTCGCTAGCTTTTTAACCAAAAATCTTTGGATTGATTGGCGCCAAGGAGAATCTTATTTTGCAGAAAAACTGTTTGATTACGATTTTTCCAGCAATAACGGAGGATGGCAATGGAGCGCCTCTGTAGGCACCGATGCCGCCCCTTACTTTCGTGTCTTTAGCCCGGTAAGTCAGGCTGAAAAATTTGATCCAGACGCCAAGTTTATTCGTACATGGATAAAGGAGCTTGAAGGGGCGTCAACTAAAGCCATTCATGGGTTTGAAGGAACTGATTTACCAGGGTACTCATCACCTATGGTGGATATCAAATTCACCCGCAAGCTGGCAATAGAAAACTTTAAACATGCTGTGAAAGCCGCCGAGTGAGGCAAGCTCTGCACTCGATAAATGAGTTGAGCGTGAACAGAACCAATCGATATGAGCGAAGTAAAGGGTATGAACAAAGTAATGGATATTCGACAAAACAGTGACACTCGAGTGACTCGTGAAAGAGAGGCTAGCGTTATCGAGCGCTTTGTTGATATCTATCAGTCACTCACGGCTGACACAGTTGACCAGCTCGATGAAGTGTATCATCAAAAAATTGTATTTGAAGATCCGGTTCATAAACTAACCGGGCTTATAGCGGTGAAACAGTACATGAAAAAGATGTACGCTAATCTCACCAGCTATCAGGCGGAGATCACCGAAGTGGTTGAGCAAAACTCGGTGGCATATGTTAATTGGAAGCTTGTCTTCAATCATCCCAAGTTAAATAGCGGAAAATCAATTACTTTAAAAGGGGTTAGTCGACTCGAGTTCGATGACAAGATATTCAGTCATATAGACTACTTTGACCTCGGTAGTATGTTGTACGAGCAACTGCCTTTATTAGGTGCCGTTATTCGCACTGTCAAACGTAAGGCTGCTCAATAATGTTTTATCAAGGGAAAAAAGTTCTAGTGACTGGCGCAACTTCAGGAATTGGGTTGGCAATCACTGAAAGGTTAATTGAAGTTGGAGCTCGCGTATTCGCCGTAGCGAGAAGTGAAGACAAACTCGTTGAACTGCAAGAAAAACATGGTAGCCAGTTTGAGTATCAGGCTTTTGATATAGCTGACCGAGACGCTTGGCTCTCGTTATCTGATTCGATTAAGGGTATTCCTGACCTTGTTATTTTAAATGCTGGCACTTGCGAGTACATGGAACAGGGAAGGGTCAGCAGTGGGCTTGTCGAAAGGGTTATTCAAACGAACTTTCTGGCGAATGTGTATGCCGCCGAAGCTTTTCTCAATAAACATTCTGGGGATATTGACGGATGGTGTGTAGTGAGTAGTTCCGCAGGGTTTTTGGCAATGCCGAGAGGGGAAGCTTATGGTGCTTCTAAAGCTGCGTTGACTTACTTTTTTGAAGCTTTGGCATTGAGTTATCCCAATGTCAGGATGACCTTGGTTCATCCCGGATTTGTAAAGACTCCCCTAACCGATAAAAATGATTTCCCAATGCCCATGATGACCACAGCTGAAAAGTCGGCGGAAGCGATTCTTAACGGTATCGAAAATGGAAAACGAGAAGTTAATCATCCGTGGTTCTTCACCCGAGTCTTAAGGTTTATAGGACGTCTACCTGTATCGCTTCGACATCGATTAGGTCGTTCGATGGTTAACGGAGAACAACAATAATGAAACAACGTATTGCCGTAATAGGTTCGGGGATTTCTGGGTTGGCTTGTGCTTTTTATTTACAAGATAAATACGATGTTACTGTCTTCGAAAAGAATGATTATGTTGGGGGACATACGGCTACTAAAACAGTATCGGTAGATGAGGGTGAGTTTCAAATTGATACAGGGTTCATCGTTTTTAACGACTGGACTTATCCCAACTTTAACCGATTGTTGCGTCAGCTGCTAGTCGAGTCCATCGATACAGAAATGGGTTTTTCGGTAAGTTGTGACGCAACAGACCTGGAATATTCGGGCGGTTCTTTGGGAACCTTGTTCGCGCAAAAAAGACGATTGTTCAGCCCAAAGCACTGGCGGTTAGTGCTGGATATTCTTAAGTTCAACAAAGAGTCGAAAATCGCGTTGGAGCAGGGCAGTATCGATGAATCCTTAACTCTTGGCGATTATATTCAACAATTAAACCTTTCAAAATCATTCGCCACGCACTACCTCATTCCGATGGGCGCTGCTATTTGGTCCAGTGGATTGCAGCAAATGTATGACTTTCCTGCGTTATACTTTTTGCGATTCTTTAAAAATCACGGATTGTTAAACGTTAATGATAGACCGCAGTGGTCGGTGGTTAAGGGTGGCTCCAAAACCTACGTGGAAAAATTGCTAGGTGCTTCTACTTTTACGGTTAAAACAAGCTTGCCTATTCAGCGTGTCGAGCGTGATGAAAGCGAGGTTCGATTGATTACCCAACAAGGCGTTCAAACGTTTGATCAGGTGATATTTGCATGCCATAGCGATGAAGCATTAGCCTTGCTTGCTTCACCATCGGAGTCGGAGCAACAAGTGCTGGGTAAATTGCAGTATCAAAACAACGAAGTGGTGTTGCATACCGATATTAGCTTATTACCGAGGCTGAAAAGTACCTGGTCAAGTTGGAACTATAAAATCCGAAAGGATACCAGTGAGTATGCTACTTTATCCTATAGCATGAATATCCTGCAGCGGCTTGAGTGTAAAACTGAGTTTGTGGTAACACTTAATGATACCGCTTCGATTGATGATGAGCACATACTCGGTGTTTATCAGTACTCTCATCCCGTCTACAACCGAGGGACTATGGAGGCGCAAGGTCGCCGCGCAGAAATTAATGGTAAGCATCGTACCTGGTTTTGTGGAGCTTATTGGTACGCAGGTTTCCATGAAGATGGTATTCGCAGTGCTTTGGACGTAGTAAATAGACTGGAGGTGGACATTGCTATCCTCTAGTCAGCTGTGTAAAGGGAAAATCTTTCATCGGCGTTTTCATCCTCGTAATCACTCCTTTGTTTACCCTAGCAAAGTTCCGCTGATCGATCTTGACGACTTATCGGCGCTTGAAAAACTTCCTCTCGTATCCGTTAATCGTTTCGGTATTTATTCTTTCTACGAAAAAGACTATTTGCGAGATGCGCAGGTAACCGGAGGCTCGCTTAAAGAGCGCGTATTGAAACTTTTGAATGAATATCTAGTTGAAGAAGGCAATGAGGATCAAGCAAGCAAAATATCTTTATTAAATACCAGGATCTATCTGCTCGCTCACCTGCGGTTTCTAGGAAAAGTATTTAATCCAATCACGGTTTATTATGTGTTTGTTAATGGCGAGTGTCGATATCATATCAGTGAAGTCAGCAATACCCCTTGGAATGAACGTCATATATACATACAAAGGTTGAATGGAACCGAGAACCATCAACGCTGGGAATGTGACAAGCAATTTCATGTGTCGCCCTTTAATAATATGAAGCAAAAGTATCACTGGAGTCATAAGTTGACCGCTGATGACCTGGAACTTCATTTGTTACTTACCGCGAACGAAAAAGTTGTGTTTAATGCTTGCTTTCAATATCAGCTGAATCCTCTAACTTCAAAAAGCTGGCGTAAGTCGCTGTGGTCCAGGCCGTTATCATCGCTACACGTGGTTTGGGGGATTTATTGGCAAGCTCTAAAACTGTTTCTAAAGCGTATACCTATTTATGATCATCCACAATCAACTGTTATCGAGGAGAAAACAGGTGGCCGAAACTAAACTCATTACACAAAAAATAAAACAAGAGAAAAAGCCGGTACAACTGGTTTCAGGGATTTGTCGTAGCATACTTCATCAGTTATTGCGTCACCTTGAAGTGGGGCAGCTCACCCTTGTTGAGCAGGGGAAAAGTGTTACCTTTGGCAACAATGAAGAAATTAAAGCAGAGGTGGTTGTCAATGATCCTGCATTCTACACATCCATTTTAACTGCCGGCAGCATTGGTTCCGGTGAATCTTATATTGAAGGGTGGTGGGACTCTCCAGATGTGACAGCTGTTATCGAGTTATTTGCCGCTAATTTACCGTTACTAGATCGCTTAGAGCAAAAATTGGCATTCCTTTCGTTTCCTTTTTCTGGCATTAGCCGTTGGTGGACTAAAAATACTCGTAAAAAAGCTCGAGAGAATATTATGGCGCATTACGATTTGGGTAATGAGCTTTACACACGTTTTCTTGATCCGACCATGTTGTACTCATCGGCAATTTATCCTTCTGAATCGGCCAGCTTGCATTCAGCCTCACTGAATAAATTGAAAGTGATTTGTGACAGCTTGGGATTAACCGAGAAAGATCATTTACTGGAAATAGGCACTGGATGGGGCGGGTTGGCACTTTACGCAGCGAAAAATTACGGTTGTAAAGTGACAACGACGACCATTTCAGAGCAACAATTTCAATACGCGAAAGACCTATTTGAGCGAGAGGGTGTCGCGGAACGCGTTAATTTATTAAGGGAAGATTATCGAGATTTGTCAGGACAGTTTTCTAAGCTAGTTTCGATAGAAATGATTGAGGCAGTAGGGCACAAACACTTTAAAGAATATTTCGAGCAATGCGACCGTTTGTTGGAACCTGGCGGTAAAATGTTAATTCAATCGATTTTGATAGCTGATGACCGTTACGACAGTTATCGTAAAGGAGAAGACTTTATTCAGCGCTATATCTTTCCGGGTGGAGCGTTACCGAGTAAACAGGTCATTAATGAACACATTAACAAGTTTACTCGATTAAACCCCGTGGGTTATTTCGCTTTTGGATACGATTATGCACGAACCTTACAAGACTGGCGTGAAAACTTTAATCGTAACTGGGATGAAATTCGACAGCATGGTTACGACGAAAAATTCAAACGTCTATGGAATTTTTACTTCCATTATTGCGAAGGTGGCTTTTGGCAAGACCGCATAGATGTGGCGCACTTTGTCTTTAAGAAAGAGCTGTAAAGTTAGAGCAGAGAGAAACTCATGCCTTATCCGATAACAACTTCCAAATGGCTCAGCAACTTTGCTGCATTCCAGATTGGCTGGTTTGCCAGTGCCTATTGGCACGATACCCGTTCATTGGTTGTTGTAGTGATGATGTTAGCTTGGCTCTATCATTCGGAACCCTGGAGTAAAGTACGCATTCGCTTTACTATTCAAGCGGCTGTTGTCGGTATCGGTATGGATAGCCTACTTGCCTACTTCGGTGTATTAAGTTTTGCGCCATCTTATCTAGTCATACCATCGTGGTTGTTCGCTTTGTGGTTTCTGTTCGCTTCCAGTTTATCGGTGAGTTTGAAGTGGATGATGGAACAACCATTATTTGCCATTATAGGCGGGGCGGTATTGGGACCTGTAGCTTATTGGGCTGGCGCGCAGTTTGGCGCTCTCCAGATAAACCCGGTGTGGGAACACTGGTTTAGTGGTTATTTAGTGATGGGGCTCTGTTGGGCTGCAGTCATGGGTATTTTTAGCTCTTTGTTTAAAGCTCAGCCCAATACCCGGATTATCTTGTCATCGTCTAGTAATGGCCGAGGTTTAAAATAATGAAAGCATTTGTTTTTGCCTTGATTATTATTTTTATGATTGGACTGCCTAAACTGACATTGGCAAAAGTGACCTCAGAAGGGGAGTTTGATAGACAATTAACGGAGTTAGGTAAAGGCAGTTTTCGTTGGTGGGGGATCAAAGTTTATGATGCTCGCTTGTTGGTCAACGAAGAGTTCGACGGCAACTATTTTTACAATCGTCCTTTAACGCTTGAAATTCAATACGACATTGATATCGATAGTGAAGATTTGGTTGAAACGACTCGCGAAGAGTGGGAAGAACTCAGCATAAGTCAAACTGATTGGTGTCGTGATAGGGAGCAGTGGTTGACTCAATTGTCTCAACTGTGGCCGGATTTAAAACAAGGCGATAAATTACGACATGAAATCAATGTTCATGGAGAGTCTGTATTTTATTTCAATGATCAGCGACTGGGTGAAATTAAGGACATAAATTTCGGCCCATGCTTTTTATCCATTTGGTTAGCTTCAGACACATCCGCTCCCGGCTTGCGAAAAAACCTGCTGGCACTTAAATCTCAAAAAGGAAGATAATCACCATGCCTGGTCTAAGTCTTCGGTTAGTTAAAACACTTATTCTTGGATCCTGCCTGATCGTTGTAGGAGGTTGTGGATCACACCTTAAAGATTATAAAGCGACCTATCCAGAGTTTGTGTTAGAAGAGTTTTTTAATGGTCGTTTACAAGCATATGGCACTTTTGAAGATTGGTCAGGGCAGGTAACACGTCGATTTCGAGTGGACATGATTGGAAGCTGGGAAGGTAACCAGGGCGTACTGGATGAGGACTTTTATTACGCAGATGGCGAAACTCAAAAGCGAATTTGGTATTTGACTAAAGTGTCACCCGGTAAATACGAAGGGCGAGCCGACGATATTGTTGGTGTAGCCGAGGGAGAAGTAAGTGGCTTTGCACTTAACTGGAGCTACGTTATGGCACTGCCAGTGGATGGGGAAATCTATGAAGTCACCTTTGATGATTGGATGTATTTAGTGGATGAAAATAACCTAATCAATCGCGCTACAGTCAGTAAGTTCGGTGTTACCGTTGGAGAGGTGACACTTTTTATAAGGAAGTGTAATTCTATCCGGTGTGATGGGACGTAGTTTTATCGACTGTTTGCGGTTCTAGTATAAATCGGTCGGCGATGTGTTATCCCCAATTGAGAACACTTAGCACTGGACAAACCAGCTACAGAGATTTAAGTTAGAAAACAAAGGGAAACTGCTTAATCTCGGGTCAGGCCAGCGCTATGAACTACATTCTTTACGCCATTCCTGTGTTTGCACTTTTAATCGCAATTGAAATTATCTATGACCGTTACAAAGGCACTGGGTTTTACCGATTAAATGATGCTATCACCAGTTTAAATGCCGGAGTGCTCAGTCGCGTCAATGTCATTTTTCGCAATCTGGTACCACTTGCGATTTACGCAGTAATTGTTGAGCATATCGCACTGGTGCAATTATCGAATGACTGGATGCTGTGGCTGATCGCTTTTGTGCTTTATGACTTTTGCTACTACTGGCATCACCGTTTTGGTCATGAGGTTAATTTATTTTGGGCTGCCCATGTGGTTCATCATTCCAGTGAAGATTACAACTTATCTACGGCACTACGGCAGACCAGTGGGAGCTTCTTTGGCTTTATTTTTTACATACCCTTAGCGCTGCTGGGTATCGACCCCATGGTGCTGCTGGCGGTTGGCTCGCTTAATCTTTTGTACCAGTTCTGGGTACATACTCAGCATATCCCCAAACTTGGTTGGTATGAATGGATTTTTGTAACGCCATCCAATCATCGAGTGCATCATGCCACAAACCAGATCTACATTGATCGTAACTATGGCGGTGTATTTATTATCTGGGACCGACTGTTTGGCAGCTTTCAGGAAGAGTTGGACGAAGAGCCTTGCATGTTTGGTATTCGTAAACCGATTAAAAGCTGGAATCCTGTTTGGGCCAACCTTCACTACTACTCTCAATTAATTAGAGATGCCTGGCATACGACAAGCTGGCGCGATAAATTGCGTATATGGTTTATGCCTACCGGATGGCGTCCTGCCGATGTTGAAGAAAAATTTCCTTTACCAAAATTTGATCCTGAGACCTTTAAAAAGTTTGAGGTTAAGTTACCTAAACGCACTCAGTGGTATTGCCTGGCGCAACAACTAGTATTGTTAGTGATCACCTTTCTATTTATGCAGTCGGTAAGCGAGTTTTCAATAGCTGAACAAGTACTTTGGGGTGCTTTTATTGTTTACAGTGCGTGGAGTTTAAGCATGTTGTTAGAAGTTCGTACCTGGGCGGTGTGGACTGAGCTGGTTCGTTATCCCATGTTTATTGGACTCACTGTTTCGCTTTCTCCTCCTGAGTGGCTTGCCTTAGTCACTCTATTCGCAGTGGTCATAGGATTAATCGCTTTGGGATATGTCGCTCAAAAACGGAAGATACATGCTGCTTAATCAAAAATCTTATTAATATATGGTGGAGTAATTAAAAATCTTCTAGTCATAACCGACACTTCGAAGCAGTCTGAAAAATGAACAAAAGGTGTTCTAGTGATATACTTGACAAGTCTATTCACTGTTTACAATTTGAGCGGTTCAAATGGCAGTTAACTTCAACATTAATGGCACAATTATTCCTGCCCAAACCTCAGTCCGCCCTTCTATAAATGTTGCTGGTGAACGCTCTCCTGTGCCTGCTGATCGAATAGGGCCCTTTCCCATTGAACAACGACAACCGGCAACCTCAAATACAATCATTGAGGTTTCTGAGAATAATGAAATCAGTGCGCCATTTATTGAGGTTGAACAAACTGCCAATGAAAATAGTCGCCAAGCTACCGAAACGGGGTCTGATGCACCACAAGTTAATACCGAGCAACGTCGAATTCAGGAACTAACGGGCGAG
Source organism: Kangiellaceae bacterium (assembly GCA_041589565.1). GTDB lineage: Bacteria > Pseudomonadota > Gammaproteobacteria > Enterobacterales > Kangiellaceae > Pleionea. The sequence goes on along the minus strand of JBFHVL010000034.1, from coordinate 7,977 downwards.
CGAGGTGAAGTACGTCTGGAGCAGGTCGAGCTTAGGGAAGAAAACGAATCGATTGAAAGGGAAATTCAAAATCTGGAAAGAGTAGAGCGCAGTCTGGATCGTCGCATAGCACAATTAAAACAAGCGCGCAGTCTTGGCGGTCAGGTCGATTTATTAGTTTAAGTTATTCAATAATATTCGATACTCTCAAAATTAACTTATTTAAGTAAAAAGGTACTATGATGCTAGGAAAATGTTTATGTGGCGGCGTGGAATTCGAAGTGAGCCGAGAGCGTTTAAAACTGTATCAATGCCATTGTAAACTCTGCCGGAAGCAAAGTGGCACTTTTTCAAATGCCGCTACTATTGTTGCAGAGTCAAACTTTAAGTTCACAAAAGGTCAGAATTTAATTACTCATTGGAAAAAACATACCGGTTTTACCTCAGATTTTTGTTCTTGTTGTGGCTCACCAGTGCCTAATATTTTGCGTGACTCGGATTACGTCTGGATACCTGCAGGCTTGTTAGAGGGGGATATTAACGCTGAAATCATTAGCCATATTTTTATGGACTCTAAAGCAACGTGGGAAAAGGAATCGGACTCCGTGGATTATCACCAACAGTTTCCAGGCTTTGAGAGCCATATTGAGCGATTAAATTAACCTATTGAACAAATCTTTCGATATCGTTGACCACTTGCAAATTGAACTGCGTTGAGCTTACCTTTGAGTTACTTAAGTCGAGCTTTTTTGAGTAGTGTACTAATCCAGTAGAGGCCTCTATTAGGCTAAAGTGAAGAGTTTGATTTGGGGCGTTTTCATCTATGTCTATCATCAACATCCAGTCGACGGTTGCTCGATTGGATATTTTAGCGAGCAGATTATTCGAGTTATGTTCTGTTGGTTCGATGACTAAAATATCACTTGCCAGATACCTTAAAGTCTCTGTGTTTAATAGCAGCTGCTTAATCTCATTTTCTACCTGGCTATAGAGTTTAGACTGCTTATCGACTCCCGCCCCTGAGACAATGGCAATTGGCACAAAGTCGCGTTTGATGCGAAGTTCAAATGATTTAACTGCTGTGAGCAACAATGCCATAGCGATGATAAGGCTTATTAACATCATCGCCCACAGGGGTAATTGCTTAAGTGGGAAGCGAACCGATCTGAGAGCTTCTGTGTGAGGGCGCTCACCGATTTTTCGCTTAGAGGATGGCTCACTTTTAAATGTCTCAGCGGCTACACTGAGGCCTGTTAGGTCTTGGGATGTTTCTGCGTTCATTGTGACCGGTTCAAGCCAGCGATATCCTCGCTTTGGTAGGGTTTCAATCAGTTTTTGCTCAGAAAACTGCGCTAGTGATTTGCGTAAGTCGGACATGGCGCGAGTGAGCGCATCATCGCTCACAATTTGGTTGGGCCAGATACTATCAAATAACTTCTGTCGCGTAACAAGACTGTCACCGTGAGACAGTAATAGCTCTATGATTCGAGTCAGCAAGGGACTAAGTTTAACGGGAACCGTGTCGAAAAACAGGGTGCCTCGCTGCGTATCATACACAAAACCTGCGCTGCTAAACGACGGCGCCTGAGGATTTTCTAAGCTTTTTGTAGGGGAGTCGCCCATTGTCATAGTTGATTTTTGACCGCTCGTTTGCTGAAGCTCCCGTTATAGGCTGGCTTCTATCGCAATGTTTGAAATAACATGACACTGAGTGTACCACTAAAAAGGGGCGTAAAAACGGCTACTCAGTCTTTACGAAGGTTTTGCTCAGGCGGGATATGAGCGTGTATAGCACAATGGAGCTACATCAGTAAGCTCATTGGTCTGGTAGGCCGAATGCGCTCACTTTGAATTGAACCATCTACTTTGTGAGTGAATATATGAAAAAATTTGCTGTTCTTATTGCCTCATTTATTGGCGCTCTGCTTCTTATTACTGCTGTGATTAATACCAGCGTGTTTGATGAGGAGCTATCCCCCAATGTTAAAGCACTGCAGCAGGTCGAGCCCATGTCATTTAAGTCTGACAATGCGTATTTTGCAGCGATGGGGTTAAATGCCGATAGTGACCGAGATATGGTGTTAGCCGGATTAGCTCTTATAAAGCGCTATTTGATTAACCGCGTTGAACACGAGTTTGATGGACTAAAACCGGAGGATGAGGAGGCGTTGCTTGGTATCGAGCGACTGTCCGACAACATGGATGGCTGGTTGACACGCTGTCGCTCTCGTACCGATGCGTCATGTGGGCAAAACTGGCTTCAACGAATTAATGCTGACGTCTACGATACCCAAAGAATAAAGGTATTGCTTAAAAGATATGATGAATTAACTGAACAGCCCCGTTTTCACTCGTTAACGGAGGTAACTCTGAACTCACCGCTGCCGAGTTACCAATATTTAATGACATTGAGTCAATTGTATCTCGCAGAGCCTTTATTAGCAGAGCAAATGGGCGACTGGATAAAACGCATTGAGAAGGACACTCAGTTCTGGCGTCGTGTGTTGGGGCAGGGTAATACATTAATCAGCCGCATGGTGGCAGTTGCTGCGTTGTGGAATAACTTACAAAGCGCGGTATGGGTAGCGCAACATTATGAACTATCTCCTGATGAGTTTAATCGACTCGAAGCGATGTTTATCGAATTGACAGAGCAAGAGTGGTCGTTGGCTCATGCTTTGACTTTTGAAATGAAAATTATGGTGCAGTCTACCGGCAACCTAAAAGATTATATGCTGGAAGAAGACTGGTATATGAATGATGTATTGTTTCAACCTAATGCAACAGCGAACTTGATGGTTAAACACTTTCAGCCAGTGATTGATGCATCGAAGCTTCCAATGGCGGAGTTTATACGCCAGTACACCTCATTTAAAAAACAAACCGGAGAACGGCCAATAGCGTGGTCTCCATCCACTCTGTATAACCCAGTAGGAAAAATTTTAGCCAGTATCGGTAACGATTCTTACCTGGAGTATATGGCCAGGGTGCATGACTTAAACGGAATGTTTTTGATGGGGCGCATAGTGTTTCACTATGAGAAAGCACGCGCAGCTCAGTTGCTGCAAGATGACACTCAGGAATTGTCGATGTATCTACCGCAAAAGAACAATCGAGACGCTGACAATGTACCACTAATAACGCTCAATGTTGCTGAGAAGATGTTAAATTTTCAGTGCCTTGAACAAGAGAATGATTGCCGCGTGCTTATTCGTTGATCGCGGCCAGGGTTTAACTTTACTGAACTCGCTTGCCCAGCGTGTCGCAAACAAAGCCAATTTTCGCCCGGAATTGGCTTTTTTAGCATGGAAAGCGGTTTCAGAGCTGCAGTCTATTGAATCTTTCGCTAAAGTGAGGTTTAAGCCAGAATATTTAACTGCCACAAGACTCTGCCGATTACTCTAAAAGGTGCTCTAACGGTGGTTAATCATTATTGTCATAAAGAAGATAACCATTGGTGGCACTATTTTTGTAGATGCCTTTGGTGGTAGTTACAGGAGGCGGAATGAAACGGTTATTACCCCTGGTTCTTGTTTTATCGCTCATCAATACGGTGTTTGCGGAACCCATCAAGGTGGTGTATCACATCAATGATACCGATAAAATACATCTGTTAATTAGCAGCGTTCGAGAATTTCAAAAGTCGGTAACACAGAGTCATATTGAAGTTGTGGTTCAAGGACCTGCGGTATTACGGTTGGGAAATACCAGCAGTGTTGCAGACGAGGTGAAAGAGCTGCTGGAAAATAATGTCAAAATTGGTGCTTGCAGTACATCAATGCGTAAAAATAAGTTACCTCCGGGTATTTTAGTTCCCGGGATTGAGGTACTAAAACAAGGAGCTATTGCGCGAGTGGTTGAGTTGCAACAGCAGGGTTCGGCGTATATTAAAATTTAATCGAGTTAAAAAACTTTCCAATACAGGAAGTGTTTATGAGTGATGGTAGTGTTCAACTGGGACAGCTGGCAATTACGGTCAGCGATGTTAACAAGGCATTAACTTTCTATCGTGATATTTTAGGATTACCTTTTTTGTTTGCCCCGGCAGATAATCTGGCCTTTTTACAGTGTGGCGAAACGCGCATTATGCTCAGTACACCGCAAGGAGCAGGAGAAATCGGGAAAAATTCTATTCCTTATTTTAAAATTTCGAAAATTGAAGAATATTTTGAAGTGGCGATTGCTAAGGGTGCAACCAAAGAAAGAGCTCCGCAGTTAGCTGCACAAATGCCCGACCATGAGCTGTGGACAGGGTTTCTTCGAGATCCAGATGGAAATCTGATTGGGTTAATGGAAGAAAAAAGGTAACAATAGGGGGGCCTATAAAATAATTTGCGATCTAGGAACTGGTCGGAAATGCGCGAAAGCAGTAGGACTGCAAATCTATTTACTTTATATTTTTATTATTCGTTCTTGTCGGCTTTATAGTTGGCTATGGTAATAGTATGCCTGCTCGGTGAATAGCTGTTGAAATTCTATGTGCATTTGAAATGGTAATAAAAACACTCACATTGTTTTTCAAGTCATGTATATTAGTGACAACATGAATATTTAGGGATGATTGGGTTTGGCACATACAGTTAAGAAAAGCTTTTTATTTTCCTTCGTTTTAACCATTTCTCTTTTTCTTACAAGCTGTGATGGCGGAAGCCGTAATAGCTCTAGCGATGATTCGGCAAGGGCAATGGCTTATGTGCAAGAAATAGTCGGCATTATGCGAGAGAATGTGTATACACGTTATGAAGTCGACTGGATGGCGTTGGAAAACGAAGTTTATGCGCTAGCGTCTGAGGCAAAAAATATTTCAGAAACCCGGACAGCTATTCTTGAAGCATTAAAAAGAATCAATACGAATCATAGCTTTGTTCGTAACCAGGACGGAACGTATATCTTTTACAGTGAACTCAATTGCCAGCAAGATTCACAAGAATACTCACTCGATGATGAGCGAATAGGGTATATTCGAGTAGATGGTTTCAGTGGAAACAGCCCGGAAGCGCTAGAGTTTGCTGAGTCGATTCAAAACAGTATCAGAGATCAAGACAATGGAATGCTTATTGGTTGGATCGTGGACCTGAGGTTTAATGGTGGCGGGAATATGTGGCCTATGATTGCGGGAATAGGTCCTTTACTAGGCAATGGAACCTACGGTTATTTTGTTGATCCTGACGATCAAATCACGCCCTGGGGTTATCAGAATGGCTCATCTGTAATAGATGGAAGAGAGCGCGTCTCCGTCGATTCGCCTTACGTGCTCTCAGATCCATACCCTAAAATTGCAGTATTAAGCAGTAAACGGCTTGGTAGTTCGGGCGAAGCGACGTTCATTGCATTCAAGAAGCTACCCAATGTTCGTACCTTTGGTACTGAAAGCTGCGGAGTATCGACAGCTAATCGCGAATTTCCTTTAAGTAATGGTAGCTCTTTGTATCTTTCGGTTTCTGTAATGGCTGATCGAGAGCTCGAAGAGTATGGCATTCCGGTACCTGTCGATGAGCCTGTTGCTGATGAAGAGGTTTACGCTGCTGCAGTTGAATGGTTGTATAATAACTAGTTCGGCTTTACTTTCTGTAAAATGTAAGGTTTTAAGGTTGTGTAAAGTCGTCCCTTCTGTTGCAATCTGCTGACATCTGAGAAACTATGTAGTAAAGGTAACATTGAGCAATTATCGTAGGTTTTGGTATTTCTATCTATGCTACGTATATTTCAAATTCTTTCTATCGCTTCTATGATTTTACTCATGATCGCGTGCTCTATTATCCCTCAAGAATCGATAAATAGTGTAAATAAGGAAGTTGCAAGTATTGAGCGTTTAGACAACGAGGTTACGCTAGCTCTTATTTCTCCATCTGGCCATTATCTACCTTTTGCAAAATATGAAGTTGAGTTGAACGGAGATTTATATGAATTAGGAGTAGCAAGTTACCGGTATATAAATATCAGGGCTGCTGAAAATCTTACAGTTAGATATCGATATAACGAGGGCTTCGATCGAGCTATTGGTGAGTGGCGAGAAGCGGAAGTTGAACTGAATGATCGTATGACATTCTTATTTTTTGCTGACCACCATCTGAATATTTTAGACTCCCATAGTGGAATCCAAGAAATCGCCAGGTTGAAGTAAGTCTATTAATTCGATCTGGCACTCTGGAAATAGAAGTATACTAATATGACAGGCTCCTCTTTAGGTTAAATTCATTGGTCTCTAGATCTTTCTTAGTAGTGTTCGGTTGGCTATTGTCTACTGAGTGTTGCCACATTGGCGATTAGCTGGACATTGTTTGGAGCATTAAATAAATCCATAGGTAGATTTTATGATGGGACAGTATTTAGCAAGAACTTTTCTCTTTCTATTATTAATATCATCTTCAAATTGCTTTGGCTGTGCCATACCTCAGGGAGGGCCTGAGGTTAATTCGTTAGTTTCCACTCATCAGCTCGATGAGACGGGAACTTATGCAGTATCTGCTCCTAAGTTCTTAACAGATGATCTGCAAAAGAAGTATCCAGCTACGATATACCTAGCTTACAGCGAGGGAAGTAACCCAAAAATAGTTTTTGCCGAAGATATGACAGCGCTAGATTTAACAGAAAGAGAAGGTAAGGTTTTCGCTGAATTTAAGTTAGAGAAAAAGGAAAGGTCGCGAGCATTTATCAGAGTAGTGTGGCGTGCTCAACCGGGTCAGTGTTCAACCTATGCGAATTCAGACTACCTCAATTAGGTACTTTAGCTAAGTCCTATAAATATATACTATCTGAAACCACTGTTTTATAAACTTTTGATGTGCTATATCTGCTTTGAGAAAGTTGTCTCAAGATATCCAATTTCTCTTTATTTCTAAACGACCTAACAGTTCAAATATACATTATGATTGAACTGCTATATATACAGCATGTATATTCAAGTACATGTTAAAGAAGCCGAAAGCGATGGATTTTGGCTGTTTTTTGAGACCTTTACACCTTTTGTCGCGACACTGTCGTGTTTCTGTCGGTGGATTTCGTTGAATAATAGAGTTCTCAAGTACAAAGGGCTTAAATGATGAGTATTCAACATCGTAGATTGGAAAAAGGTTGGTCACAGGAAGAGTTAGCCAGACATTCGGGATTAAGCACCCGTACGATCCAGCGAATCGAAAGTGGTCAAACTGCTGGGCTAGAATCATTGAAATGCCTTGCTGCTGTATTTGAGACGTCTATTAGCACTTTAATGCAGGAGCAAACCATGAATAAACAACACAACGAAAAAACTGAACAAAAAACCTTGTTGAACGAAATCGAGCTTGAAGCAATTGAGTTCGCTCAGGCAATTTTAAAAGGGCCAAAAAAGGCGGGTAATGACCCTCTGACTAAATTGGAGAGAGAGGCCATTAATTATGCCAAAAACTTATTGGGAAAATTTAGAGAGTAAATGTTCTACAGCTATAGGCTTTACCTACTGGCGCGTTCCACAATCTGAGATCACAGCTCTGAATCTTTTTTCTGATAAGTAAAGTCTAAAGGTTTAGCCGTCGACATTACTAAGAGCCGATGGCTAAACTTCTTTCAATTGAAGGTAATAAACTGGTGGCATTAAACAAAGGAATATTAAATCTATGGACAGGGAACCATGAAAGTACTGAAAATTAAAGAGTACGGGGCTCCAGAGCGTTTAGTCATTCAAGATGCTAATAAACCGACTCCAGTTGGTAATCAAGTGCTGATCAAAATAAAAGCGGTATCGATTAATGACTGGGATTGGGGGCTACTTAATGCTACGCCATTTGTGCCCAACCGTTTTATGGCCGGCTTATTTAAACCGCGTATCGTAATCGGTTCTGATATTGCGGGTGTCATTGAATCGGTTGGTGATTCTGTTAGTTCATTCAAACCCGGCGACGAAGTATATGGTGATCTATCTGGCTGTGGATTTGGTGGGTTTGCCGAATACGCATGTGTAGCCGAGAGCGCAGTCAAGTTGAAATCGCCAGCAATGTCTTTTGAGCAAGCCGCGGCCAT
>JBFHVL010000033.1:0-21599 GCA_041589565.1 Kangiellaceae bacterium | reverse complement strand
TGATAAGGGCGATCACTTCTTAGTCACCATTTCTTTACCAGAAGGACAAAATATGGAAGTGAGCACAGAGATCGAGAACCAACAGCTCCACATCATAGGCAAAGTTCAACAAAGTGCGCGTGCCAATCAATCTAATGGACTGAGTCAGGCCTTTTCCAGCAGTCAATTTTCTCAGTCCATTACATTACCGGAGCCTGTAGATGAAGCGGCCATGACAGTTGAACACAACGGTAATCAAGTCGAAATCAAAATACCAAAACGAAATTAATCATACTGCAAATTGTTTCTGCGCCATTTTGCTGGCGCAGAATCAAAACTTTTAAGCTGATTAAATAAGTACTCCTAGATCAGCACAAATAGATTCTGCTGCTTTTCGCCCTTCAGCAATAGCAGTAACAACCAAATCCGCGCCGCGAACCATATCACCACCAGCGTAAATAGAGTCCTGACTGGTGCGATAGCCTTGCGACTCCGAGGTTTTTACGCGAGCGTTATCATCACATTCTACTTTAGCTTGCTCTAACCATTTGGGAGGGTTCGCACGAAAACCATAAGCGACAATGACCGCGTCACACTCAATAAACGATAACTGTTTGGTTTTTGTTTGCTGACAATGTAACCCAGCTAACTGACCATCACTGGTGCGCTCAACCGATTCTGCCTGATGATGCCAGATAAACTCGACACCTTCTTCAACCGCATGATTAAATTCTTTGCGTGAGCCAGGCATGGCTTCCTGATCTTTTCGATAAACGCACAGGACTTTTTCTGCACCTTGGCGGATCGCTGTACGCACACAATCCATAGCGGTATCACCGCCACCTAACACGGCCACCACTTTGTTTTTCAAATTAATGTAGGGATAGTCTTTAAGGTCGTATTGATGTAGATAACTGGTATTGCCAATTAAATAGTCCAACGCTTTATAAACACCCTGCGCTTTTCCTTCCTGCAATCCCGCATCAACGGTTTTATAGGCACCCAAACCTAAGAATACTGCATCATGATCGCTCTGTAATTGTTCAAAGCTAACATCTTCACCAATGGTCGTATTTAATTTAAATTCAATGCCCATAGCTTCAAAGACTTTACGCCGTTTTGCCATCACATTTTTTTCCAGTTTGAATTCTGGAATACCAAACGTGAGTAGCCCGCCAATTTCGGGGTAGCGATCAAACACCGTCACCGACACTCCGTTTCTGATTAACACGTCCGCACAAGCTAATCCTGCAGGCCCTGCGCCTACGACGGCAACTTTAAAGGGTTGTTTTTCCACATTAGATAAATCAGGTTGCCAACCCTGAGCAAAAGCCGTATCGGTTATAAACTTTTCCACTTGTCCAATAGTGACGGCACCGAAATCATTATTTAATGTACACGCCATTTCACACAAGCGGTCTTGTGGACAAACTCGCCCACACACTTCGGGCAAACTGTTAGTTTGATGGGATAATTCAGCGGCTTCAATGTATTTGCCTTCGGCGGCAAGCGCTAACCATTCAGGAATGTAATTGTGTACCGGGCACTTCCATTGACAATATGGATTACCACAGGAGATACAACGACTCGATTGCTCTTTGATCCCAGGTTGCTTAAATTCTCGATAAATTTCGGCGAACTCGTGTTGACGCACTTCAATCGCCTGCTTTTGCGGCTCTTCGCGTTTTAAGTCAACAAATTCAAAAAACTTTCGTTGTTCGCCCATAGTGTTTACCTGTTTATATCGATTACGACTATATTGCTACTAACCCCACCTAACCTCCCCTTACAAAGGGGAGGAACAGTATCGCTTAACCTTTATAAGCTGTTGCAATCCTTTAAGCAGGGCCGAAACTTTGTTTATCAATGGATACTCGATCGTTTAATAAAACGCTTTACAGCAATTTTTAAACCCCTCCCCCTCTTTGAGGGGGAGCTGGAGGGGGTGCTAACTCTCATTCCAAGGAAAGCTACCCCACCTTCGCCAGTTGGATGAGTTTACCTTTCTGTTGCTTTGGCTGCTGCTCCAGCTTGGCATTGTCTTTGGGAGAAATATATTTAAAGGCTCCCACATAATGTTCAAAACTTTCCAAAATTTGTTGTGCCCATTCGCTTTGCGTTAACTGCGCATGTTGTACAATCAGCTGATGCAGCCGCTCGACTTTCGAAGCATCCGTGATATCACTCAATTTTTCGATCTTGACAAACTCCGCATTGCAATAAGGTTCAAACGCATTCGACAAATCGAGTACAAAAGCTTCGCCACCGGTCATTCCTGCAGCAAAGTTCCAACCTACCGATCCGAGTACCACCACAGTTCCACCTGTCATATATTCGCAGCCATGAGCACCCAAGCCCTCAACAACCGCTGTTGCTCCCGAATTGCGCACCGCAAAGCGTTCACCGGCTTGTCCTGCGGCAAACAACTCACCACCGGTCGCTCCATATAAGCAGGTATTGCCAGCAATTACATTGCGGCGACTAACCAGTGCAGAGTTTCGCGGTGTACGAATAACAATGCGTCCACCGGACATGCCTTTACCGACATAATCGTTGGCATCACCATCAATGGTGATATTCACTCCCGGCATATTCCATACGCCTAAACTTTGCCCTGCAGTCCCGGTAAAGTTGACCTGAATGGGATGCTCTTCACACCCTTGCTTGCCCCATTGCTCGGCAATGTAACCACTCAAACGAGCGCCTATTGAACGCTGATAGTTTTTAATGCGATAGCTCAGGGTAATGGCTTGTTGATGATCAACCGCTTGGCGAGCATCTTGATATATTTGTTCATTAAGCAATCCTTTATCGAACGAAGGATTGGATTTTTCAACGCAATAATTAGGGTATTTATTTACTACTGACGCGCTGGATAAAATGGCATCCAGATTCACAAGTTGATGCTTGGCATCGGTTGATTCAATACGCTCTAACAAGTGAGTTTTACCAATAATATCTTCAAGCTTTTCTGCACCCAGATAACTCAACCATTCACGCACTTCCTGCGCAATAAACTTAAAATAGTTTTCGACTTTCTCTGGCAAGCCATGAAAATATTTTTGTCGCAATTGTTCGTCTTGTGTAGCGACACCGGTCGCGCAATTATTTAAGTGACAAATGCGTAAGTATTTGCAACCCAACGCCACCATAGGCCCCGTTCCAAACCCAAAACTCTCAGCACCTAATATGGCACCTTTAATGACGTCGAGTCCGGTTTTTAAACCACCATCGACTTGTACGGTAACCTTATGCCGCAAACCATTTTCTACCAGCGCCTGTTGTACTTCGGCCAGCCCCAATTCCCAAGGAGAACCTGCGTACTTAATCGAGGTTAATGGACTGGCTCCAGTACCACCGTCATAACCACTGATGGTGATCATGTCGGCGTAGGCTTTAGCGACACCCGCAGCGATGGTTCCTACTCCCGGCTCGGAAACTAACTTCACCGAGACACGCGCTTTGGGATTCACCTGCTTTAAATCAAAAATCAGTTGAGCTAAATCTTCAATGGAATAAATATCATGATGTGGCGGCGGCGATATTAAAGTCACACCGGGTGTACTGTGTCTTAGTTTCGCAATAAGTGCAGTGACTTTATGTCCAGGCAGCTGACCGCCTTCGCCGGGCTTTGCCCCCTGAGCAATCTTGATCTGCAACACCTCCGCATTCACTAAATAATGTGCATGAACACCAAAGCGCCCCGAAGCTACCTGTTTAATATTGGAGTTTTTTAGCGTACTAAATCGCGCTTCGTCTTCTCCACCTTCACCCGAGTTAGAGTTGCCACCTAAACGATTCATGGCAATAGCAAGTGACTCGTGTGCTTCGGGCGACAGGGCTCCAATCGACATAGCTGCGCTGTCGAAGCGATGAAATAATTTTTCCGCGGCTTCAACGTTTTCGAGAGGCGTGGGTGTTGACGCTGCTTTTAGTTTTAACAGATCACGTAACGCCATAGGTTTGCGATGATTAACCAGCTCAACAAATTGCTGATAATCTTTGTACTGACCGGAATTTACTGCCTGCTGCAACGATTGCACCACGTCAGGATTGTAAGCATGTTGTTCACCGCCGTATTGAAATTTTAGCAATCCACCCTGTCGTAATTTTAAATGAGCAACTTTGGCACGTTTATGCTGCAATCGTAACTCTTGAGCCAGCCACTCAAAAGTGACTCCCTCAATGCGCGAAGGCATTCCGGGAAAACAACGTTTGATTATTTCTTTGGCAAAACCCAGGCCTTCAAAAAGTTGCGCACCACGATAACTGGCCAGTGTTGAAATACCCATCTTTGACAGAATTTTTCTTAAGCCGTAATCAATACCTTTACGATAATTGGCGATGGCCTCCGAGATTAACTTGGGGTGTGGGTCCTTGTTGAGCTCCTCAATAGTTTGATAAACCAGATAAGGATAAATTGCTGTTGCCCCCAAGCCAAATAACACCGCAAAGTGATGTGGGTCGCGAACAAAACCACTGGCAACAATTAAATTACAATCGCAACGTAGCCCAGCATCAATCAGTGCATTGTGAATCGCTCCCGTTGCTAACGCGGCATGAATAGGCGTTAAGTCTTGTTCGAGATTTTGATCGGTTAAATTTAATATCACCACACCATCGGCAACTACTTCAACCGCCTGTTGCACAATACGGTCAACCGCTTGCGCCAAGGTTTCACTTTCACTAAAACCCAACTTAATCGTGAATTGACGATAATGCTTGCCTTTCAGTAACAACAGTTGCTGGTATTCATGACTGGTCAGCACCGGAGAATCGAGCACAATGCGATAAGCATGACCGGTGGTTTCCTGAAACACGTTGTACTCAACGCCAATACAGGTTTCCAAACTCATGCTGGCTTTTTCCCGCAAAGGATCAATCGGAGGATTAGTCACTTGAGCAAATTGCTGGCGAAAATAATCGAATAAATTACGAGACTCATTTGATAACACCGCAATGGGCGTGTCGTCTCCCATTGAGCCAGTCGCTTCGACGCCTTGTTGAAATAAACTACCAATGACTGTTTGTTTTTCCTCCTGCGAAAAGCCAAACAATTTCTGTTGATACAAACGCTGAGAGTCCTCAATCGGCTCAGCGCTATCGAGATCGCACTTCGGCAAAGTTAAATGATTTTCTTCCAACCAGGCGCGATAAGGATGACGATGCTTCAGTTCATCGTCGATTTCGCGGCTGCGCCAAATCTTTCCATTGCGCGTATCCACGGCAACCATTTCGCCTGGACCGACGCGGCCTTTTTCGATCACATCGGCTTCATCGTAATCCCACACGCCTACTTCCGAAGCCAGAGTAATGATATTGTCCTTGGTTAAGACATAACGTGCCGGACGTAAACCGTTACGATCCAGAGTACAGGCCACCTGCTCGCCGTTGGTCATCACAATACCAGCAGGGCCATCCCAGGGTTCTAGATGCATCGAGTTAAATTCGTAAAAGGCGCGTAAATCGGGATCCATTCCTGGCAAATTTTGCCACGCCGGTGGAATTAACAGTCGCAATGCGCGGAAAATATCCATACCTCCGGCCAAAAACACTTCGAGCATATTATCGAGTGATGATGAGTCGGAACCAAATTGATTTACCAGTGGGGCCACTTCTTTTAAATCGGGTAGCAGCGGCGTTACAAATTTTGAGGTTCGCGCTTTCGACCAGTTGCGATTGCCACTGATGGTATTGATTTCACCGTTGTGTGCCAAAAAGCGAAACGGTTGCGCATATCGCCACTGCGGTAAGGTATTGGTCGAAAAGCGTTGATGGAACAGGCAGATAGCACTGGTAAAATCAGAGGCTTGTAGATCCAGATAAAATTTGGACAGATAACGCGGCATTACCAACGCCTTGTACACCATCACCAGACACGACAGCGACGATACATAGTAAGTAAAGTCGTTTATTTCATCGAGCACGCGCCACGCCGCACGACGACGCGCCATAAACAAACGACGCTCCATATCATGCTTACTCCAGCCAGGCATACCCTGAACAAAAACCTGTTCAATTTGCGGTAATGAAGTCAATGCCACCTCGCCACACACGCTGGTATCGATGGGCACTTTTCGCCAACCCAGCACGGTAAGCGTTTCGCGGCGGATCTCCTGCTCCAGAATATTGCGACAGGCCTCGGCAATGCCCGCATCTTGATGCAGGAACACCATGCCTACCGCAAAGTCACGACCCAATTTAATACCTGAGTCTTCGGCAACGCGACGCAGAAAAGCATCAGGCTTTTGAATGAGCAAACCACAACCATCACCCGATAAACCATCGGCTGCCACAGCGCCGCGATGGGTCATACGGTTCAAGGCTTCCAGCGCAGTTTCTACCAGCTGATGGCTGGCTTCGCCGTGAGTATGGGCAATCATGCCAAACCCGCAGTTATCTTTGGCCTGATCGTGATGGTAAAGTTTGTCCATAAGCTCATCCTTTGGTTATTAGCATTTTCGGATGGTCAGCCGGATGACTTCCGGCTTGGTCGGCAAGACTATCTGTGTGTTATCAGGCTGGGAGTCATCACCCTGAGCCTGTCATACCTCTCTCATTGCCGCCTGTGCTGCAAAGCACAAGAAATTCAGTCTATACCGAATATTTACCCATTGTAAAGAAACTCAAAGTGAAAGTTTACTACATTTAAGTCATAAAGATCCGACCATTGAATAGCAGTATGCAGCGGACAGAATTACCAAACATCGAGTCGACTGAAAAACAAAAAACAAGCTTAAACTTTATTTATCAATATCTTAATTACATTTGTATAGACAGGCTATCCGATAAATTCGAGAAGAATTCGACACTTAGTATCTCGCATATAAATGTAATTTTATTTCATTATTGGCATTTTTATGCGCTTTTATGCATATTAAATCTAATCAAAATCTACCGTTCACAAAGGGTAAACTCGCGACTTTTACGGCCGATATAAAGAGACAGCTTTAAAAAAGGACGGGTAAATGGAAACCTGGCTCAAGCAAGTCTACAAACATCTGATGTTTGGCTTAATCGGTTTAACGGCATCTGCAGCTGCCGTCGCCCTCGATACTCAAACAAGCTCCATGCAACGAACTGAACTACTGTCTCAGCGGCTGCCTTTGTTGAAAGACGCCGAAACACGGTATTACAGCCACATCCATTGGCAACGCCAACCGGGACATGGCGTGCGCGTTAACCTGTTGCCTCCGGTAAACGCTACCGGTAAAACGCCTTACGATACCCGCGGCCTGAAAGGCCACGCCGGCGATACTGAAGTAAGAACGCTACCTAACGCCCTGAATATTCTGTTCGAAGAGCTGGTGCGCAGCAGTCACTTTTTAGAGCCGGTATCGCAACCGGCGGACTACTATTTGCAGTTTCATGTGCAGCGCTACGATTCTCTCTATGCGCTTGGCGAGAGTGATCACTTGCTCAGCCTCGGCTTTGCCCATGTTGATCGCGCCTGGAGTGAGGTGTTTGGCGACAACAAGCCTGCCAAAGTTTCCGTCACGTTAATTATTTATAACCGCAATTACGAAGCGATTCTGGAAGTCCCCGTTACCGCTCAGCTTGATCCCTGTGAGCGCAGCGCAAACCCCATGCCCTTCTCTCCCCGGGTAAATCAGGCCTTCTTTAATGCCTACGCCACCACCACCACAGGTCAAGCGACCATTGCCGCCATCAATCGCGCTCTCGAAGAAGCCAGTAAATTGTTTGCAGCTCAACCCATTCGCGGTGAAGTGCTCAAAGTGGACAACAACGAGATTGTGGTGAATTTGGGCAAAGGCATAGTGTATCCGGACGAAGAGCTTCAACTCATGTACAGTGGAGATTCAGGACTCCCCGCCTATCCAATCAGCCGCTTGGCCGTTGAAAAGGTATGGCAGGAACATGCATTGGTTCATGCCCTTGACGTGTTTAGTGGACAGGTTAAAGCGGGTGATGAAGTTGTACTCAATAAAGTCATACAGCAACGTCAATGGCTTAGCGTCGCGGGTGAGCCAGTGAAATGCATCACACCCAAAACAAAAGACAAATTTGCGCTGGACAATACCACGTCAACATCCGAATATGGTTTCTCCTGGAACAGCTCCAATAGTCACAACTGATTGGAGTATTGGTTGAAACCGAGGGTTCATGAGCAGCGATCATTTAGACTCTAATAAATACTCCACGCTACCTAAGTCGCGCGAGATAGTTAGTGAATCGAAAAAGGTGTGTGCCACCGAACAAACTTGTTCGCCCTCTTACCGACTGGCGTTTGATGATCCTGATTTTTTACTGCAAGATGAACAGCGCTCCGTACGTTTGTTGCTCGAATGGCAAAAGCCAGACCAAGTTTTAGCTCAACAAGGTATCGATGCGACATGGGTAATTTTTGGTAGTGCGCGCATTCACGATCCAGAAGTACTCACCCAACGTCTTAATGATCTCAAACAGCACTTTGAAAACAACCCGAGTGATGATCTAAAAGAAAACATTCGAGTCACTGAGACGTTATTAAACAAAGGCCACTACTACCAAGAATGCGTCAAACTAGCACGACTGCTTTCTGATCAAAGTAGCACCGGAGTTGATGCAACGATAGTTACCGGAGGCGGCCCAGGTATTATGGAAGCGGCCAATCGGGGAGCCCATGAAGCAGGCGCAAAAAGTATTGGTTTAAACATTGTTTTACCCACAGAGCAGGAACCTAACCGCTACATATCCCCCGAACTTTGCTTTCAGTTTCATTACTTCGCCATTCGAAAAATGCACTTTTTGGTAAGAGCCAAAGCTTTATTTGCTTTTCCCGGCGGATTCGGCACGTTAGATGAAATAATTGAGACACTCACATTAATGCAAACCGGCCGTATAAAACGCTACCCTATACTCTTGTTTGGTGAAAATTTCTGGCGAAAAATAATTAACTTCGATGCATTGCTGGAGGAAGGCGTGATCAGCAGGAAAGACCTAACGCTTTTTCAATTTGTCGAAACTGCGGAAGATGCTGTGGCAATGATTAAAAAATATTACGCTAAGTAGTTAATCTTCAATGTTCTGTATGGATACTTAATTGTTTATTTGAGCTTAGTCTGTATTAAACAAAGAGCAGACACTGGGGAATACCGAAACTCCAAGTTTAACATTCAAAGAAAAGTGGGATTTGTATAAACAACTAGCCGGAAAACCTGGAAAGGAAGTAGATGGATGGAGTTGGTGGGTCGACGTTATGGACAGTAAAACTGAGGATGTGGTATCTGAAACAGGGTATGAAACCTCCTTATACTTTCATATTTCTATGGCAAGCGCAGCCGATTTTCCTCAGACGCCTTATATTGATGAAAGAAAAATTCCGATTGAATACAAGTCGATTACGAAGGCACTCTCAAACTTTTTTACTAGTTTTGAGATAGCTTCGCAGGCTGTATTTCACGGGTGGAAAACAGATGTAAAAGAAATGGTAACAGAAGCTGTTACAACCATAAGAACTCGAGAAGTCCTCGTATATCGAAACGGTGACAGAGTTGGTGTTGGTGGTGTTCGAACTAGGGTCGATAAGATTGAGAAAGGTCGTCACTTTGAGATTACAAAAGTCCACTATCTCGGAGGTAATCAAAGGCATGAACTTAAAAGTTATTCACGTGAAATAAATGCTATCACCCATCGCAATTATATAAGAATATTGGAGAATCAATGATGTGTTTGTTAAATAAACTGTTAATCATATTCATTCTTTTAGTAAGTTCCAGTGCTAACTCGAATAATGAAGCCAACTTCTTAGTCATTAAGAAATGCGAGAATTATGTTGAAAAATGGTTGGTTGAGCATGAAAGAAAGAATGACTTTCAATATTCGTTTGAAAGCTTGAGAGTAAATTTAGAAGCTTACGGGCATATCGCAGGTATAGGGAAGTTGAAGTCGAGCACTCTATCAGAGATTGAGTTAGCTAGTATTATCGGACAGCTAATGAACCAGTGTTTTCCTCGAACAAACATGGAAGTTGATATTAATAGCCCTGAAGCAGCTGAATCACTACTTGTGGAGTTTTATAGAGCTAAGCAGGAAAATCTAAGAATTCACGGCGTAAAAATTGAAGATGGCAAAGTTAAGATTTACTTAGACTCGAAATAATAAAATAGGAACAAACTCTGTACTTAGAAAGTAGTGTTTGTCCGCTTATGGCTCACAGCGGCCCCTGTCCTCAGTGTCTGAGATTGCTTCGCAGCGCTCGCAATGACATGTGGATTCTGTGATCAAGTCGCAGAATGACAAGCTTGATAAAGTGTTGATTTTTATGGAAGCAAAGAGCTATAAGACAAGAAGGATGTGATCTTAGCCAGTAGCGACAGCTATGTCAGGCAACAACAGTCCTATCAATTCAAATGATTAATTATCAAAACTTTAAGAACGAATGAGCCAGCGCAGCGAAAAGTGTTTTTGATGACTTTTGGGACGCTTGCCAAAAGTCACTCGCATAAAGCGAAGCGATGCGAACTGATGAATATAAGTTTAGGAAAAAGCTTACATCTTATGGCTCACAGCAGACCATTTATTCTTTAAATTGGTGCGTTAAAAACGCACCCTACGAAAGAGTCGGAGTTCGTGAAATTGCTTCTCTGCGCTCGCAATGACATGTGGACTCTGCGTTCAAGTCGCACACAGCGAAGCGGTGCGAAATCCAAAGAAGTGATCTTAACTAAAGAAAAAAGGCTCTCAATTGCTTGAGAGCCTTGCATAAACATCAAATCCTTTTGTTTTGCCTTAAATAAGACTTAATCCTGGGAGAAATTTAAAGTCTATTAGTGTACCCAACGAACATTATCGAGACGGAAAACCGTACCGTTTTCAGTATCCCAGTTCGGGCCAACAACAAATACCGCATCGACACCTTCAATGTTGACCGGCTGTTCCCAATCGGGTACTGGGTTAGCTAACAAATCTGCGACCGAAATCGAATAGCTTTTCCAAACACCCAACTCGGGTTTTTCAATTGGGAAAGTGCTGGTAGTACGCGGGTATACCGAATCAAACTTAACAAAGAAATCAGTATTCGCCATGCCCACATTTGGTTCGGTCACTAATAGCAAATCAAACTCGATGGTACCTTGAGCAAAATCGGACATATCGAGCAGACTGCCAGTTGGCTGAACCATAAAGGGTAAAACCGTCTGGTTTTGATTAAAGGTAAATTCCAAGACATTACCTTTGGTGTTATCAACATCATCTACCATCTCGGTCATGGTGATTCCGTTAAGTGATGGTGCTACTTCAAATTCACCGGTATCAGTACCGTTATAAACAAGAAAATCTTGTCCTAGAGCAGGCTTTGGATTGCCACTACCTTCCTGCCCACCTTCGGCATACCAAATCACATTATCGATTTGAAAAGTAACGCCCGTTTGGTCACCCCAGGTCGGGAAGATTACCAAACCGGTATTAACGTTTTGGGTATTAAGTCCAGCGTTACGCAAATCGGAGACATTTATAGAGATTGATTCCCAATCACCATTACCCACAACACCAAGTGATTGATCGCCACTGGTACAGGGGTAAACACAATCCACTTTAAATGCCATGCCTGAAGTATTGCTACCGTAATCCAGGACACGAATGTCAAAGGTTAATACGCCACCATCAAATCCACTTAAGTCAACGGGTTGCGCCGATTGGAAATAGAACACGCCACTAGTGCCCGGATTGTCATCGAATGAAACCTCAACCACTTGGCCGCGCCCCGCAACATCAAGCACTTGCCAGTTCACTTTAGTGTTAGGATTTTGCCCATCGAAATAATCGGTATTTACACCGCTGTCCCATGCACCCATACCATTAGTCCACAATGGATCAACCTCATCAACGAACACATTAACTTCGGTTGCATCAATCGCTTGTGAAGGCGGTTTAATGCCACAGCCATTGGAGCTAGGTACTGCACATTTAATTTGAATGTTATCCACTTGAATATGCGCGGCGCCGGTAGGCTCAACAACAAATAAACTTACTACATTGCTAATATCAAGAGGATTGGCACCGCCATTATTTGGATTTGCGAGAACATCGGCGATTTTTATGTGTAAAGTCTGCCACTCATCTAAGACAAGATCAGCGACTGCCAGCTCAACATAGCCAAGGTTAGGCCAACCACTGTCCATTTTAATTAAAATGCTGCTTTCAAGATCGGTTGCTGTTGAGTCGACATACAAATCGAAAATCAATTCACCAGCATGTGGTGCCCAAAACTCAGTGGCATTACCCATACCGAAAAACTCAAAACTTCCACCTTCGGTTGCATATACAGAAAAGTTACCACTGTTGGTGGTCATCACATCAATAACACTGCCACGACCCGATACCGCAACTTCGCTCAAGGTTAATGCGCCATCATTGTTCCAGAAAGAATTAAAACTTAAACCACGCTCAATAGTTTCGTCATTCACTTCCCACTGCAACGGTAAAATGCCGTCATTGTAAACATCATAGCTTGCTACGAATGGCGCCGATGATGCTGGTGGAGACAAGTTACGATTACGATTGCTGGCACAACCTTCGCCAGTTGTTGGATTTTTGCTGCACTGATAAACGCGAACATAATCTACTTCCATTTGCATTGGGAAGGTCGATGTTTGATCAGGAGCTCCGGGTAAGTTTCCACCGACGGCTAGATTTAAAATAATATGAAAGGGTGAGTTAAAAGGGCCACTTAAGTCTTCGGTAAAACCATTATTAATGTCCTGATAATAATAAGTCCACCAACTGCGTGCCATTTGCGTTTGGTAGTGAACATCATTTACATACCAACGAATTTCTCCTTCTTCCCATTCAACCGCAATGGTTTGAAAATCATCGGTAAACGAAATATCGGTCGGTTCATATTCTGCCGTTTGATACACGTTTAACGGCCAGTGCATTCCATAATGCAAGGTTCCGCTCACGGCATTGCGGCCGTCGACACCCAAATTGATTGATTCGAAAATATCGATCTCTCCGCCAGCGGCCCAGCCACCGTAAGGTGAGTTCGTTGGTAACATCCAGAAGGCGGCCCAACTACCTTTACCTTGAGGTAATTTAACGCGCGCTTCGATGCGCCCGTACTGAATATCCACTTTTTCGGCGGTTTTAATACGCGCCGAAGTATAAGGATAGTTGTTGGTCATTTCTTCGCGAGCTTCAATGGTCAGGACACCTTCGGCAACCGTGGCGTTTTCCGCCATATACCATTGCTGTTCGTTATTTCCCCAACCGGGAATGCCGTATTGAGAGCCGTCACCGATTTCGGCGGTCCAGTTATCACTGCTCAGACTGGTGCCATCAAATTCATCGCTCCAGACCAATTGCCAACCGTAATCTTGTAACGATTGTGGCGGTGTTGGTGCAGCGACCTCTGGGTTTTCATTGTCTGTCTTGCAGCCTGTTAACAAGGTTGCCCCAACAGCACCCAAAGTCATCCAAAGTTTAAAATTTTTCACTCGTTTTTCTCCTGCTCCGTGTTCAATCGCTGCAATGGTTTATCGTTTATTTTATGTAGTTGCCGCCATTGATCAGTAAACAAAAAAAGGCGCCTTCGATTAAGAAGACGCCTGATTTATTTTAGAAGGACTGACTGTAACGCAGACCGTACATACGAGGAGCGTTCCATCCCCACTTAGGGTATTGCGCACCACCGTTGGCCCAGGTTTTTACCAGTTCATCAGTCGCGTTATAGACATAGGCTTCAACAAACCAGTCATTGTCGGTGTCGTAACGCACGCTCAAATTGAGGTTGTGCCATGAGTCACGTACATCACTGTAAGCGGCTAGCTCGTCAAAGTTACGGTCGGTCAGATGTGATTCATCTTCCCAATGGTAAGACGCATAGGTCGTAACCCGTCCGTCACCTTCAAGCTCAAATACGCGCTCATAGTTGACGGTAAAGGACATGCTAGGAGTAAACGGCAAGTCGTTACCCGAAACATCACCTTCACCTTGGTTACCACATAAACTGGCGCCGGCATCAGCTCGCTCGGCACAGTACCAACCATCGGAATAGCCGGTCCACTCATCGTAGGTAGCGTTCAGGAAAGCCACATAACCGCTCAGCTTGTCGAACTCGGTCATACGCCAGCTGAACTCCACCTCTAAACCTTCGATGGATGCTTTGGCCGCATTTTCAGTGAGTAGTGTACTGATGTCTTGATTAGTTACTGCATGCTCGCCCACTTTACGGAAGGTGGTTACCTGCTTGTCATCATAATCACTGACGAAAGCAGCGACGGTCAGATTTAAATCGCCGTCAAACAACACACCTTTATACCCAATTTCATAATTGGTCAGCTCTTCTGGGCGGTAGCCAAAGAAGCGAATGGTGCCTAAACCATCAACGTCAACACCATCACCAAAACCACCGGCTTTGTAACCCGTTGCAACGTAAGAATAGATATAGTTATCGGCATCTAAATCATAATCCAGACCAATCCGCCAGGTATCTTTGGTCCACTTATGATCGGTATCGTTGTAGCCCACAATTACCAGATTGTTGGCATAGTCCTGCGTACCCATGCCCGGCAACAGGTCCAGACTGGTGTAAGTTGGATAAGCATTTGGATCACCAACGATAGCCCAGTTGATCCCTTCATCAGGACCAAAAGCGCCACCAGAGAAGCTGCCGCGATTACCATTGGCGTCATAACTCCATGGCCCCCAAGCTCCCCAGTTACGGCCGTTTTTATCTTGCTTACGATCCGTTGTACTACGGTAACCGAGAGTTAAGTGAAGTTGCTCGGTAAAGTGCCAGGTTCCCTGTGCAAAAAAGGCTTCGGAATCGAGCAAACGCTCAGGCTGAATAAAGGTTCCTGCACCCGGTGTCGGCGCGCCACAACAGAATGGCAGCTCAACATCAAAATGAATGGCATTGTCTTCTGAGAAGTTAAAGTAACCAACAATCCAGTTCATTTTGTCTTCATAACTGCCTTGCAGTTGCAGTTCATGAGAAATGGATTTGTAATCAGACCAACGAGTGGCTAAGTAAAGATCATCACCCCAAGGCGTATAGCGATAGCCGCTCCAACCCCAGCCAGTGTACTGGCTGTCGTAAGCGAACCAGCCCATATCACCGTCCCATTGTTGCGAACGCTCTTGATACGCCCAGCCGGCATTATAAACCAGTTGCATATCTTCGCTGATGTCGTAGTTAAGCTTCATACGGAAGCTGTCGATTTGCATATCCATTTCGCCAGGAATATTGGTCCAAACAGTACGCTCATCACCACCAAAAAAGGCACAGGCTTCAGGTGACTGTTTACAGTCAGGCGCTACATAACCACCAGCACTTTTATCTTCAAAACGCTCCAATGAGAAACGCGCATAAAAGTTATCGGTGATATCCCACAGGCCGGTAATTCTGAGGCCCATACGATCAGAGTTAGTGTATTCATCCGAATCTTTTACCGGACGATTGCGGCGTTGATCCACATCGGCAATACCATCACCGTCACGATCACGCACATCCATAATTTGCGTAATATATCCATCACGCTTTTCAACGAAATAATTCGCTCTTAGAGCAAAGTTATCCGCCACTGGCATGTTAACCGTGGTACGCAATTGACGATGATTGTAATTACCCAGCTCAAACTGAACATCCGTAGTGAATTCGTTGAAATCAGGATCTTTGGTGATTAGATTGACGCTACCGGCAGTGGCATTACGGCCATACAGTGTGCCCTGTGGCCCACGCAAAACTTCGAGTCGTTCGAGGTCGTACATTAACGCCATGGCACCTTGCGGACGTGGAGAGTAAACGCCGTCAACGTGAAAACCTACACTGGGATCGCCCAGCTCGGTAAAGTTGTTACTGGAGACACCACGCATGGTCATTTGCACACCACTGTCGGATGGTGAAAAGGTCACATCCATGTTGGGAACCAGAGAACCGATATCGCGTGCATCGGTAACACCGGCACGATTCAATTGCGATTGGCTGAAAGCGGTAACCGCGATGGGCGTTTCCATCAACTCGGTTTTTACCTTGGTCGCTGTGATGATGACGACTCCATCATCCAATGCGCTTTTGCGTTTATCATCACTTTCATCGCTGGCTTCTTCGGCGACAGCATTAAATGCCAGGCCTCCAAGCACCAGCCAATAAAGCGGCTTCAGCTTAAATTGTTTCATAGTTCCCCCTAGGTCATTAGCATAGTATTACGAAATTTTTTTGCATGAAATCGCTTTCACGCACTCCCAAAATTTTTTACTCAGACTCACCTTTTATACAGCCTTCGAACTCGCCTACTTCGTCACCTTGTCGCAATCGAATATGCGCCAGTTGAATTTGCCAGCTTCCGGCAGACCACAATTGAAACGGTGAATACATCTCTGACAATTGTTCTTTGTTCTGCAGCACACAGCGATAAGGCACCGCAATGTGTTGCCAGTTACCGATAGTGTCTTCATCAATTAGCGATTTGAGATTGAAACCATGAGCACATGCTCCGCGACAATTAGCCCCAACTAATAAGGGTGTATCGCCCACCTGATCCACTCGTAGATCAAACTCAAGCATCAGCTGTTCAAGATCAAAGCGACGAAAATCTTCTGGGAAAGGACTTTCAATGGACAATCCCGCAATTTGTGAACCATCCCAACTTAAAGCAATGGCATCCTCCTGCACTTGCCAATCGATGGTTCTAAATGACAATCCAGAAACCGATACTGTATTAGCGGTTTGTTCTTTTTGCTCATGTTTGGTTTTGAGCAGTAATTTAAAGGGATCGGTAACCACTCGGTTAAATAAGGTTTGTCGTTTTGGCTGATGCTTGTCGATTCCGGTAGCTTCGGAAAAATTAGCTAACTCATTGTTGTCGTCAGTGGTCAAACCGTAACCAAACTCAAACAGCGGCAGATCATTTTGATAAGGCGCATTCAGCGGCCCTTGTCCTGGCAACCTTGGCCACGAAAAGGGTAGACGTCCGATAAATTCATATTGCTTGTTGCCATTAGCATCGGTCAATAACAAGTCAGCCACCCCGGCACCTTCACTCCCCGGAAGCCAAGCTGCAACAAAGGCATCGGAACGATTAAGTTCCGGATTAACCCACATGGGACGCCCACTGATAAAGACAGAAACCACTGGGATATTCGCGGCTTTTAATTTATTGAGCAGCGCCAATGACGCTTTATTTCCCCGCTCAAATTCGAGGTTATCCAAATCACCATTACCCTCTGCATAAGGCTTTTCGCCAAATACCACAATGGCCACATCCGGCTTTTGCTCAAAATCTCCAGTTTCACTCAGCTCAGCGACTCCTCCGGCGGCAGTAACTTGGTCTTTTATTGCCTGAAAAATCGAAGTTGCTCCGGGAAAGTCACTGTTCTGATTTCCAGTGCCTTGCCAGGTGAGTGTCCAACCACCGCTTTGACGCGCAATATCATCAGCCGCATTTCCAGTGACGAGTATGCGCTGGCCAGGTTTAAGCGGTAGCAGTCCTCCGTTATTCTTCAATAACACCAAGGACTCGCGCACCGCCTGTCGTGCAAGTTCGCGATGTTTTGAGTTCCCAATGGTCTCTTTATCAAACAATTCCGCTCGCTGTTTTGGCGACTTCTCAGCAAACAGCCCTGCGCGCAATTTAACCCGCAATATACGGCGCACCGCATCGTCAATACGGGACATAGAAATCGCACCAGTTTTCACGTCATTAATAGTATTTTCGAGTAATGGCTTCCAGCTTTTGCCTGGCGCCATAAGAATATCGACACCGGCATTAACACTCTGTGGACAGTGTTCATTGGTACAACCCGGAACTTGCCCGTGACCGTTCCAGTCACCGACAATAAGGCCGTCAAACCCCATTTTATTTTTCAGCACTTCGGTAAGCAGATAATGATGCCCATGCAACTTATCGCCCTGCCAGCTGTTAAAGCTCGCCATGACCGTCAGCGCGCCGGCTTGAATGCCGGTGTGGTAACCTCGACCATGAATCTCCCATAAATGGGCTTCATCAACCCGGGCATCGCCCTGATCATCACCCAGATGAGTACCACCATCGCCAATAAAATGTTTCAGTGTTGAAATGGTTTTATCGGCCGCCATAAAGTTTTCACCGAGCTTACCTTGCATCCCCTCGACAAAGTTGCTGGAGTAAGATGCAACCAGTGCGGGATCTTCACTGTAACTTTCATAAGCGCGGCCCCATCGATCATCACGAGCAACGGCAACCGTCGGTGCAAAAACCCAATTAATTCCTGTAGCCACGACTTCTTTTGCAGTAGCTGCGGCAATCTGCTTCACCAGCTCTGGGTTTCGAGTCGCTCCCAGCGCAATGTTGTGAGGAAAAATGGTTGCTCCAATCACGTTGGTATGACCGTGAACCGCATCGGTGCCCCACATAGTGGGAATAGCAACACCATCATAAGTCGCGTCCAAAGATGCGTAATACATCGCATCGGCCAACTCGACCCATGCTTCGCGCGTGGCATATTTATCTTGATTCGGGAAGGAGCCGCCGCCATTTAGAAAAGAGCCAAAGCCATAACGACGCATGTCTTCTACGGTAAAATCCCGTATTTCCGGCTGAATCATTTGTGCGACTTTTTGCTCCAATGGCATTTTCGCCAACAATTCGTCAATTTTCGCTTCAATATCGGCACTATCAGTAAATTCAGCTCGAGAATCGGGCCAAAGCGTTTCAGTTTGCTCTGTTGTCACCGGGTTACTAATTTCATTATCAAGTGAAGATTCCGGTTGATTCATTGGATTACACCCCAGCAAAAGACTTGCACCAAAGCCGAGCGCGCCCCATCGACACTTCGACCTGGTAGATTTGATTTCAGAAGAGTTATTTTGGGTATTTCGAGTCAAAACCTGCCCCTTTATTGCACCGCATCATATTGATGCAACTCGATTTTTTCTGAATGACTTTGGTGCAGTCTATCCCAAGAAAAAATTTTATGAAAGCGCTTTCATAGATTTTTTTTTTACGGTAGAGTCAACCCAATCAATACATGGAAGCTGGGCATAGTATTGCTAGGCCAAGCTGAAAACTTAAGATGTTCGGGACAGTTACTATGAATAACTCTATACAAAACAGTGCTTTAGAAGCACCAGCCGTAGAAGCGCCGAAAAATGGCTACCGCTTCGCTTTAATGATCCTTACCTCACTGTTTTTTCTCTGGGGCTTTATAACCAGCTTAAATGACATATTAATCCCCTACTTGAAGGGATTATTTGAACTCACTTACTTTCAGGCACAGGCGGTCAATTTGTGCTTTTTTGGTGCCTATGCCGTCGTGTCCTACCCGGCTGGCATGCTGGTTCGAAAGCTCGGATACAAATCAGGTATTGTGTTGGGGCTTTGTATCGCTGCAATTGGATGCTTACTGTTTATTCCGGCTGCACATATCGAAGTTTATGGCCTGTTTCTTTTTGCACTATTTGTATTAGCGTCAGGTATCACTCTGCTGCAAGTGGCGGCCAACCCCTTTGTGTCTCGATTGGGAGCAGCTGAACGTGCGTCATTTCGCCTCAACCTGACCCAGGCGTTTAATTCACTGGGCACAACCGTAGCCCCCATTTTTGGCGGCTTGCTGATTTTGTCGGTCGGCCTGAAATCTGCTGACTCGACCGCTGACGCGATTCAAGTTCCCTATTTGATTATCTTCACCATGCTGTCGGTACTGGCAATTACTTTCTACTTTATTCGTTTACCTTCAATTCAGGAGTCGGATGACGTTTTGCCTACCACCGGAGGTGGCAGTCAGGCCTGGCACCATCGTCATTTAGCATTAGGAGTGCTGGCAATCTTTGTTTATGTGGGCGCCGAAGTCTCGATTGGAAGCTTTCTGGTGAACTTTTTAAATCAGGAAAACATCGCCAATATGCCAGAAGAAGTTGCAGCTCATTATGTTGCCTACTATTGGGGTGGTGCCATGGTAGGTCGTTTTATTGGCGCATCGATCATGCTGAAAGTTCGCCCTCAATACATCCTTACGTTCAATGCGCTAATGGCAGTTGTACTAATCTTTGTCACGATTAACTCTACCGGGCACATTGCCATGTGGTCGATTTTAGCTGTCGGACTGTTTAACTCCATTATGTTCCCAACCATTTTCAGTTTGGCGATTCATCGTTTAGGTCCTTTAACCGGTCAAGCTTCGGGTTTATTGTGTGTCGCGATTGTCGGTGGAGCCTTGATCCCCATGGTACAAGGTTATCTGGCCGATATTATTTCGCTGCAAGCCGCCTTTTGGGTGCCATTGGTGTGTTACCTCTATATTGCCTATTATGGGTTTAAAGGTTACCTCGTGCGCGAGTGAGCTTTGACGATAAAACCGTTTGTCTGAGCCTACTACTGCAGGTTCAGACACGCTGGAGAAGACCTTCAGGATAATAATTATGATGAAACTGAAATCCCCCACTCTGCTTTACACCTTAATTGTATCGCTAGGTGGCTTTATTTTTGGCTTTGATGCCTCAGTGATCTCCGGCACCGTGAACTTTATTGCCAGCGAATTTGAACTCTCGACCTGGGAGCAAGGGTTTGTCGTCAGCTCGCCAACGCTTGGCGGGATTATCGCCACAATTTCTGCCGGAGCCGTATGCGATGCTATCGGGCGTCGGAAAACATTGATCATTATTGCGCTGCTCTACTTAATTTCGGCATTTGCTTCTGCCTTTGCGGTGAGCTACGAAATGCTGGTTGCCGCACGCTTTATTGGTGGTATGGCGTTTTGCTCTTTAATGATCGCACCCATTTATATTGCTGAAATCAGTCGCGCCGAAACGCGCGGTAAAATGGTTTCGGTCAACCAGCTGAATATTGTACTCGGCTTTTCAGTGTCTTATTTCAGCAATTATTTTTTACTGCAACAAAGTCAAATCGACACAGGCTGGCTGGCACAAATGGTCGATCAACATAATGTGTGGCGCTTTATGCTGGGTATGGAAATAATCCCCGCCCTCGCCTGGTTTTTACTGTTATTTACCATTCCAAGAAGTCCACGTTGGCTACTGCTGAATAATCAAAAGGAAGAAGCTCATCAAGTTATTCACACTCTGTTTGATGAACAAGATGCCAACGATCAAATCAAGGAAATTTATCAACTCAATCAGCGTAGCAAACCTCGATTAGCCGAAGCACTTAAAGAGCTTTTCAGCAAAAAAATGCACTTTGCTATTTTAGTGGGTTTGATTGTCGGTATTTCGCAACAGGTCACTGGAATTAATGTTATTTTCTTTTATGCTCCTACCGTATTCGAACAAAGCGGCGTCGGTACTAACGCTGCATTTATGCAAGCGATTTGGATTGGCCTGGTGAATGTTGCGTTTACGTTAGTGGCCATGGCTACCATTGATAAATTCGGCCGAAAACCTCTGCTGATCATTGGTCTTATTGGGGTCATTATTAGCATGAGCATCTGCTCTTACGGCTTCAAACAGGCGACTTATCAACTCACCGAGCAAGACGTTATTTCATTAGAGCAAAACCAAAACATCGATAGAGCCGCACTCAATCCATTGGTTGATAAAACGTTTAATTCCGACGTGGAGTTTAAGAATACGCTTATCGATGCCCTTGGCGAAAAAGTTGTTCAACAACATCAAGGCGAATTAATTAAGTTAGCCACTGAAATGAACGCCACATTAATTTTGATCGGCATCATGGCATTTGTGGCTT
>JBFHVL010000032.1:0-22013 GCA_041589565.1 Kangiellaceae bacterium | reverse complement strand
ATTCGCGTACAAAGCACGCCTAATAAAGGCAGTGAATTTACCGTTATTCTACCAATGATTTTACCCGCATCCTGTATTTGGCTGGATGAGGAACCCCTTCGAAGAATAAACCAGGAACACCCCTTTAATCAGCAGCAGCTGAGTGGGCGCGTATTGCTGGCCGAAGATCAACCCGATAATCGCGAGTTAATAAAGCATCTGCTGCAACAATTAGGCGTGGACATTACTACCGCATCCAATGGTGAAGAAGCCGTAAGCCATGCTCTGCAAGAAGACTACCATTTAATATTAATGGACATGCAGATGCCGGTACTCGATGGCCTGGCAGCAACCAAGTTGATTCGTGATGCCGGGTGTAAAGCCCCCATTGTTGCGCTAACTGCTAATGTAATGACTGCCGATATTGAGCGTTATAAAAATGCCGGATGCGTTGAAGTGCTGGCCAAACCGATTCAGCGTGAACGGTTTACCGAGATCATTCATTCATTCTTAGAGCCTCAGCAAGAGAGCGTCGCTAAACAAAATCAATCGGCGCAAGCTTTTTCAACTGGCGAGCAGTTTAATAACCTAAAACAAAACTACTACGAAACATTAAAACAGGAGTTACATCAATTACGAGAAAGTTTTAGTCAGGAGCAAATACAAACATTAAAAAAAGTCGCACATAGAATAAAAGGCTCCGCTGGAAACTTCAATTTATCCAATGTTAGTGAAGCCGCTGCCGACATAGAGCAGGCGATCACCAATTTAGAACGATGCTTTTATTATTCTATGGAAAGTATTGAACAAAACATACAACGACAATCTCATAATGAACAGGTAGGCAACCGCAGTGAACTCAGCTAATTTATTAAAACCCGAACGCGATGTGCTTATTGTTGACGATGCCTTTGATGTTCGCGCAATGATTAAAGCTATTATCCGAGAGAGCTATAATTTCAGAATCGATGAAGCCAGAGATGAAAAACAGGCGCTAAACTTTATTAACAAATTTAACTATCAAAAAATATTTTTAGATATTGACTTAGGTAAAGATGACGGACTCAGTATTCTGGGCCAAGTTAAAGAACTTCAGCCTAAAGCTCAGGTAATTATGATTAGCGCACACAATACCTTAGACAATGTACGCAGTGCCGTAGTGAAAGGCGCCGACGGGTTTATTGTAAAACCCTTTTCGCCGCAAAAAATTATTTCGTTTTTGGAGTCGTGAAGTTTGTTCTAATTTGCCTCGATGAAGCTGTGCGCAATCGATGAGAGGGTTAATTGAAGTCGCATATCGTATCAGTTCGTCTGCTTTTGCTAAAAATCTATGACTACCATTTATATCTATGTAAAACTATCGTATCGATAGTTTTCATAAACGAACAAAATCCATGCTGAAACTCAAACCCAACTGCGAACACTGCGATTGCGCCTTACCTCCCGATGCAACCAACGCTATGATTTGCTCTTACGAATGTACCTTTTGTCGAGATTGCGTAGAAAATACTCTGCTTAATGCATGTCCTAACTGTGGTGGAGGGTTCGAAAAACGGCCAATAAGACCAAAGCAGGAGTACGTTACATGTGTTAGCTTAAAACATCAGCCCGCTAGTTTAGAGCCCGTATTAAAACCAGTTGATGCTAAAGCCCATGCCCGCTTTGCAGAAGCAATTAAAAACATTGCCCCCGAAAATCGCTAAAGGAGTTATTTAAAGCTTGGCTTAGTCGATACTAATTTTTTATTAACTTCTTTAAACCTAAAAATCCCCAAACAATCCCTGCAAAACGCTCACAATCACCAGCCCTGCAGTTTCGGTGCGTAAAACTCTTGGACCAAGTTGAATGTTCACCGCGCCTTTGGCTTCAAACTGCTCAACTTCGCTATCGCTTAAACCGCCTTCGGGACCGATAATCAGCTGAAAATTTTGCGCAGGTGTTAAATCACGCAATGATTTGCCATTATGCGGGTTCAGAATGAGTGTGGTGACCTCATCGCTCATGGAGTTAAGCCAGGCGCCTAGTTTTGCTGGCGCATTCAATTTGGGAATACGGTTTCGACCGCATTGCTCACAGGCACTGATGATCACCTTGCGCCAATGCTCCAACTTTTTTTCCATTCGATCGGCTGGCAGTTTTACGCCGCAGCGCTCGGTTAATATCGGCGTAATTTCCGTCACCCCCAGTTCCACCGCCTTTTGCAGTGTTAAATCCATTTTGTCACCACGAGAAATCCCCTGCACCAGATGCAGATTTAACGGCGATTCGCGATCATCCAACTCAGAATTTTCTATCTTTACCACCACATTGCGTTTTGAAGCTTCGGTAATGGTGGCGTAATAACTGTGGCCATCGCCATTAAATAACACCAGCCTGGCACCGGCCGATTGTTTTAAAACCGTGACCAGATGTCGAGCAGCATCGACCGGTAGTTCTATCGTTTCACCGACCGTAATGGAATCTGGAAAATAAACGCGATTCAGTCGCATGATTAATCCCGAGTTAAAGTTTCAATTTCAATAAACAGAGTTAATCCCGTGTCGCCTCGTTAATGCCGTGCAAGGCAATATCCGCCAGACGACTGAGCTCCTGCTCGTTAATGATATAGGGCGGCATAAAATAAACTACGTTTGCCAAGGGGCGCAGCAGCGCGCCCTGAGTTAGCGCGTATTGATACACGCGCATACCGCGGCGTTCCTGCCAGGGGTAGGGCGTTTTCGTTTTTTTATCTTTTACCATTTCAATGGCCAAAATGGTTCCGGTTTGCCGTACATCACCCACTTGTGGATGTTCTTTAAAACGCTCGGCAATTTGCGATAACTGCGCAATCAATTTTTGGTTGTTCTCAATCACCGGTTCGTTTTGAAAAATATTCAAGGTGGCGACACCTGCCGCGCAGGCCAGGGCATTGCCGGTATAGCTGTGCGAATGTAAAAAACCTTTCAGTGTTTCGTAGTCGTCATAAAACGCCTGATAAATTTTATCTCCGGTCAATACCGCCGCCAGTGGTAAGAAGCCTCCAGTAATACCTTTCGATACACACATAAAATCGGGCACCACATTGGCCTGTTCGCAAGCAAATAAAGTTCCGGTGCGACCGAAACCCACGGCAATTTCATCGAAAATAAGGTGTACGTTGTAACGATCGCATACTTCACGCAAGCGCGATAAATACACCGGATGGTACATGCGCATATTACCGGCGCATTGCACCAGCGGCTCAAGGATCACTGCCGCCGTGGTTTCGTGATGCTCGGCAATCAGCGTTTCCATTTTTTCAAACTGACGCAGTGAGTAATCGTGCCAGCTTTCGCCTTCTTCACGATTAAAGCAGTCTGGTGAAGGCGCCATTTTGGTTTCAAATAACAAAGGCGCGTAGGTTTCCTTATACAGCGACACATCGCCCACCGATAACGCCCCGACTGTCTCGCCGTGGTAACCGTTTTCGAGCGCAATAAAATTGCACTTTTGCGGCTGCCCCAAATTACGCCAGTAATGCAGACTCATTTTTAACGCCACTTCCACAGCGGCCGATCCGCAATCGGCATAGAATACCCGGTCAAGGCCTTTGGGCGTGATCGCCACCAATTTTTCCGCCAGCTCGACTGCGGGTTGGTGGGAGAAACCGGCAAAAATCACCTGCTCTAATTTGTCAGCTTGCTGCTTGATAGATTCGCGAATCTCGACGCGACCATGACCAAACAGATTGACCCACCAGCTACTGATGGCGTCCATGTAGCGATTACCCTGCTCGTCAATAAGGTACAGACCTTCGCCTTTAACAATGGGGATCAACGGGAATTGTTCGTGATCTTTCATTTGGGTACAGGGGTGCCACAGTACCGACAAATCACGCTGTGCGAGAGAGCTCATATGCCTACTTAGTTGGTTCGCAAAAGCGCCATTATAGAGAGTAAGTCCGCGCATATAAACGACTCTTCATATACCTTGTTACGAATCTACACTGGCAATTTTTTAAGCAGACAGTAAGCTATGACCTGTTTTAGAAGTCACTAATTTGATGAAATGAACACAACTAAAAAAACAATTATTATTCTTTTGACCAGTTTTATGGTCCTTGGCTGCGAACCAGATGCAACTCGCCACCCCCATAAGTCAACCAAAGAGGCGATCCCTGAGGTCAATCCGAGAGCATTAAAGGCGCATATCGACTTTTTAGCGCATGATTTACTTAAAGGTCGTGACACCGGCAGCGAAGGCTATGCCATTGCCGCCGAATATATGGCGGCTCACTTTGCTCAGTATGGCCTTAAGCCAGCTGGTGATAATAATAGCTATTTTCAGCAGGTGACCTTTTTACGCCGCAAACTGGAGCCCGAGACTGCATTCCTAGCGTTTCACGGTGAGCAAGGCTCTTTGCCGCTTAACTTTCCAGAAGAGTTTTATACCGGAGGCAGCAGCCAGGCTACCGAAATGAAGCTTTCGGCACCCATGGTATTTGTCGGTTATGGGATTAAAGCGCCGGCGCTGAACCATAACGACTACCAGGATGTGGATGTTAAAGACAAAATCGTGGTGCTGTTAAATGCCAAGCCCAAGTCTTTCCCATCGGAAGAAGGTGCCCACTTTGCCTCGCGTTTTGAGCGCGCCCGCGTGGCCGCCGATCACGGTGCCATAGGTATCCTGTATCTGCAAACGCCCGAAGCCGAACGCCGCTACAGTTATGAACGCATTAAAAAGAAATCCAGTGAGCCGGGATACAACTGGCTTGATAAAAACGGCAAGCCCGGATACGACTTTTCGCCACTACAGGGTGGCGCACTGCTCAGTATGAAAGCGTCACGAAAATTATTGGCTGATGAATCTTTTAACTTCGATGCATTAATTGAGCTTTCGGAGCAAGACCAGCCGCTTCCTCGTTTTGCTATGAAAAAAACCGCTACCCTGGCATCGCGCACGCAACATGAAACCATTACCAGCCCTAACGTGGTTGCGGTGGTGGAAGGCAGCGATCCTGAGCTAAAAAATGAATACCTGCTATATTCGGCGCACCTGGATCACATTGGTGAAGATTTCCATAACCACCCCGGTCATGATCACAAGGATCACGACACCATCAATAACGGCGCTCTCGATAACGCCAGTGGCTGTGCCATTATGCTGGAAACGGCACGCTTGTTTGCTGCCAACCCACCAAAACGTTCAGTGTTATTCGTTGCCGTAACTGGCGAAGAACGCGGTTTATTGGGATCAGATTATTTTGCGCATAATCCCACAGTGCCGGTGGAGCAAATTGTGGCCAATATTAATCTGGATATGCCATTGATCCTCTACCCGATTGGCGATGTGATTGCCTTTGGAGCGGAACATTCGAGCATGCGTGATTACGTTCAACGAGCGGCAGAAAAGATGGGGCTGCAATTGTCGCCCGATCCTATGCCGGAGCAAAATATTTTCATCCGTTCCGATCATTACTCTTTCGTTAAAAAGGGTGTTCCTGCGGTATTTCTGGTACCCGGATTTAAATCGTTGGACCCAGAAATTGATGGTGCCAAAATGTTTGAGAAATTCTTTACCGAACACTACCACCAACCCACCGATGAGTCAGTGCTACCGATCAACTACGAAGCCGGATCTCGCTTTACTCAGGTAAACTATATGATTGGAAATGAAATTGCCAACAGCCAAACACGCCCACAGTGGAACGAAGGGGATTTCTTTGGCGATACCTTTGGCCGTAAGCCGAATGAATCTGAGAACAGCTCGAAATAAGACTTGTTCGAGGGTAAGTCAAAAATAGGCATCTAGGGTGGAAGCTGCCACTTCTGCCCATATCCCGACGAGGCCTCACTCACCACATGCTGGCCATCAATATGAAATGCCACTGCCCACACAATGGCGCCACTGGGCTTCCACTGTTCACGGGTTTTGGCTTTCCAGGTAAACAAACGACTGCCATTTTGTGTAGACCAGAGCACCACTTCTCGCCCTGGTGCGCCAGTGACCAGTTGCTTCCCATCTGGCGAAAAAGCTGCCGCGCTGATCACATACTCTCTGGGTTTTAGCGCCAATCGACTGCGCTCTGCACCACTGTTCAGATCCCAGATAAAGGCATTGCCACGAGTACCCGAAGTAAATGCTTGCTGACCATTCGTGTCAAGCTTTACCAAGGTCACCCGCGACTCGTGCTCAAAAATATAGCGTGGCTGTCCGGTACGGGTATTCCACAAAATAGCGCGGTAATCATTTCCGCCAGAAAACGCCCACTCACCATTGGGCGACAAATCTACCGCAGCAATATTCTCCTTACCGTGGCCGGTGAACTCAAGACGACGCCCGGTCTCCATGGCAATATGGATCACCTTGCCATTTTTAAGACCGAGTAATACAAAACGCGCCTGATCGGATAGTGCCACCGAAGCAATCTCGCCTGGGGCTTCCCAATATCCGTAAGCTTTGCCGTTATTGGTATTCCAAATCACGAAAGTCTGTTTATCGGCGGTTATAGCGCGCGAACCATCGGGTGAAATATCGCTGGCGGTAATGCCGTCTTCAGGATTGTCGTTATGGCGCCATTCAAACTTCAGCTGGTTCTGCTCTAAATCCCAATAGCCTGCACCGTGATTGACCGAACTGACCAAGGCAAAGCGGCCATCCTGCGACAGAGAAGCGTCCAGCGAACCGACCGCAGCGTGTTGCCACGTAGCTACAGCAGGTGGAGATTTGTCGCAGGCGGCCAATAAAAGCAATAACACACTGCAAATCGATACAACTTTCACATTTTTCACGTTTGAACTCATGGCATCGTTTGGTTTTTCTTTTGGATACCGTTAGACTGCGAAATCCAACGACTTTATTTATATTCTATTACTGTAGGGGATAACCTGTGAAAAAACTAATTACTGTTGCGATTGCTGCAGCATTGATGGCTGGATGTGAACAAACTGAACAAAAACAACAAAATACAGCCGAATCATCAAACACTCCAAGTGCCGAAGCTTTTGCCAGTGATGTACAAAAGCAAAGCTACGCTTTAGGCGCTATCTACAGCACCCGTGTTATTGAAGACACCTCAAAAATGGATGCTGTAAGCATCGATTCTGATGCCTTCAAGCAAGGCTTTTTGGACGGTCTCGAAGGAAAATCTCGCCTGGATCAGGAACAGTTGATGCAACAAATGATGAGCTATCAGCAACAACTGCAAGCCGCCGCTCAGGCACAAAAGCTGCAACAAATCGAACAGAATAAGACCGATGGTGCAGCCTTCATTGCCAAGGTAACGGCAGAAGATCCTGAAATTCAGTCCACCGAAAGTGGCTTACATTATAAAGTTCTGGAAAAAGGTGATGGCGAAAACCGCCCTACCGCGGAAGACGTAGTTTCTGCCCATTACACAGGCTCTTTGATCGACGGCACTGAGTTTGATGCATCACGCAAATACGGTGAAGAGCCCGTTGACTTTCCGCTCAACCGCGTTATTCCTGGCTGGACCGAAGGTTTACAATTGATGACCAAAGGCGCCAAATACCGCTTCTACATTCCATCGGATATTGCTTACGGTGATCGCGGCAATGGCCCAATCCCTGGCGGTTCAACTTTGGTGTTTGATGTTGAGCTGGTGGACATCAACCCTGAGCCTGAGCAAGCCAAACAGGGCGAAGCCGAGCAACAGTAAGCATGTCATCGACTGACCGAATCCAGTCATTTGCCGAGTTCTGGCCCTATTATCTGGGCGAGCACCGTCGCCCGGTATGTCGAGCTTGGCACTATCTGGGAACAACAGCTTCTTTGGCTGCTCTCGGGGTCATTGTTGTGACACAGCAGTGGCACTGGATTTGGTTGGTATTAGTGGCAGGTTATGGTCCAGCCTGGATTGGCCATTTTGTATTTGAGAAAAATAAACCGGCAACATTTAAGTACCCACTCTGGTCGTTGCTGGCCGACTACAAAATGTATTATCTGGCGTTATCTGGGCAGTTAAGCAAAGAACTGGACCACCATCTAACCTGAAGCTAAAGGGTTAATCGACATTAAAAAAGGGGCTAACGCCCCTTTTTTATCTGCTGATTTTGAAATACTCGGACTATTCGCGACTGCTCTTTAACACAGTTACCTTTTCCCCACCTTCCATGATGAGCGACAACTCATCAGTTAAAGCTTTTCGCTCTGAACTCTTGTCCCATTGCTGCCAATGCTCCAAGGTGTCCCACGCTGCAATAATAACGATTTTGTTATTATCACGAGTATCAAAATAAAGTTCGCCACCCATAAAGCCAGTTTTGCGAGCAGCCTCTTTTTTGGCTTTACGGATAATGGTTGCATAGTCATCAAAGCGACCCTGCTTTAACTGACGTTCAATGATAACTCGGATCATTAACTATACTCTCCTAGATATTTAAGGCTTTAAATTAGTGATGAGTCGACAGAGTATCGATTAACTGATCTTCCAACTCGACGCGTAATGCAATGGCTTCGCCCAGTTTCGACAAATCATTATCCAGCTCGGTCATCAGATCTTCGTCAGAGTGAGCGGTTGCGTACTTGTCGTTAAAGTCCACCACTATATCAGTTGTTTTACTAATTTTAGGAAACAACTCCTGCAATAGCTGTAGGGAATCTGCACCATAGTGATCACACATGGACACCATTTGCTCATATACTTCAAAGTGTCCTGCCGAAACATAGTCGATAAGAATGTCACAAAATTGGTTGAGCTGCTGTTGATCAGGAAGCACTTTATCTTTTCGCTTTCCTGTTAATCGACAATAAAGAACCAAAAGCTCATTGCGCTCAGCCAGCCATCGCTGGATAACGCTTTGAGATCTGCTTTCCTTAACTGCTGAACTCAGCATAAACCTCTCCCCAACCGGTGATTGTTAGAATTATCATTGGCCAGAGTTGTTCGTCAAAGGGTAGTCAGTCCGAATCCAACACTCTGGGGCACCCATGGTCCAATTTGAAGGTGCGGATCTCCTTTTTAACACATCCATCGTCCAAGGCAAAATTTTTAAGCGGCAAGGCTGCGGCTTTTAATCTATGATGCTAGTTACAGCTTCAGCAAAGTCACTTACTGGCTGTTTTATTAGTAATAATTATAATGATTCTTATTATCGCTTAGCGATATACAATTTATGGCCGCGGCCAAAACTTTTGCCGACGAGAAATTTTGTAACAATGAAGTCACCGCTTTCCAGTTTGTCACAACTTCAACTCACTTTATGTTTGTTGTTCACTTTTTTGTTACTACCGATTGCGATCGAACATACTTATCTATGGTTCACTTATGATAGCTTTGATTTTCGACTGCTTTATGCACAACTCGCCATAGCATTTTTATCCAGTTTAATACTGAGCTATCCAGTCTATCGTCTGGCATCGAAAATTAATCTAAGCGAAACTAGAACCAGTGAAACACGTAAAAATGTCGAGGAGCTGATTGATCACGCAGCCGACATGATTTTAATCACCCGCCCTAGCGGCCAAATTATTCATGCCAACCGACGTGCTTGTGATCTGCTCGGATATTCAATCGATCAACTGCGACAAATGCACACCATGGATTTGGATATCGAATGTGTTTTATATAGCAACCCAAAACTCCACCAACAATTATATCAAGGTAAAACCATAAACTTTGAAACCCTATATCGAACACGTGAAGGAAAAAAAATTCCTGTCGAAAATCACGTTTCCATTGCTGGTTGGATGGAGAATACCCACTACATGGAAATCGCTCGGGATATCACTCGGCGACGCGCCGTTGAGCAGGAACTTTATGCTTCCAAAGAAGCGCTCGAACGCGTTCGTAATCGACTTGAAACACGAATGCAGGAACGCACAGAAAAACTGGTAAAAGAAGTTCAAAAACGCGAACTGACTGAACGACGTATCTATGAGATTCGTTTATTGCTCGAAAACCTTGTTAACTCCATGCCTTCGGTGATCATTGCACTCGACGGCACATTGAAAGTGACTCAGTGGAACCTTGAAGCAGAAAAAATTTTTGGCATTGCCGAAACTTCTGCAGTGGGACAAAACATCACACAATTATTACCACAATTTCGTGCCACAATTTTTCGCCTCATGCGTCGTAGTGCTAACGGACAACAATCGCATCAGCAATCGATTACCCTTATGCTCAACGGATTACGTCGTCAGTTTGATGTTATGGTCTATCCACTGAGTCAAACAGTGAGTTCCGATTCACCCGGTGTAGTTATTCGACTCGATGATATTACCGAGAAAGCACGCTTTGACGAAATGCTGGTACAAACCGAAAAAATGTTATCACTCGGTGGTCTTGCCGCTGGTATGGCACACGAAATTAACAATCCGCTTGGCGCCATTTTACAAAGCACGCAAAATATTCAGCGACGTCTTGACACGGATTTTCCCAGAAATAAAAACATTGCCGAATCATTAGATCTGGATTTGTTGAAAGTGCGCGAATATTTAAAGCAACAAAAAGTAGACCAGGCATTGTCCGCCATTAAAGAAGCCGGCGAGCGAGCAGCAACTATTGTATCGGACATGCTTAGCTTTGCTCGACCCAGTCACGGCGCAACTCAAAGTATTCAAGTCGTCGAAGCCTTACAGTCATCAATTCGCCTGGCAGAAAAAGACTACAATCAAAAACGACAGTTCGACTTTAAAAATATTCGTATCAAAGAAAATTATGCAGACAATTTACCGCATATATTAGCTCAGAAAAATCAGCTTAATCAGGTGCTGTTAAATATTCTAATCAATGCCGCTCAGGCCTTAGCTTCGATCTCCAACAATCGAGAACCCATAATTGAGCTGACCGCAAGAGCTCAAGGCAATTATATAAGAATAGATATTCGTGATAACGGTCCGGGAATGGATGAAGTAACACGCAAACGGGTGTTTGAGCCTTTCTTTACCACCAAAGCAGAAGGCAAAGGTACCGGGCTTGGACTTTCTGTTTCTTATTTTATTGTAACGGAACAGATGAAAGGACAAATGCTGGTAGAGTCTGAGCCAGGTATTGGCAGCTGCTTCACTCTGCTGCTACCTGCACAGTCAACCTATACCGAAGTTTCAGCACCGACTCATCAACAGCCGGTGCAATTACCCTTGGAAAACTTGGAGTAAAAACATTTACTTTAAAAAGGTTTACGTTCCTGCCAACGGGTCCATAGACTGAGCAGGCTTAACAAGGTAAACCCGCAAAAAATTACCAGAGTCCACTGTGGCATGGTTAGCCAGAGTAAACGCCAGCCATCATCTTTGGCGCACTCGCCAGAGCCTTGCATCACCACTTCAATGACCTCAAGAAAAGGCAATGCTTCCATCAAAAAGTCGAGTGCTGGTCCACAAGCCGGCACCAAATGCTCCGGCAAGCTTTGCAACCAGACATGTCGTCCAGCGATAACAACACCAACAATCGACACTAATAACAACAGCGAACCATAACCCCATTGCCATTTAGACCCGGGTTTTGGATTGTGTAGCAATTTCAGTAAAAATAGGATACCGATTGCAATCACCACTACCCTTTGAAAAATACACAAGGGACAAGGATTCATATTATCCACATACTGAAAATAAAGCGCGGCTCCGATCAGGCCTGCGCAAAATAACACCATGGCGGCATTAAACATTCGTCCAGAAATAAGATCTTGAAGTTTTGCAATCATCGACATAAGTACACAGAATTTCATAAAGAAGCGAGAATATCAGACAAGCTGCAGCCGATGCCATAGGCAATAGGCCACAGCGGCGTATGTAATTATTGAGAGTTGTTACAAGAGATTAATTCGATCAACTGGTAAACACCGGCGCGATGCCTGCTCCCCAGAATAATACGGTAATTGCTAACATGCCCACTAAAATACACAATCCTACGGTTAGAATAGAACTGGCAAACAAAAACCCTCGTTCTCGATCAATTCCCATCATCAATGGAACACCGTTGTATAGCAAATAAACGGCCCAACCGATCCCCGCCAAAGAAATCAACATATCCAACCACAAAATGGGATAGGCCCCGGCAATACTCACCAAAAATAAGGGCGTGCAGCTGTACGCCGCCAGATTAACGCAACGTTTTAGAGAGGGGGTTGCACCGTAAGTTTTCGCCATCCACTGAATAAAGTAAGCCAAAACAAATACAGCAACCAAAATCGCTAAATAAGCGGCGATGGAAAGTTTTAACGCACTAGCGGGTGTTAATCGATAAGTATCCGAGATACCAAGCGACCAGCCAACATACGTTGCACCGACATACGCGGAGACAGGCGGGATCAGTGCTATAAACACCAGAAACTTGAAATACGTTTTAATAATGGAATCGTTTTTTTCAGAAATTTTCTGCCATTGTTTTTCCGGTTCATACAGCAAACCGAAAGTATTTCTGAGCGACATAACCTTCTCCTGATCGCTTAAGTGTAATAATGACGATAATCTTAATCGTGTCGAATCAACGTAAGCATAAGACGTTTCCATTCGATTGCCGAGCTGCATTGCAGCAATTAGCCGTATTTATTGACCCGGATCAATGGCCATTCACAGCCACAAGCATTTGATAACTTATGACCAGAAGTTACAAGAGAGTGACTTTTTAACTTGCTTTTTAAAGAGTGAATTGGGAAGCTTGACCTGACCGTGGGATGGTTTTACTGCAAAACAGCAATTGGTGTGCAGATATAGCAAACTCGGACCTGTACTTGGAAACTTGAGCTATCAAAGGCACCATAGAGATCACCCTGATCGAAGGAAAATTTACTAAAACAATGGAGAGTTACTTGATGATCCCAAAAGCAGTGTATGAGCTTTTACCCTACATTTATTTAAGTATCGCTTTGGCTTTGATTCTATTAATTGATGATCCAGTTCGGTTTCTTCCCGCCGCCATTTTTGGTATTTGCGGCTTAATGGTTTTTATCTGGCGAAGGCAAAATCGACGCGAACTAGCCGAAGTTGAAAATGAATGGAGCAATCAATAAGAAAGCGGATGACAAATAACAGACAATAAAAAAGCCTCACTATGTGAGGCCAGTAAAGGTTTTCCAGTCTGCAAGACTCGGTTATTCCGAGTTTCTATGTATTCGCTAGCGCAGAAACTTTATAACAAACCCATTTAGGGGTTGCAAACAATTTTTTACAATTTTTATTGTGCAATTGCACAATAAAACCGCCTCAAATCAATGCTAACTATATGTTTTTATTGATAAAAACATAATATTCTCAATTTGATATATTTATTACTAAGGTTTGAACTTTCTCACAGTTGATGCTTCATGGGTCGGCGAGTTACCGACCCTTTTTTAATGCATCGGCCAGTGCCATTCCTAACGCGCCCTGCGGAGCAGAACTTTGCTTTTTGCGCGGTTGGCCGCCACGACCCGGCTTATGGGGTCTTGGTCGTTCTTTATCCATCGGTTTTACCGCACCTTCGGGATTAGGGCCTATCATCGACAGTCCAATTCGGCGTCGTTTGATATCCACATCAATCACATGCACCCGCACGATATCACCGGCTTTCACCACTTCGCGTGGGTTGGAGATGAATTTATCCGACATCATGGAGATATGTACCAGACCGTCCTGATGAACTCCAACATCCACAAAAGCACCGAAATCGGTCACGTTAGTTACCGCTCCCTCAAGCTCCATACCTGGCTTTAGATCTTCCAAATGTTCTACACCGTCTTTGAACTTGGCCATTTTGAAATCGCCACGCGGATCGCGGCCCGGCTTTTCGAGTTCTTTCAATATATCGGTAATGGTCGGCACACCGAATTGTTCGGTGACAAAGTCTTCGGGTTTAAGCTTGCGGATCACATCGGTTTTACCCATCACTTGATCAATGGACTTCTCCAATTGATCTAAGATACTTTCCACTAAAGAATAAGCCTCGGGGTGGACCGTAGACGCATCTAATGGGTTATCCCCGCCGGTAATCCGTAAGAAGCCAGCCGCTTGTTCAAAAGCTTTCGGTCCCAGACGATCCACCTGCAACAACTGTTGTCGATTAGCAAATCGTCCATGTTGCTCGCGATAGCTCACCACATTGGCTGCCAGTGTTTTGTTCAATCCAGAAACACGAGCCAGCAGAGGTGCCGACGCAGTGTTCAAGTCCACACCAACGGCGTTAACACAGTCTTCCACCACCGCGTTAAGCGCTCGTGACAACTGACTTTGACTGACATCGTGTTGATACTGACCAACACCAATCGACTTAGGCTCGATTTTCACCAGCTCGGCCAAGGGGTCTTGCAAACGCCGAGCGATTGAAACAGCACCACGGAAAGACACATCCAGATCGGGAAATTCCTGTGCCGCCAGCTCCGACGCCGAGTACACCGAAGCACCCGCTTCACTGACCATAATG
Organism: Kangiellaceae bacterium; assembly: GCA_041589565.1. GTDB lineage: Bacteria > Pseudomonadota > Gammaproteobacteria > Enterobacterales > Kangiellaceae > Pleionea. The sequence continues at coordinate 7,717 of JBFHVL010000032.1, read as the reverse complement.
CGCTGGAACTTAAATTCCGCGTGCTTTTTCTGTAATTCTGCCACCAGCTTATCGGTTTCACGGGATGCGGTGCCGTTACCAATACTGATCAAGTCCACTTTGTGCATTTCACACAGAGTAGCCAATTTACGTAGCGACTGATCCCACTGGTTTTGCGGTGCGTGCGGGAAAATAGTGGTATGAGTTAGCAACTTGCCGGTGTCGTCAACTACAACAACTTTCACTCCGGTACGCAAACCCGGGTCGAGTCCCATAGTGACCTTCGCTCCGGCAGGCGGTGCCATTAACAGATCGCGCAGGTTATTGGCGAACACTTGGATGGCATCGGTCTCAGCACTTTCGCGAATACGACCGAACAACTCAGTCTCGAAATGCATGTGCAATTTGATGCGCCAGGTCCAGAGAACTGCCATCTGCAACCAGCTGTCCGCAGCGCGTCCTTCATCTTTAACGTCCACATGTTCGGCGATCATCAGCTGGCACTGGTTCGGCGCGTTGTCATCTTCGAGCAGATCTTTGCTGGGCACCAGTTGCAGACTTAGGACACCTTCATTACGACCACGTAATACGGCCAACGCACGATGTGACGGTATTTTTTTGAGCGGCTCAGAATACTCGAAATAGTCAGAGAACTTGCGGCCTTCTTCCGCTTTACCATCCACCAGAGTCGACTTTAAGTAACCGTTATCCCACAGATAGTCTCTCAACTTACCCAGTAATGTTGCATCTTCGGCCCAGCGCTCCATCAGGATTTGACGGGCGCCATCAAGCGCTGCTTTGGTATCGTCAATTTTATGTTCTGGATTGAGGAATTTTTCCGCTTCGGTTTCTGGAACCAGCGCTGGATTTTCCAGCAGCGCCAGTGCTAGAGGCTCAAGTCCAGCTTCGCGAGCAATTTGAGCTTTGGTACGACGCTTAGGCTTATAAGGAAGGTACAGATCTTCCAGCTCAGTTTTGGTCTCTGCCGATTTAATGGCCTGCTCCAGCTCTGGAGTCAGCTTTTCCTGATCGGCAATGCTTCTTAAGATAACCGTCCGGCGATCTTCCAGTTCACGCAGGTAACCCAGTCGCTCTTCCAAGGTACGTAGCTGAGTATCGTCGAGCCCCCCGGTCACCTCTTTTCGATATCGGGCAATAAAGGGAACCGTAGCCCCTTCATCAAGAAGTTGGATGGCAGCTTCCACCTGCCGGGAATGTACCGAGAGCTGTTCGGCAATTCGCAGTTCTATCGAAGACATAAAGTACCTTGAAAATGTTTTAAGTCGTTAGTTGAGTACGCGGATCAGACGTTGTTATTTTGTTGCAGGAAGTGTCCGACCACGTTTCAAAAGATGGTTAAGGCGCGCGATTATAACCAATGGGGGTTACGAAAGGGAGGGCTAGTCGCAACACAGTAAACTCAACCGCCAATAAATGGTTACATTCCGATACTTGTGACTTTCCCTAAAACATTGATAGCATGAGGAAAATCGCCCCAAAACTGGTACTTCGCCGTCTACGGCTAAGGGGCAACAAACAACAATATTTCGAAGCTAAGCTACACTAAAACAAAAGTGTTCAGATACTTCGAAGATAAAAAAGCTAGGAACAGGAAGTCGCCATGACCGAAGAAACCTCCAAGATACTCGTTGTTGATGATGATCTTCGTTTAAGAAGTTTGCTTGAACGCTATTTAAAGGAACAGGGATATATTGTTCGCACCGTCGCTAATGCTGAGCAAATGGATCGCTTTTTAGAGCGTGAAAACTATCACTTGATGGTACTGGATTTGATGCTCCCCGGCGAAGATGGCTTGTCCATTTGTCGTCGTCTACGATCGGCCGACAATCAAATTCCCATCGTCATGCTAACCGCCAAAGGTGACGAGGTGGATCGTATAATTGGTCTGGAACTGGGTGCCGATGATTATCTCGCCAAACCTTTCAATCCTCGTGAATTACTGGCGCGTATTAAAGCGGTGCTTCGCCGCCGAACCAAAGAAATACCCGGCGCTCCCGCAGCGGAAGAAAAAGAAATCACCTTTGGTGACTTCAGGCTTAACCTGGCAACACGAGAAATGAGTCGAGGCGAAGAAGTGATGAATCTCACCAGCGGCGAATTTGCGGTGCTCAAAGCACTGGTTTCTCATGCGCGTCAGCCCTTATCGCGTGACAAATTGATGAATCTGGCGCGCGGTCGCGATTACAGTGCCTTAGAGCGCAGCATCGACGTTCAGGTATCCCGTCTGCGCCGAATGATCGAAGAAGATCCGGCCAAGCCTCGTTATATTCAAACCGTTTGGGGGGTGGGTTATGTGTTTGTTCCCGACGGTGGCGCAGCCTGATCGTCGGCCGCATTAAACCCATCATTTTGTTGTTATGAGACTTCTTCCTCGCGGTGCCTTTGGACGCACTGCTTTGTTGGTCGGTGGCCTGCTATTTATCAACTTGCTGATCTACTTCATTGTTACGGCCTTTCTGGTAGTAAAACCCAGCAACGAAATTTTGATGAAGCAGCTCGCCAACCAGATGAACACCATCGTGATCCACGAGCAAAATAATGTGGCGCCCGAGGTGCATCTGCAATTTGAAAAAGCCACCGGCATCGAAGCTTTTGCCTTTAAAGAGGCCCTCGGTGAGGGTATGGCCAATGCGACCTATTACCGAAGCCTGTCAGATCAACTCTCTGCGTATCTTGGCGAAGGCACCGAACTGCGCATCGAAGAGTCGGACATGGCTTATTACTGGATATTGCACCCTCGACAAAAAGACATCTGGATCCGCATTCCCTCCATTCGGGTGGATTATTCCGCCTACATCGTTACCGCCGTTTATCTAAGCATTATCTTTTTACTCAGTTGTCTTGGCGGCTGGTTATTTGCCCGTCAACTACATCGTCCGCTGAAACGTCTGGAGCTGGCTGCACGCGAAATTGGTCGTGGAGACTATCCGGGCAAGCTCAAAGAGCAAGGGGCGCGTGAACTGGTTGCGGTGACCCGCGCCTTTAATCAGATGGCCAAAGATGTGCATCAACTGGAAGAAGATCGCACATTGTTACTGGCAGGGATCTCCCACGATTTACGAACCCCCATCACTCGCATTCGCTTGGCGTCGGAATTTTTAAGTGAACAGGACGAAGAAACCAAACAAGGGATCATTGCCGACACCGAAGATATGGATGCGATCATTGATCAGTTTATTTCATTTGTTCGTGATGGACGGGACGAAGCGGAAGAATGGATCAACATTAATGACATTATCGAACCAATTGTCGAAAACAACCTGTTGCATCAACGGGATGTTCGCGCCGATCTTAAAACCTTGCCCCTGTATCCGGTTAAGCCCCTGGCGATGAAACGGTTATTGAGCAATCTCATCGAAAATGGTTTTCGTTATGGCCAACCGCCGGTGGAAGTAACTAGCTGGAGCGATAACCAGCATCTGGTGATCACCGTATCCGATCACGGCGAAGGCATTCCCGATATAGATGTGGAGCGTCTGTTTCAACCATTTGCTCGCGGTGAGCAAGCACGAACCGGTCGTGGCTCAGGTTTAGGACTCGCCATCGTGAAGCGCATTGTTGAACTTCATCATGGTTCAATAACCCTAAAGAATCTACAACGGGGTGGACTGGAAGCAAAACTTGAGTTTCCGATCTCCAACCATTAGTTCTTTCATTCAAGTTAATGCCTTTGTGCAGCTTGCGGTAAGTCGCCCACAAGCCCCATCGCCTCACGGATAAGGTTGTTTTTCATTGATGGCAACTGATTAAGCCAACTAACTCCCAGGTTACGCGCAACCACCAAAGCAGGCAGCTCCTGCTGGTAGACCCAGTTCAGAGCACTCATGGATTTCTGGATTAAATGATTATGCCCTTTACGTCGGCGTTCGAACGGACGCAGACGTCGGGCATCACCAAGATCATGCCCTGCCGCCTTGATCAGAAGAAGCTGCTGCGCCAGCTCCGCTGCATCGAGCAGGCCAAGGTTCACGCCCTGTCCGGCCAATGGATGAATGGTATGGGCGGCATCGCCAATCAGGGCCACACGTTGCTGCAAATAACGGTCGCTATGGCGAGCGATAAGTGGAAAAGCTTTGAGTTCAGTGAGCAACTCCACTGCACCCAATCGATGATCTAATGCAATAGCAATGCGTTTTTGTTGTTGCTCAGGCGAAAGCGCCAGTAACTGCTGCGCCAAAGCCCGTTCGGCCGACCAGACGATGGAGCACTGATGGCGATCCGGCAAAGGTAAATAAGCCATCGGACCCGTGGGTAAAAAGCGTTGCCAGGCAGTGAGCTCATGGGGCCGCTCAGTTTTAATATTCGCAACCAGAGCCAATTGCTGATAATCCTGCTCCTCGGTATCGAAGGCAAAGGCGCTTCGAATCATCGATTGAGCGCCATCGGCCCCAATCAACAACGATGCCTGCAACGCCTCACCGTTTTCAAGCGTGCAATGAACCCATCTGTCCTTGCGCTCGCACTGCTGTAATCTCAAAGGAAACCAGTCAATAGCAGCACGCTGGTCCAGACTTTCGACTAGTGCAGCCCGCACCACCTGATTTTCAACGATATGACCCAGGTCAGGCTCGGCCAGTGACTGAGCATCAAAAGTTAACTCGCTGCTTCCATTGGCATCCCACACCACCATGGCCTGATAAGGGGTCAATCGATCTTTAGGAATACGCGGCCATGCGCTCACCTTTTGCAAAACTCGCTGGCTACTTCTCGACAACGCGCTTACCCGACTGGCAAATTGTTCGGGTAGTTCATTCATACGCACTTGCGGAGCCGGATCAATAATAGCGATGCGAAAACGATCATCAAGCAAAGCGGCCAGTGTCAGCCCGACCATACCACCCCCCACCAGGATCACATCATAAGATTGACTCATGAAGGCTCCTTAACCTTTGCCGGAGAGCCCTGCTCCAGTAACGGAACACCTCTAGCTAGACGCGGTAAATCATCACGCAGTCCCATGGCCTGACTGGCAAACTGTTGCTTTAACGGTGCCAGCACATCGAGCCACTTGAGTGACAAACCACGCATGCCTGCGATCAATGGGTTTTGATGAACAAAAAGACGCGCCAGCAGATCGGTGCGTTGCAGAGTTTGCTCAATGTCCTGCTGCCGAGATTGCCAGTAACTCTGTAATAGCGATTCAGAACCAATATCAGCATTCGGCTGCTCAAAGATGCTATGCGCTATCTGCTCGGCCAAGCTGGCAATATCTCTAAGGCCAAGATTGAACCCCTGACCTGCGACCGGATGACCGGTATGCAGAGCATTGCCCACAAACACCACGCGTTGAAAAAATCCTTGCGACAGTCGACTTTGCACCAACGGATAAATGACGCGACCACCGGCTTTGACAATCTTTCCCGCGCGGTAGCCAAAAGCCTGTTGCAGGGTCTGACAAAACTCCGCATCCGAAAGTTTCAGTATGTTATCGATCTGTTCGGGAGCAATCGACCAAACCACCGAGTAGCGATTGCGCGGCAGTGGTAAAAGAGCCAATGGACCGGTTTCGGTAAAACGCTCATAAGCCCAGCCCCGATGCGGCTTACTGGTTTGAATATTACAAATCACCGCGCATTGCTGATAGGCATTTTCCGTGCGGGATATGTTGAGCAGACGCGCTGAAGGCGAATGATTGCCGTCCGCCGCCACCATCAGACGCGCAGTGATCACTCGGGATGAATTGTCTTGCTCAATGGTCACCGCAACCTGCTCATTAAGATCACAACTAATAGCGGTAACATTGGCTGGGGTAACCACATCGACATTAGTGATCTGTTCCAACGCTCGGTAAAACGACTGCCCAGCCACACGGTTTTCAATCACATAACCCAGAGCATCAACCTGGTGTTCCTCGGCATGCAATCGACATAAACCCATGTGCCCTTTATCTGACACATGAATATGTTCTATCGCGGCCACCTGATCAGCGAAGGAAGCCCAGATCCCAAGAGCATTTAAAATTTTTGCCGAGCCGTAAGACAGCGCAATGGAACGATCATCAAAACTGGGTTGCTGTGCACTGTGATGAGGAACCGCTTCAATCACCGCGATCGATAAGGGAAGCGGCGACAGGGCCAACGCCAGACTCGCACCTATCATTCCACCACCAACGATGATCACATCGTAATTGCTATTCATTACTGCCCTCTCGCCCCTGACCTAATCGGCCATTAGCGCTTCGATTTCTTTTGTCGTTTTAGGAACACCATCGGTTAAAACTTCGTAGCCCGACTCGGTTACCAGAACATCGTCTTCAATGCGAATGCCAATGCCCCTGAACTTGACGTCCACATCGGTGGCATCGGCAGGAATATACAGTCCAGGCTCAACCGTCATTACCATGCCCGGCTCCAACACACGAGGTTGGCCTTCGATGGAATAATCACCCACATCATGGACATCGAGCCCAATCCAGTGCCCAGTTTTATGCATATAAAACCGTTTATAGGCTTCTTGCTCAATCAAGGTTTCAAAGTCGCCTTTGAGTAAACCCAATTCCAGCATACCTTCGGTCAATACACGCACCGCGGCTTCGTGCGGCTGCATCCAGTGATTGCCGGGGCGAATGGTTTCAATAGCCGCCAGTTGCGCTTTTAGTACCCAGTCGTACAGTTGTTTTTGTACTTTAGTGAATTTACCGTTTACCGGGAAAGTACGGGTAATATCGGAAGCGTACATCTGGAATTCGGCTCCCGCATCGATGAGTAGCATATCCCCGTTTTTAAGCTTGTCGCAGTTTTCGGTGTAATGAAGAATGCAGGCGTTATCGCCACCGGCAACGATTGAAGAGTAGGCGGGGAATCGTGCGCCCTGACGAGCAAATTCGTAATGGATTTCGGCTTCCATATCCAGCTCGCTCATTCCGGGACAGCAGGTTTTCATCGCACGGATATGAGCATCTGCTGCAATTTGCGACGACTTACGCATCAGTTTAATTTCAGCCGCTGATTTAAACAGACGCATATCGTGTAGCGCGTGCCGCAAATCGATAAATTCACCGGGCGGTTGAGCGCCCTTTTTCACCATGGCGCGGATCTTATTCACCCAGCCCATGATTTGATGATCCAGCTCGTTGTTCTTTCCCAGCTCATAATAGATCCGATGCCGGCCTTCCATCATGCCTGGCAAAATGTCATCGATATCATCAATGGGAAAGGCATCGTCGGCACCAAAGGTTTCTTTTGCTGCTTCGGGTCCGAAACGGCGACCATGCCAGGTTTCCTGCTCCAGATCTTTTTCATTACAGAAAAGTACAAACTCACCATGCTCTCGACCCGGAATTAATGCCATCACAGCATTAGGCTCGGGAAAGCCGGTCAAGTAATGAAAGTCGCTGTCCTGACGAAACATAAAATGGGTATCGCGACTGCGCACTAACTCCTGCGCCGAGGCTAAAATGGCAATACTGCCAGGCTCCATCGCCTGCATCAGGTGTTGACGACGACGAGCATATTCCTGACGTGAAATCACAAACTACTCCAACTGCATTTATTAATTAAGAAGCCATATCAAAAATTGCGAACGAATAGAGAAAAGGCAAACGCTCTCGAAAAAGCGCAGTTTACAGTAAGTAAATGGGCATTTTGAGTGAGCATTTAACACAGTATCTTAGAGTGCAGTATTTTTTAGGCGGCTGCTAGTATTAGTGCAAGACATTAGGCTTTGACTGCATCTCATGCAAGGCCTGCTGTACCCGATTTCGGGTTTCCAGGAAGAT
>JBFHVL010000031.1:0-22048 GCA_041589565.1 Kangiellaceae bacterium | reverse complement strand
GACGGAATACCCAGCACCATTTGAAACCGTAAATTTAACAGCGATGAAAAACATGGCTCAGACATTTCAGTTAAGTTATGGCTACTCTGATCACACCGAAGGTATTGCTATTCCAATCGCAGCAGCGGCCTTGGGCGCATCTGTTATTGAAAAACATTTTACCTTAAGTCGTACCATGCCAGGGCCTGATCATAAAGCCAGTCTGGAACCCGAAGAATTACAACAAATGGTAGCTGCCGTTAATCAATGTCTAAGTGCGATGGGGAATGGTGTTAAGGCGCCTTCGGCTGTTGAAATAGAAAATCGTCTCGCAGCACGAAAAAGTCTGGTTGCTGCATGTGATATTGAGCAGGGCGATTACTTTTCTAATGAAAATTTGACCTGTAAACGCCCGGGTAACGGTATTTCACCCGTGAATTACTGGAGTTATTTAGGCCAGCAAGCCAAAAGAAGTTATCGAAAAGATGAGCTTATCGACTGATACACGAACAAAAGTTGTATTACTAGGCGCTGGTGGCCATGCGAGAGTCTGCTTCGATATTCTAAAGCAGGACGAAGCTGTTGAGTTACTGGGAGTCTTCAGTCCTGATTTAACCGATGGCGAAATCTGGCTCGAAGACTATCGCTGTCAGGGGGACGATTCCAATGCTGAAGAGTTGTTGAGAAGCCAAGCCGGTATTGTCTGTGTGAATGGCCTGGGTTTTTTGCCTAAAAGTAGTGCACGAAAGCGATTAGCGAAACGCTTTGAGTCATATCGTTTCTTAACCTTGCAGCATTACTCCGCAGTTATTTCGAGTTCGGTAAAAGCAGACGCTGGTGTCCAGTTTATGGCAAGAAGTTGCGTTCAATACGGTACAAAAATTGCTCAACATTCTATTGTTAATACTGGGGCTCAAATTGATCATGACTGCCGCATTGGCGCTTTTTGCCATTTAGCACCCGGTAGCATCATTTGTGGTGATGTGATTATTGAAGACGAGGTTTTTATTGGTGCGGGAGCAATAGTGACGCAAGGAGTTACTGTTGGGAAAGGCGCAGTAATTGGCGCTGGTGTTACCGTTAAACACAATGTTTCGCCAAATCAGTGGATTAAATAATTTGATCAACATCAAGAGTAGTCGATTATGACATTACAAGATGATAGCTGGAAATCAGTTTGTGTACGACCTGATGCGTCGATAAGAGAAGTGATAGCGACAATCGATAAAAATGCGATTCGGGTTGCCTTGGTAACTGACAGTGATTATCAGCTTCTGGGTATTGTTACCGATGGTGATATACGCCGCGGTCTGCTCAATTATGTCGATCTCGATGGGGCAGTTTCGCATGTGATGAACAAAAATCCCACTGTATGTGCACCCGGCGACTCAACACAAAAGATTTTATTTTTAATGGCGCGAAGAAACCTTCTCCACTTACCGGTGGTGGATTCGGGCAAAGTGGTAGGTCTGGTCGTTCTAGAGCAATTAATGAAAAAGCCGCGCCGCGAAAATCCTGTGTTTTTAATGGCAGGAGGCTTTGGCACACGACTTAAACCATTAACTGATAAAACACCTAAGCCATTGTTAAAAGTTGGCAGTAAGCCCATTTTAGAAACCATTATTGAAAGCTTTACTGAACACGGCTTTTATAAGTTTTATATTTCGACACATTATTTAGCCGAACAAATTCGTAGTCATTTTGGTAACGGCGATAAGTGGGGCATTGAAATTGAATATGTGCATGAAGAACATCCATTAGGCACGGCTGGCGCCTTAGGATTGTTACCCGATAATATTCCGGAGTTGCCATTAATAATGATGAATGGTGATTTATTAACGCGAGTTAATTTTGAAGAGTTGTTGAACTTTCATGATCGTAAAGACGCTATGGCGACAATGTGCGTGTCCAGTTACAGTCTAAAAGTTCCGTATGGCGTTATAGAAACCGACGGAAAATACATTACTGATATCGTTGAAAAGCCCACTAAGCAATTTTTTATTAACGCTGGTATTTATGTATTGTCGCCGGATGTCATTAAAAAAATAAAAAAAGATGAGAAGCAAGATATGCCAGATTTAATTCAGCATTATCTTAAACGCAATAAAAAAGTCGCGATGTTTCCTATTCATGAATATTGGCTGGACATAGGGAAAATGCCTGATTTCGAACAAGCACAAATTGATATTACCGAAAACTAACGGGAGCTTACTGTGCAGAAAGGAAAGGTTATTGCCATTGTTCCTGCCAGAGCTGGAAGTAAACGTGTTGCAAATAAAAATCGTCGTAGGCTGTCCGGGCGACCACTGATCGACTGGTCGGTCGAAGCTGCTTTGGCAGTGGAAAGCCTTGATGCAGTTGTCGTGTCTACCGATGACGTCGAAATACAAAAACATTATCGAAGTCACAAGCACTTATCCGATAACCTATCACATCAATTTGATGAGTTTACACCTTTAGTTGTTCTCAATAGGCCACGACACCTTGCCGATGATCACGCGTCAACTACGGCCGTCATACACCATGTCATTGAGTCTTTAAATTTATCAGAGAATGATGTGTTGGTATTACTTCAACCAACCAGTCCGCTGCGTAACTGTCATACTATTAGTGAAGCTATAAATCTTTCGAAGCAACAGGGCTGGAGATCGGTTATTTCGGTGTCTCCACTAGGACTGGATCCTAGCTGGTGTTTAACCATTAATTCAATGGGAAGATTAAATATTACAAAGGCGTTGTTAAACCCCAAACGGACTCAGGACGTCGAGCCGCACTATGTTCCCAATGGTGCGATCTACATTAAGCCGGTGGGGCAGTTTCAAGCTGATGATGGGTTTTATGGTGAGGGTGCGGTCCCATACATTATGTCAGCCATTCAGTCGGTTGATATAGATACCGAAGAAGATTTTTTGATTGCAGAGGCATTAGCCGAGCATCTTGCGAAGAAAATGATGGAATAGAGTAATTATAAAAATTTTCAAAATTACTTTTTATCATAATCAAAATGCCTCATTACCTAGTTTCGCAGACTGAAATAAAAAAGCCAAAAATTTGACAGATTACAAACGGCCTTCTATTTATTATCATAGCTTCTTAATTTAAAACAAAATTGTACAAAATTAAGTCATTCTGTTGTGGGGTAGAAGGTGTTTTCAGAACTTAAAGTATTACTGGTGGACGACGATAAGGAGCGCAATCACGATATTCGTGTCATCCTTGAGTTCATTGGTGAAGAATGCATCAGTGCAACCTCGGCAAATTGGCGAGAGGCATTTGCTAACCCCGAAGAACTATTAGCCATTGCCGTTGGCCGGCACGATAACTACTCCCAGATTTCCGAGCTTATAAGCGAAATTCAAACCCTATCACGTAGTTTACCTGTGCTTATGATCGGCGACATCGCGTATAGCGGCGAGCTTCCTGATGATTTGGCTTATCAGATTGTCGGCCGAATTAATACTCCGCCAAAGTACAATGAGTTGCTTGAGGTACTTCATGCCTGTCAGGAATGCCACGGTAATCAACATGTATTACAACAAGGTCAAAAGCCGCTTGAGTTATTTCGAAGTATGGTGGGATCCAGTCCTGCAGTTAACGATGTTAGGCAGCTTATTTCTCAGGTAGCAAAAAGCGAAGCTAATGTATTGATCCTTGGCGAGTCGGGGACAGGTAAAGAAGTCGCTGCCCGCAATATTCATTTCTTATCTGACCGTTCTGAAAAGCCGTTTATTCCTGTCAATTGCGGTGCCATTCCAGGTGAACTCCTCGAGAGTGAACTTTTTGGACATGAAAAGGGGGCTTTTACCGGTGCTTTATCGGCTCGTCAGGGCCGGTTTGAGCTAGCACAGGGAGGAACTCTGTTTCTTGATGAAATTGGTGATATGCCACTTTCGATGCAAGTTAAAATTTTACGAGTATTGCAGGAAAAGTGCTTTGAACGGGTAGGCAGTAATAAAACGATACAAGCTGATGTGCGAATCATTGCAGCAACTCATCGCAACCTTGAAGAAGAAGTGGCTAATGGTAATTTTCGTGAAGACTTGTACTATCGTTTGAATGTTTTTCCTTTGGAAATGCCTGCACTTCGGGACCGCGGTGAAGATATCCCACTGCTTATCAATGAATTAACCACAAGGCTTGAAAAGCACGGGCGAGATTCTGTTCGTTTTAGCGCCAATGCTTTGTCTTCACTTATGCAACACAGTTGGCCGGGAAATGTGCGTGAACTAGCCAATCTAGTTGAACGCATGTGTATTTTGTATCCTTACGGTGTTGTCGATATCAACGAGCTGCCGCAAAAATATCAGTATACGGATGGCATAGAGGCGTATCCGACACCGAAGTTAAAAGAAAAGATCGAACAGCGTGAAAAGCAAGAAGTAAAACCGTCACCCAAAACGGCTCCAATCGAGGCTGTCATGGATATTCCAGAAGAAGGGCTGAATTTGAAAGAGTTTATGGCCAAGTTAGAGGTGGAATATATCAACAAGGCACTGGAAGCTAATGATTGGGTGGTGGCCAAAGCTGCCGAACAACTTGGAATGCGCCGCACGACCCTGGTAGAAAAAATGAAAAAGTACGATATCAATCGTAACGATTCGGTTACCGAAAACTCCTGAACATGGTGCTGGCAGCTTCGTAAAGTGTCAGCTCTTCATATCCCTAGATAAGCGCTGCGTCTAAAACTTGGCACTACGCTTAAACTTCACTCTCAAAACTTTAGAAAATCATCGCCAGAAATTTGACTTTGTTAAGTCATTAAGATTTGTTGCGCTTGTAAGGTATTGTAAAATAAGAATAAAATAAAACAGGCACGCTATTTGCTCACTTGAGGGTTAGGTATTTTTAAAGGGCAGGCGGATTATTGTCCGTACAACTCTGGGAGCGTTTAGCATGTCATCAACCTCATCAGCTGAATACGTCAGTAAGGTGAAATCCGTAGCAGTTTCGGCGGTATCGTCACACTCGATGTCGCAGGGGAGCTGTCAGGAATCTAAATCAGCTGAAGCGCCGATGGATGTAGAGAAAATGCAGCAAGCATTTGCTCAATTTAATCGTCTTTCAGAAAACTTCGTTCAGTCTTATCAGAGTCTCGAAGATCAAGTCGAGTCATTAGCCGATCGTCTCGCCCGAGAAGTTCAAAACAAAGAACTTCAGCTGGTGGAAAAGGAAAAAGTCGCTTCTCGATTACAAAATTTATTAGCAATATTACCCACAGGGGTAGTGGTGCTGGACGCGCAAGGGCGAGTACAAGATTGCAATGCGGTTGCTGTTGACCTGTTAGGTCGTCCGCTTCTAGGCGAACAATGGATCACGATCATCAACCGATGTTTCGCCCCTCGCTATGACGATGGTCATGAAATTTCGTTAAAGGATGGCCGACGGGTAAGGCTGGAAACTCGATCACTCGATTATGAACCCGGACAATTAATTGTTCTGACGGATATGACGGAAACGCGTAATCTTCAGGACAAGGTGAATCAGGACAAGCGATTATCGAGCATGGGTAAAATGATGGCCTCTCTGGCACATCAAATTCGCACGCCGTTATCTTCTGCAATTTTGTATGCGGAAGGTCTTTCCAATCCGGAACTCGCAGCGAGTAAGCAGCAAAAATTTAGTCACCAGCTTATTGCATGCTTATCGCATCTGGAACGTCATATTAATGACATGCTGCAGTTTGCGCGTAGTGGAGGCTTGAAAAAATCGCAGCAAAACTTAATCAAAGTTACTGACGATCTGGTAGAGCAAGTATGCGAGCAATACCAGCAAGTCGCTGTCACTTGTGACTCAGTCAAAAATCAAAGCATTTGGATCAATAGCGATGCCATTTATAGCGCGATTCGTAACTTGATCGATAATGCGTTACAGGCAACTCAGGACATCGAGACTCCCAAAGTCTCTTTGTTTATTTCAACAAAAAATCAAAAATTAATTATCGCCGTTGAGGATAACGGTTGTGGAATCAGTCAGTCGTTCGATGAAAAAATCTTTGAGCCATTTTTTACCACCAAACAAGGGGGTAGCGGGTTGGGACTGGCAGTAGTGCATGGTGTAGTTAAAGCTCACGGAGGCAAGGTTCATGTGGACTCTCAACCCGGTCGTACTTTGATTAAAATAGCCATACCTTTAACACAGTCAGCAGAGGATATGGGGAATGAGTAACACTCAAATTCTAGTTGTCGAAGATGATCAGTTATTGCGTGATGCCTTATGCGACACGCTAGATATGGCCGGTTATCGAGTAGAAGAAGCCCATGATATTGAATCGGCCATTGTTAAATGGTCAGAAAAAAAGCCCGACATTGTTGTCAGCGATGTCAATCTTGGTGAACAAAATGGCCAGGAATTTTTGCGCTTTGTTCGTAAAAAAGACATAGGAACGCCCTTTGTATTTATGACCGCTTACGGCACCATCGATATGGCGGTATCAGCAATGCAAGATGGGGCCAATGAGTTCTTGCAAAAGCCATTTAAACCACAGGCTTTATTAGAAATATTGCAACGCTACACAGTGGCTGAAGATAAAGATCATTTACCGGTCATTGAAGACGCTAAAAGTAAACAGCTTTATCAATTAGCCGAGCGTATCGCCAAAACCGACTCTACGGTGTTGTTAAATGGACCCAGTGGAAGCGGTAAAGAAGTAATGGCGAGTTTTATTCACAATCACTCCAGTCGCAGTGGACAGCCTTTTATTGCGATTAACTGTGCTGCAATTCCCGAAAACATGCTTGAGGCGACTTTGTTTGGCTATGAAAAAGGCGCCTTTACTGGAGCTCATCAGTCCTGCCCAGGAAAGTTTGAGCAGGCGCAAAACGGTACGCTTCTACTGGATGAAATTTCCGAAATGGATTTGGCATTGCAGGCAAAACTGTTACGCGTTTTGCAGGAACGAGAAGTTGAGCGACTGGGTAGTCGCAAAAATATTAAACTTAATGTTCGAGTGATTGCTACTACTAATCGAGACTTAAAAGCCGAAGTGGAAGAAAAGCGATTTCGAGAAGACCTTTACTTCCGTTTAAATGTGTTTCCACTACGCTGTTTATCATTGTCTGAACGACCAGACGATATTTTACCTTTAACTCGAAAGTTATTAGAGAAATATGCTCGGCAAACGGGCTCGGCCATTCCAAATCTGACTGCGGAGGCTCGTTCAAAATTAATGAGTTACTCCTGGCCTGGTAACGTTCGTGAACTCGATAATGTCGTACAGCGTTGTTTAATTTTGTCTGCCGGTGATGATATTACGCCAGAGCACTTAATGTTTGAAGCACCGTCGGTTGAGTCTCAGCCAGCGATCAGTCAAGCAGTCGATGAGAAAAACTCGTCATTAGGAGAGGGCGTAAGGCATCATGAGTTTCAAATTATTATCGATACATTGAAACAATGTAACGGCAAGAAGAAACGTGTTGCCGAAGAATTGGGAATTAGTCCCAGAACCCTGCGTTATAAACTCGCAAAAATGCGAGAGCTGGGTTATGTGGATTGTTAGTTAATGGTAAATAATTTTGGTTAGAAACAGTAATTGATTGAGAGAAATAGCTATGACACAGATAACACCTGAACAAATTTTGTCGCAAATGCGTCGCTTGAGTGAAATAGCACAATCTCCTGCATCAACAAATATCAAGCCGACCAGTAATGCCGAGTTTACTAATGCACTGACTCAGGCTCTCGAAACGGTAAATCAACATCAAATGACCGCATCAAAAGCGGCGCAAAGTATTGAAGCCGGTGATGGTGGTGTCAGTCTGGTTAAAGCGGTGATTGCATCGCAAAAAGCCAGTGTTGCCTTTGACGCAGCCGTGCAGGTGCGAAATCGTGTGGTGAGTGCTTATCAGGATATTATGAATATGCCAATTTAGCAGAAGGCATATTATAAAAATGGTAGCAACAAAATAGTAACAGAAAATAGTTTGGAGAAAGCCGGTGGCACAAGCAGCAACTACAGACATAGCTAGAGTCGATGCAGGACCCGCTTTTTTACCGGGAATGTCTAACCTGGGTGTTATTAAACAACTCGGGTTAATGGTAGGTATTGCCGCCAGCGTTGCGCTAGGTGTGTTTTTGGTCCTATGGGGAAGTGAGCCAGACATGCGACCTCTCGGAGCCATGGATCCGGGCACGTCGATGGATGTGGTTAGTTATTTGGAGCAAAATAATGTGCCCTATCGAGTTGACGGTAGTGGCATGGTGTTAGTGGCGCAAGATCGTTTTCAACGGGTGAAAATGGAACTTGCAGGACAGGGTATCAATGTTGATGCTCAATCCGATCAGTATCTAAATAAAGAGACTGGTTTTGGTGTTTCACAACGTTTAGAGAAAGCTCGTTTACAACGCAGTCAAGAAATTGCGCTTGCAAAAACCATCAGTGAATTTAGTGGTGTTCGAGCTGCCAAAGTGCATCTGGCAATTCCTAAAGAAACAGCGTTTTTAAAGCATAAACGATTGCCATCGGCTTCGGTACTTTTGAATATGTTTGGTAACCGTCAATTGGATGAAGAGCAGGTGCAGGCGATTGTAGACCTGGTGACAGGAAGTGTTCCTAACCTAGAATCCAGCCGCGTTACGGTAACTGACCAATTTGGCCGCTTATTGCACTCGGGTAGTATGAGTTCACAAGAACGAGAAACCACTCGAGAGTTAAAGCTTATTCGCGAGCAACAAGGTGACTATCGTGAAAAAGTTGAACAGATACTGGTACCAATTGTAGGTGACGGTAATTTTACAGTTCAGGTCACTGTCGAAATGGACTTTACCAAAACCGAACAAACTCAACAGTTATTTAATCCGGAGTTACCAGCAGTAAGAAGCGAACGCACATTGGAAGACGAGTCAGTTACCGGTCGACCAGCCGGCGTTCCAGGTGCGCTAAGTAATCAACCTCCAGCGGCAGCCAATATCCCGGAAAACTTACAGCAGAGTGGTACTAATTCAACAGAACAATCTGGACCTAAAAATCGCCGTTTGGAAGCCGAACGCAATTATGATCTGGACACCACCATCAGTCATGTAAAACAACAAGTGGGTGTGATAAAAAAGGTCAGCGTTTCGGTTGGCCTTGATTATGTGGCCAATCCACAGGACCCAACCTCTCGAGTTGCTCGGCCAGCCGATCAGATCGCTAATATTGAACGTCTTATTCGAGGTGCTATTGGCTATAATGCAAATAGAGGTGATTTGGTTGAAATAGAAAGCTTTGAGTTTGTCCGTCCCGAAAGCCTGCCCGAACCAGCGCCACCCGCGTTTTATGAGCAGGCGTTATTTAAAGCCTTATGGAAACCGCTGACCGCGCTAATATTAGGTTTGATTTTAATATTTGGTGTTTTAAAACCGATTATGAATAAACTAGCCCGTCAGCCTGAGGTCAAATATGCAGAACCTAGCGATGACGATATAGGACTCGGTGGATTGAGAGATGATACTTTGAGTCTTGATAATGATTCTGCTTTGGAACTGCCAGGCCCCAACTTCGGTGGTTCAAGAAAAACCGAGCAGGCGAAGAATATCGCGGGTCAGGATCCAACAATGGTTGCACAATTAGTTAAGAACTGGGTAGAAGAGGATGAGTGAGCAAGGTCAGCCTCCAGCTGAAGTAAAACAAAAAAGTAAAAAGACGGCTTACTCGGGAACCGAGAAAGCGGCAGTATTACTTTTGTCCTTGGGTGAAGAAAATGCGGCTCAAGTGCTTAAGCATATGGGGCCGAAAGAAGTTCAGAAAATTGGACTGGCGATGGCGTCGTTGAAGAATGTTGAAAAAGATGCAGTAGAAAATGTTCTTGATGAGTTTATCGAAAAAGTAGAAGACCAAACGGGCATAGGCATTGGTACCGAAGAGTATATTCGTTCAACTCTTAAGTCTGCACTAGGTGATGACAAAGCCGACGCACTGATTGATCGAATACTATTGGGCGCCAATACCAAAGGGTTAGATACCTTAAAGTGGATGGACCCAAGAGCCGTGGCCGATATTATTCGTTACGAGCATCCGCAAATTCAGTCCATTGTCTTGTCATACCTCGATCCAGATCAGAGTGCCGAGATTATGGCGCTGTTTCCGGAAAAAGTTCGTCTTGATCTTGCCCTGAGAATTTCTGCGCTCGAGTCAATACAGCCGACAGCTCTGCAAGAGCTCAATACGATTATGGAGAAACAGTTTTCCGGTAGTACCTCATCGAAAGCCGCTCAAATTGGCGGAGTGAAAAAAGTCGCCGATATTATGAACTTCCTCGATACTAGCGTAGAAAGTTTATTGATCGAGAATATTAAGGAAGTGGATGAAGACTTAGGGCAACAAATACAAGATCTTATGTTTGTGTTTGACAATCTGGTCGATGTTGATGACCGAGGAATTCAGGCACTGTTGCGTGAAATTTCGACCGACACCCTGGTGTTGGCATTAAAAGGTTCGGATGAAGCGATCAAGGAGAAAATATTTGCCAATATGTCAAAACGTGCTGCTGAACTGATGAAAGACGATCTTGAAGCCATGGGACCTGTTAAGGTTAGTGAAGTTGAAAATGCGCAAAAAGAAATTCTTACCGTTGCTCGTCGCATGGCCGACGCTGGTGAAATTGTACTGGGCGGCGTTGGCGAAGATATGATTTAAGGTGCCATAAGTGAGCAATGTGAAGCCTAACTCTACCGGAAAAGCTAGTCCATTGGAGCTTCCTCGTTTCGATGATAGTCGATCACGAGCCTCACAAAGTGGACAGGTAACCAAGTTACCGACAGCAGAAGAAATTTCTGCCATTCGTGAAGTGGCTCGAGAAGACGGTCACAAGCAGGGGTATGAAGAGGGAATGAAGCAAGCTCAAGCAGAGTTTGCAAACCTCAAGGATCAATTTTCGCAGCTCATGGCGCAATTTGAATTGCCTCTGGTACAAGAACAGGAGTCGGTAATTGAAGAACTGGCTGAGCTTTGCCTTTTAGTCACTCGGCAAATTATTCGACGCGAATTGCAAACAAATCCGGAACAGGTGATTGCCGTCGTTCGAGATGCAATTAAACTGCTACCAACCTCCCGACGTCGTGTAACCATTCAGCTTCATCCAGAAGATGCCAATTTGGTGAGAAAAATATTTTCGCTCGACCAGCAGTCACAGACGGGCTGGCAAATTGCAGACGACCCGTCGGTGTCTCGCGGTGGTTGTTTGGTAACGACCGACAGCTCAAAAATTGACGCCAGTGTGGAAAAACGCATTTCCGATATATTTGCTCACATCTTTGGTGATTCACGTACGGTAAACGACGAACGAGACAACGATGAATCAGAAAACTAGTCCTCCATTAACCAGCCGGTTGCGAGAGTTTAAGCAGCGACTTACAGACGCGCCAGGATTAAGTGTGGAGGGAAAACTAACCAGAATGGTTGGGATGACTCTAGAAGCTGTCGGTTGCCAGGTTAACGTAGGCGAACGGTGTTTGATAACCACTCAATCGGGTTATCAGGAACCGGCCGAAGTTGTCGGTTTTTCAGACGAAAAAATATTTTTAATGCCAACTGGTGATATCCACGGACTAGGCCCAGGAGCCAGTGTTATTCCAACGGGGACCAGTGCCAATGTAGAAGTCGGCGAGCGATTGCTAGGTCGTGTGCTCAATGGTTTCGGCCAGCCTATCGATCGACAGGGTGAATTACGAGCGACCCATCGTTACCCTTTACAGGGTAAACCTATTAACCCCCTGTCACGGCATCCAATTAACGAGCCACTGGATGTTGGTGTTGCTGCGATTAATGCGCTACTAACCGTTGGACGCGGTCAACGAATGGGTCTGTTTGCGGGTAGTGGTGTGGGTAAGTCGGTGCTACTGGGCATGATGACTCGATTTACCGAAGCGGACGTTATAGTCGTTGGTCTTATCGGTGAACGAGGACGCGAGGTTCAGGAATTTATTGAACAAATTTTAGGCGAGGAGGGGCGTAAGCGGGCTGTTGTAGTCGCTGTTCCAGCCGATAATCCACCCTTAATGCGTCTGCAGGGCGCAATGGTGGCTACATCAATTGCCGAGTATTTTCGCGATCAGGGCAAAAATGTCCTGCTTTTGATGGATTCATTAACGCGCTTTTGTCAGGCTCAGCGTGAAATTGCTTTGGCAATAGGTGAGCCTCCGGCCACCAAAGGTTACCCACCTTCAGTATTTGCCAAATTGCCCCAACTGGTGGAGCGTGCTGGGAACGCCGAGAAAGGTGCTGGTTCAATTACCGCTTTCTATACGGTTTTGGCAGAAGGTGATGACCAGCAAGATCCTATAGCTGACGCGGCACGAGCTATACTTGATGGACACGTGGTGTTATCACGCGAGTTGGCTGATGCAGGTCATTATCCGGCAATTGATATAGAGGCTTCAGTCAGTCGAGCAATTACTCAAATTGTCAGCGACGAGCAACTCGCAACTGTAAGAGAGTTTAAGCGTATATACTCTATCTATCAGCGTAATCGCGATTTGATAAATATTGGAGCCTATGAGAAAGGCAGTGATCGAGATATTGATCTGGCCATAGCACTTAAACCTGCGATGGATCGGTTTCTGCAGCAAGCGATATCCGAAAGTCGATCGCTGGGACAGTCCGTTGAAGAGCTCGAAGCCTTATTGCAACACACCACAGAAACGCAGTTAACTGAAAGTAGAATGCTATGAAGCCCGTATCGCAACGAATTGAACCGGTAAAAAAAGTTGCTGAGCAGCGTGAGAAAAAAGCGGCTGACGCGCTTAATCAGGCGCAACAAACGTTTGGGCAGGCACAGCAAAAGTTGACCGAATTAGTGCAATATCGGACGGATTATATTGCCGAGTTTCAGTACCGGGCTAAAAAAGGCATGTCAGGGAGTCAGTTACATCATTACAAAGCTTTTTTGTCTCAGCTTGACCGGGCCATATCCATGCAGCAACAGCAACTTGAACAGTTGAAGCATTCCGTTCAGCAGCAGCGCAAAGAGTGGCAAAATACCAACCAACGTACTCAGGCCGTCAGTCAGTATCAATCTAAAATGAAAAACAAAGAGCATATCGAGAAAGAACGTAAAACAGCACGTCAGGAAGAAGACGACATTAATAACCTTAATTTTTCCAAATAAGGTCTCATTGCGGGGAGCAATGACAGCAAGGCTTTCAATTTAAATAGTGTTATTTAGCCAGCAATTCTGGTAACAAAGTCTAAACTAATTAAACACCAATTGCTCTGAGCTGTATTATCAGTGCCCTTATGATAAAACTCCTAAAACCTAAACCTCCACCAGCTATTTCGGGATTTGGACATGTCGTTCGTTATTTTGACCGTCATAACCAAATGTTTGCCGCCAAAATTAAACCCGGCGAATTTTATGTTAGTAACGTTGACGAAATAATTGTCACAGTGCTGGGTAGCTGTGTTGCAGCCTGTATCAGAGACAAGGTTAATCGGGTTGGTGGTATGAACCACTTTTTATTGGCGCCCAACCTGGAACAGAGCTATGAAGCGGCCCCGGTAAATTTCGCTTTGCACGCTCATGGCCTTGAAGCTATGGATCGGCTTATTGAAAGTATTTTGCGTAATGGCGGTGAGCTTAAAAATCTGGAAGTAAAGCTATTCGGCGGGTCTGAGTTTATAAAAGGAACAGATGGAGAGGGGCAAACTAACATAGACTTCTTAACCGACTATGCGAGAGCTCGTTCACTTCAGGTACTATCGAGTGATCTGGGAGGAGTGCACGCGCGAAAATTAATGTATAACCCGATGACCGGTGTTGTAAGGGTGAAAAAGCTCAGAAACCTCCATAACGACACCATTTTACGAAGAGAAACTCAGTATCGGCGGAATATTGCCCTTGATTTATAAACAGAGCAGTGCGCTTAATTGCTAGAATACCCCCAGTTTTGAGTAAAAAACAATCAATAAATCCAACCGTCGAATGGTCTATCCGTAGTGTGGCGGTAATGAGAATATTCGAGATGTGAGACGCCTGAAAGCGCCTGAACTGGGTGGTACAAGCAAGCTATATAAGGATAAAACCTAAGCTTGCGTAATTGAGACTATCATCTATTATTAAGCCATATTCGTCGTATTTATGGACGATCTTGGTATTTTAAAATTTCGTTTGGAGATCCGCTTCATGTCAGTAACCAGTAACCGAACCGACAATGAATTATCTATAAAGGTATCAGGAAAGTTCGACTTCAGTTGTCATCAGGACTTTAGGGCAACTTATGAAGATTTATCGGACAAGCCAGATACGTTTGTCGTCGATCTTTCGGAAACAACTTATTTGGACTCTTCGGCGCTTGGTATGTTGCTGCTTTTACGAGATTTCGCTGGGGGAGATTCGGCAAAGGTAGTGATCAAAAACTGTAATACGGAAATAAAGAAGATTTTAGCTATTTCTAATTTTGAACAGCTTTTCGATATTCAATAAGTTGCTGCGAGATCTTAGCGGGATGCTGCAATGAAAATTCTTATTGCAGAAGATAATTTTTCCGATCGACTCATACTAAAAAAAATTATCGAAAGTCAGGGGCATGAAGTTTTAGAAGCAGAAGATGGTGTTCAAGCACTGGCCGCCTGCAATGAGGCTCCGCCTGATCTCGTTTTACTCGATGCGTTAATGCCTGGCATTGATGGTTTTGAAGTTGCTCGTTATTTAAAAAAACAATACTCCGCTCATTACCTTCCCATTATCTTTATAACTTCGTTAACCGATACCGAATCACTGGTAAAGTGTATCGAATCCGGGGGCGATGACTTTTTTACCAAGCCATTTAATCAGGTTATCTTAAACGCAAAAATCAATGCTTTTCAGCGTGCGAAAGAGCTTTATCACACTGTTACCGAGCAGAAGAACGAAATTGAATATCACACGCAACACTTGTTGCAAGAGCAGCGAGTGGCCAAACGAATCTTCGATAATATTGCTCATAAGGGTGCGCTTGATGAGCCTTATATTCGTTATGAAGTGTCACCTATGTCGGTTTTCAATGGTGATATTTTATTAGCTGCCAAGCGTCCGCTTGGTGGGCTAAATGTCTTTTTAGGGGACTTTACTGGGCATGGGTTGGCTGCGGCGATAGGTGCAATGCCTGCCAGTGATATCTTTTTTCGGATGACAACCAAAGGGTTTGAGCTGTATGAGATCATTCAGGAGATGAATACGCGTTTGAACTCTGTATTACCAACAGGCTACTTTTGTTGTGCCGCTGTTGCCGAAATTGACTTTGACAATAACAGCATGAAATTTATCAATTGCGGGCTTCCCGATGCTTATATAATTAATCGAAATACTGGAGAGCTTGAGAGTCTGCATTCGACTCACCTTCCATTAGGGATCCTGGATAATGACAAGCTGAATGTACAAATCGACATGCGACCATTTAAAGAGGGTGAGAGTTTGTTCATTTGTTCCGATGGGGTTATCGAAGCAGAAGATGACACTAATCAAATGTTTGGAGAACATCGATTGCTTGAAGCGCTAAAAGAAGGGGCAACATCTGGATGTGCATTTGAGCAAGTTCATGAGCGACTGAAACCATTCCATCGCAGTAGAGAACAAGCTGACGATGTAACCTACATCGAAGTAAAAAATCATAAAGAGTACGAGTTTGACGTTTTTCATACGGTCGATGAAGTATTCTCTAAAGCTGGTCCAAGTGATTCAACAATAGAGTTTTCGCTTGGGCCGAACTCTTTGCGTAATTTTAATCCTTTACCTGTATTAACTCAGCATTTAATGTCTATTGGAAATCTGCGTAGCTATCGCACGCAGGTGCTCACGATTCTAACGGAGCTTTATTCCAACGCGCTTGAACACGGAGTCTTGGGCTTAAATTCAGAATTAAAAAAGTCAGCGCATGGTTTCGCTGAATACTACCGTCAACGCGAGCAAAGGTTGAAATCGTTACAACAAGGATTCGTGAATATTTGTATTTCACACCTAAACGAGTCTCATGGCGGCAGCCTTGAGATAATTGTAGAGGATAGCGGAAAAGGATTCGACTATCAGTCGGTTAAAGTACAGTCATCTCAAGACGGGTTGAGTGGCCGCGGTTACCCTTTAATTTATCGTTTAGCTGACTCTCTTGAGTTTTCAAATAATGGCTCTCGTGTTAAGGTTGTTTTTAAATGGAAAGCGCGTAGAAGCACTGAAAAATGAAAGAAACGATAGAACAATTAAAACAATTACTGGGTGATGAGTTTTCGGTATTGGTTTCTGCCTTCGAACAAGACAATCGAAAGCATATCGATAGTATCGAACAGCTTATTGATAATGATGAGGCTGAGCAGGTATCTCGACAAGTGCATAGTATTAAAGGCGCCAGCAGTAACCTTGGCGCTCTCGAGCTTGCATCTGTCTGCCAGCAACTTGAAGCGCAGGCTAAAGCAGGCGACCTATCTAATGCCAAAGAGTTGCTCTCTCAAATAAAAGTTGAGTTCGAAAAGGCAATCAAAGTTCTACAATCGGTTTAAGGCTTACCTGAATCTTTAAGGCGATGCCACTCTGGCATTGCCTTGTCCTCCACATAAGACTCCCACCTTCTGAGAGCATCTGGCTGTATTCTAAAAAATGGCATTGATTTTGCCCTCTAGTTACCAGATAGATCATTTAAAGGTAATGCAGAGTGACTCAGCAGCCATCCAGTTCAATCCTTACAAATCTTGCCAGCAGCTCTGGCAATGGGGCTCGTGCGCCAGAGTATAGTACGAGTAATGAATTAAAAAGTGACACTAACAAGCTGATATTTAAGGATATTGTTAACTCAGTAACGGTTTCGCAGAACCGTTTAGGAGTGGATGCTAAAGATAGTGCTCAGGGGAAATTTCCGCTTGAGCAACTCAACAGAACGGCCTTGGATCAGAGCGGAGTCAGCGGCAAAAGCGGCAATCTTTTACCGGAGATCCCAGTCGAACAGCTTGGTGATTCCGTTTCTTTCGATGAGCTAAACGTAAGTTTCTCGAAGGAAAAACTAGAAGCCATGATGCAACAGCTTGGTCCCAGCGAAGAGTTTACTGCAGGTTCAGTCGAGCCGTTCATTCAGACAATGGAAGGGTTGGACGAAAGCCAGTTATCGAAACTGGCACCCGATGAAAAAGCCGTGCTGGCCGTTATTTTTGAAAGTATGAGCCTGCGCCAGAATGCCGGTATTGGTGAAGGGGAGCCTTTGGCAAGCGGCAAAAGGATACCCTTAAGCCTGGAAGGTATGTTTAAGGCTGCTCAGTTGCTACTTAAACAGGGAGATTTTCTTGCATCAGGAACGAGCAATAACTTTGAAAATTTATCAAAAGTTGTCACGTCGGAAGTGTCACAGCTTCAACTCGGCGAAAAAGCCGCCGTGACATTTTCTCCTATGGCCGGTCTCGCTCAAAAATCGGGTGGCTTAGGAGTTGACGGCGTCAACGGCTTGGTGACGATGGATGAATTGAAGTTTGGTCAGGAAAGTCTAGCCAATAAATCTTTAAATACATTGAGTAATTTCGATAAGTGGATGGAAGGGCATCTGAGTGGCGACAAAGGAAACAGACTATCCAGTTTGCACAGTTTGAATACCTTGAGCTCTGTCGTTGGCGAGCAACTCGCTAAGTCGGCAGGACAGGGGATGGCCGAGGCTGCTCAGGTTCAGCAAACACCGGTTGCCTTGGCTGCTTTATCGGAGTCTTCTTTGACTCAGGGTGAGGTGGCGCGGACACCCATGGCAGCGCCTTTGGTAATGTATGGAAAACAGTGGCAAGGTGACTTATCACAAAAAATCAATTGGATGATGCGTGCCGGACTTGAGCAGGCAGAAATTCAGCTGGATCCCAAAGAGCTAGGTCCGATTAATATTCGGGTGATGCAAGCAAATGGTGAAGTTCAGGTGCTCGTGCAGGCCCAGCATGGGCAAACACGGGAGCTATTTGAAAGTAATCAGGAGCGATTGCGAGAAATGCTTCAACAGCAGGGGATCAATCTGGCTCAGTTTGATGTTCAAAGCCAATCTCAAGATAAACACCCAAAGTCGGAATTGGCGCGGGATGAGTCAACAGCCGATTCCGAAGTGGATCCTACGATTTCTGATAAGTCAGAGTCTCAGACAATGAGTAGTAGCCGGGGGTTATTGGATTTGTTCGTTTAATCTGATTAATCGGTAAGTTTTACCCGTAAGTTTTAGTCCCAGTACCCGCTTTAAACCAAGCCACATAAGCACCGAAGTCTTTATTTTTTAGTGCTTTATTGGTGCCTTTCATTCCAGTTTCTATACTTGAAACAGGATGCGTTATTGGTTCTAACGTCGGGATTTTGTCGCACTTCAGTGAATTTTACCTCTAATATCTTGATTCTTAGTCGTCAAAAAACCGTCCTTTCAACTGTTAATTGTGCTAACGCATTGTTATTAAAAGAAAATAAATTGCCTTTCAGGGTGGCATTAAGTTTGCTTGGTTAGAGTAAGTCTCTGTTTATCCAGTAAACCGGCCGCCATGTCGAGCATAACAAGAGGAAATTTACATGGCTGATAACGAAACCGAGTTGGAGTTAGATGTTGGTGAAGAAAGTGGTGGTGGCAAGCTCAAAATCATCATCATTGTTGCCGTTGCCTTAATTCTTGCGGGGGGAGGGGCATTTTTCTTTTTAAGTGGTGGTGACGAGGCCGCAGAAGCAGAAACGGTCGAGGAAAATGGCGCCAAACAAAAGCAACCCGCCATTTATGTAGGTGTACCAGAAGCTATTATTTCTCCGCTCAAAGGAAAGACTCGAAATCGAATGGTGCAAATTAAAATGAGTTTTGTGGTGCGAGGTTCTCAGAGTGCAAGTCTGGTGAAAACGCATATGCCTCGACTAAAAAATGATTTACTGACTTTGGTGAGTGCAGCTGATGCCGACGAGGTTATCAAGCCAGAAGGCCGGTTAAAACTTCAACAGGAAGCCTTGAAGGTGGTTCAGGCAACAATGACTCAGCTTGAAGGTAATCCTCATATTGAGAAAGTACTCTTCGTTAGTTTTGTGATGCAATAGCTATGGTTACTGACTTATTAAGCCAAGATGAAATCGATGCGTTGTTACACGGCGTAGACGATGGCGATATCGATGTTGAAGAGGCTGATGCTCCCGCCGGTGAAGCCATACCTTACGACTTTACTTCACAAGACCGCATTGTTCGCGGTCGAATGCCAACACTGGAAATGATCAACGAGCGCTTTGCACGTCATATGCGGATCAGTCTATTTAATTTGATGAGACGCAGTGCAGATATTTCAATTAATGGGATTCAAATGATTAAATTTGGCGAATACGTACACAGCTTATTCGTTCCCACCAGTTTGAATATGGTTCGAATTCGCCCACTTAGGGGCACTGCGCTTTTTACCTTGGAAGCCAAGTTGGTATTTATTCTGGTAGATAACTTTTTTGGTGGAGATGGACGTTTTCACGCAAAAATTGAAGGTCGCGAATTTACACCAACCGAAAGGCGCATTATTCAAATTTTGCTGGAGCAATCTTTTATTGATTTAAAAGAAGCCTGGTCGCCGGTAATGAAGGTCGACTTTGAGTACCTGGATTCCGAAGTAAATCCTGCATTGGCAACAATCGTTAGCCCTTCAGAAGTGGTTGTCGTCTGCAGTTTTCATATTGAGTTGGATGGCGGCGGTGGAAACTTTCACGTCACTATGCCTTACTCGATGATAGAGCCCATCCGCGAAAAACTTGATGCTGGTGTTCAAAGTGATCGAGATGATGTGGACTCCCGTTGGGTCGACGCCTTGCGCGAAGAAGTCATGAGTGCAGAGGTCGAGCTGACATCCACACTGTTGGAAACCAAAATCAGTTTACGTGATGTCATGAAGATGAAGAAAGGTGACATTCTACCCGTTGAGCTTCCTGAAAAAGTCATTGTAGACGTAGGGGGCTTACCGACATTCAGGGCGAAGTACGGTCAGTCTCACGACAAAGCGGCATTGAAAATTTTAGAGCAGATCCCTCGTGATCACATTATTAAATCCCTGATAGAGGACCATTAAGATGAGTGAAGAAAATGACGTAAATCAGGATGAAATGGCTGACGAGTGGGCTGCGGCCATGTCTGAACAGGAAGATACCGAACAAGCACCGCTGGAAAACTTAAAAGACGAGTCGTCTGGTGGACCTATGAATAAAGATAACCTGGATGTCATTTTAGACATTCCTGTTACTTTATCCATGGAAGTGGGGCGTACCAATATTGCGATTAGAAACTTACTGCAATTAAATCAGGGCTCGGTGGTTGAGCTGGATCGTTTAGCGGGTGAGCCCCTAGATGTTCTGGTTAATGGAACTCTGATCGCTCATGGTGAAGTGGTCGTAGTCAATGAAAAATATGGCATTCGACTCACCGATGTGATGAGTCCGAGTGAGCGCATTAAGAAGTTACGCTAATTATGTTTTATCGACGTGTTTTTGTATTGGCAATGGTTTTCAATCTGGCGATGGTGCCCACAAGTGTTATTGCCAAACCGTCGAGTTCTGCAGTTCCTTCCGTTACGGGGTCGTTAGTTTCCGTTGTTTTGGCGCTGATGTTTATCTTATTCGTGATATTTGCTTGTGCCTGGTTTCTGCGTAAATTTACTGGCGGTGGATTTGCAACCAATAAAGTTATCGAAGTTAAAGCCAATCAACCTCTTGGTACTAAAGAGCGGCTGGTCATTATTAAAGTCGATGGTCGCCATTTATTGCTTGGTGTAACGCCAAATAGTATTCAAAAAATAGACGAGTTATCGGAAGACTGCATTCCAAAAGTCGAAGCGCAGAAAATATCTTTTAAAGATGCATTCGCAACTCAGCTAAAAAAATCGTTGGGAAAACACGATGAATAAAACCATCTTTCGTTGCTTACTCCCTATATTGCTATTATGGCTACCTGATTTGGCCTCTGCCACAACCGGTGTTTTGCCTGCAGTAAAAGTTGTCACCAACAGCGACGGTTCACAAGAGTACTCCGTAACGCTACAAATCCTTCTGTTGATGACCATGCTGACTTTCCTGCCAGCGATTATCATCATGATGACCAGTTTTATTCGCATTTCCGTTGTGTTTGCCATTTTGCGACAGGCACTAGGTTTGCAGCAAACGCCTTCTAATCAAATATTAATTGGACTCACGCTATTTTTAAGTTTTTTCATCATGGCTCCGGTGATCAGTGAAGTGAATGATCAAGCTGTTCAGCCTTATCTTAATGAAGAAATTACCTCTATGCAGGCTCTTGAAAGGGCCAAGCAACCTTTTCGAAGTTTTATGCTGGCACAAGTCAGAGAAAATGATTTGCAAATGTTTTCCGATATGGCTGGTATGTCTTTGAACCCAGATAACTATTCTCAAGTACCGTTTACTGTTTTGGTGCCTGCTTTTATTACCAGCGAATTAAAAACTGCATTTCAAATCGGGTTTCTGGTGTTTATACCTTTTCTAGTAATTGATCTGGTGATCGCCAGTATTCTGATGGCTATGGGTATGATGATGTTGTCACCAATGATCGTTTCCCTGCCGTTTAAAATTATGCTGTTTGTACTGATCGATGGCTGGACGCTTATTGTCGGTACATTGGCTAACAGTTTTGGATGAGGAGTAAATTATGACACCGGAAATTGTAGTCGATGTATTCAGTCAGGCATTTCAGTTAGTCATTATGCTTACCGGAACTATTGTTCTTCCAGGGCTTTTGATTGGGTTGTTAATTGCTATTTTTCAGGCGGCGACCAGTATTAACGAACAAACGCTAACCTTTTTGCCTCGATTACTGGCGACTCTATTAGCACTGGCTTTTCTGGGGCACTGGATTGTTGGTAGTTTGGTGGAGTTTACCACGGCGCTTTATCACTCCATTCCTGAGTTAATTGGGTAGTGCTTTAAATTATGGTCATTGAATATCAGGCCATCGTCAATTGGTTAACTCAGTATGCATTACCTTTTGCCCGAATCAGCGGCATGCTGATGGCTATGGTGGTGATAGGAACCCGTACAGTTTCGCCAAGAATTCGACTTTTCCTTGCGTTAAGTATTGTTATTGTGGCGATGCCTATGTTGCCACAAATTTCCAATTTCGATCTTTTTAGTTTTAATGCCGTCATTCAAATTACCCTACAAACCTT